>JABCYU010000031.1 GCA_013290045.1 Methanobacteriota archaeon | reverse complement strand
GCGAGTTCATGGTCAAGGTCGTTCCCCGCGTCGTGCGGTTCTTCCAGGTCTCCGCGGGCTTGACCGTCCTGTTCGGGGCGATGCTCCTCTACAGCCTCGGAGGTCCGGGCATCCTGGATCCGTCTTCGTTCTACGGGGTGGACCTCCGGGTCGGGATCGTTCTCGCCCTGCTCGCCTTCGTCGTGTCGGAGTTCGTCGCCGTGCCGTACCAGCTCAAAGCGGTCCGGTTGGTTCGCGAGATGGTGGCGGGGGGCCAGTCGCAGCCGCCGGCCGAACTCCCTCGGACCCAGAAACTCGCCCAGATCACGGCCATCCTGACGCTCGTGCTCCTGCTGGCGACCCTGATCTGTATGGTCGGCGCGGGATTCTACTAGGCCCGGGTTCTGCGCTGCACGGACCCCGTGAGCCGGCTCGGGCGCGCCCCGGCGAACGCCGGTCGCCGGGGGACCTAACCCCTATGAGTCCGAGGCGCCTTCGAGTCGATCGTGGGACTCCGCTACTTTGGGATCCGGGTCCGCGAGCTCGACCGCTCGATCGACTTCTACACCCGGCTGGTCGGCCTACGTGAACTACGGAGAGGCCAGGCCCCTCATGGCGGTCGTTGGGTGCTGCTCCAGGACGACCGCAGCCGCCAACGACTGGAACTGAACTGGTACCCGGAAGGAACGACCTTCGCGACCCCGTACACGGCCGGGGAGGGGCTCGACCACATCAGCATCACCGCCGGCGGAAGCGCGGCCCGCACCTTCCGGCGGCTCGTCAAAGCGGGGGCGGCTCCCGCCCTCGCCCCCTCCGACCCCACGGTATCAAGGGGATCTACTTCGTCACCGACCCGGATGGGAACTGGATCGAGATATTCTGAACCTATGAACCGCGTCCGACCCCGAGGGAGTGAATCCGCCCGGACCCGGGCCGTGGGGGCGCGGTCCCGAGTCGGCGGGGTTGCACGACGCACCCCCACCGCGGCCCGGAAGGCCGGCGCCTCGACCGGTCCAGGCGATGTCGATCGCTACCTCGCCGGGGTCCCGGCTCCGTTCCGCCGACTCCTGGAGCGGCTGCGCACGACCATCCGGGCCGCGGCCCCGGAGGCCCAGGAGGTCGTCAGCTACGGGATGCCCGCCTTCCGTCAGGACGGGATGCTGGTCTACTACGCCGCTTTCCGCGACCACTGCAGCTTCTTTGCAGGAAGCGCCTCGGTCCGCGCCAGATTCGCCGCCGAGGTGAGGCCGTACGAGTCGGGCAAGGGCACACTTCGATTCACGCCGGCGAGGCCGTTGCCTACTTCGCTCGTGATCAAGATCGTGCGGGCGCGGGTCGCGGAGAACAAGGCCCGACAGCGCCTGCGTCCGCCGCGGGGAGCGAGCACGGCAGGCCGCAGATCGTGACCGTGATCCCGTTTCTCCGGCCGGGTCCCCGAAGGGCATTCCCGGGGAAGAGTCCTCGCCGGACTCCACCAGCGGGTCGCATCGGATCGTCGGTCATCTTCGCAACGCGAGGTGCGGGCGGCCGACCGCCACGCACCGGGACGTTCCGGGGAGGCGTGCTTCGGTGACCATGGGGGGGACGAAATGGAGATCCCCCGCGCGCGGATGGATTCCGTTCGGGGTGGCCATGGGCCTGGTCGTCGTGGGGGTGCTGCTCCTCGTCCTGGGTGGCTCGTTGGTCCCCTCCTCGTGCCCGGCCGTCGACTGTTCCCAAGGATCAGCCTGCCCGGCCCACGGGTGTCCTCTGCCGGCGATAGAGGTCGATGGGGCGATCCTGCTCATCGTCGGGGTGGTCCTCGTCCCGATCGGTCTCTGGTTCTACCGATCCCGACGGTATCAACCGCTCCCGGAGTAGCTCGAACGACCGATTCCCGCGCCGTCGGACCCCGGGCCACCCGGCCCATCGGGGATGTTCCTTTCCGGCGCCGGGCCGAGCCAGGAACGGCGCCGGGATCGGGTCGCGGGGAAGGCGGAGCTCGATAGGCCTATCCCGCCCCTAGGAATCGCGGAGACATGTCGGACAGTTGGCTGAGTGACGTGGGGATCCGCGTGACGGACCTCGAAAAGTCCCTGGAGTTCTACCGCTCGATCCTCGACCTGGTCGAGCTCAAGCGGGCGTCGGACGACGACAGCGCCTACGTGCTCCTCAAGGACCGCCGATCCGGTCAGCGGCTCGAGCTCAACTGGTACGCCGAGGCGAGTCCGTTCTATGCCCCGTACGTCGCCGGCGAGGGGCTCGACCACCTCGAGGTACGGGTCCGCGACCTCCCGCAGTTCCTGGAACGGCTGAAGGCGAAGGGGATCGCCCCCTCGACCCCCAAGATGTGGGTGAACGGACCGGCGGTGGAGAAGGCGAGGACGGATCCGGTCCTCGCGAAGTTCGTCGACGCGGACGTCTGGATCACCACGACCGGGCACCGCATCGCGTACCTGACCGACCCGGACGGGAACTACATCTGCCTGTACGACCACCCCGAGGAGGAGTGGGAAGGGCCGATCCCGGACCACTACTGAACCCGCGGCGCCCCTCGTTCGGAAGGCGAGCGACGAACCGCCCCGAACCCTGATCCGTCGGGGGCTGCCGGCGGGGACCCGACCCGCGTCCGGTCAGCGAACCGGGGCGGCGAACGTCGGCTCGTACTCGGGACGGAGGCGGCCCACGATCGGGATGGCGCGCCGGCACGATCGACACCGGTTCTCGTCATCGAGCCGCCAGTCCCGGATGAAGAACCCGTAGCGCTCCACCGCGACGCTCCCGCACCCGGGACAGTAGGTGGACTCGAGCGGATGGCCCCAGACATTGCCGAGATAGACGTACTCCAACCCCTCCGACTTGGCGATCGCGTGGAGCCGCTCGAGCGTCGGCACCGGCGTCTCCGGCAGGTCCAGCATCTTGTAGTCCGGGTGCCAACGGAGCAGGTGGAACGGGGTCTCGGGACCGAGATGGTCCCGCACGAAGCGGGCGAGACCGCGCAGCGCCTCCGGGTCGTCACCGACCTCGGGAACGATGAGGTCCGTCACCTCGACGTGGACCCCGCGTTCTTGCAAGGCGACCATCGTGTCCAGGATCGGGGCGGGTCCCTTGGCGGTGATGTACCGGCGCATGAAGCCGGGTTCGCCGCTTCCTTTGAAGTCGACGCTCACGGCGTCGAGGTACGGCCCGATCAGCTCCACCGCCTCCGGCGTCATGTACCCGTTCGTCACGAAGTTGGCGAACAGCCCTCGGCCTTTCGCCGCGCGGATCACGTCGAGCGCGTACTCGATGAAGATCGTCGGCTCGTTGTACGTGAAGGTGATCCCCTGGCACTCCAGCCGGAGCGCCAGGTCGACGGCGGCCGTCGGGCTGAGCGGGCGCCCGCTGACCGCCTGCTCCTGGGAGATCTCGGCGTTCTGACAGTACTGGCAGCGCCAGTTGCACCCGACGGTCCCGATCGACAGGACCCGCGCGCCCGGATGGAAGTGCGAGAGCGGTTTCTTCTCGACCGGGTCGACCTGGACGGCGGCCGCCAGACCGTACGATAGCAACCGGAGCTCGCCGCCGACGTTCTCCCGAACGTAGCAGAAACCGTGAGAACCCTCGGGGATCGCGCAGTACCGAGCGCAGGCCGTGCAGCGGACCTTGCCGTCCGACATCGGCTCGAACAGCGTCGCCCGATGTCCTACGACCGCCACCCGACCCCCTGACGCGCTAGTACGACCCCGCGCCCGATAACGCTTGGGCGGCCGCCTCGCCACCGACCCCAAGGCTTCATGCGCGGGACGCGGTGCCGCCCCCGATGGAACCGGCCACGTCGTCGTCCGATCGAGCGGCCGAGGCGGTCGAGGCGGCGGTGCGCGAGCGGATCGCGCCGGACACGGCCACCCTCGCCCGCGTCGCCTCGACGGCCGCGCGGCTGGTCGAGAACGCCCGCCGGGCCGCCGAGGGTCGCCGGATCGCCCCGCAGAAGATCGTCGTCGCGGGGAGCGCGGCACGGGGAACGTTCCTCCGCGACCGGCTGGACATCGACCTGTTCTTCCTTTACCCGCCGACGGTCGGGCGCGCCGACCTGGAGAAGGAAGGGCTCTCCCTGGCGGGTGCCATCCTGGAGCGGCCCGAGACCCGGTACGCCGAACACCCGTACCTCCGGGGCACCTTCGAGGGTTTCGCCGTCGACGCAGTGCCCGGCTATGCGATCACCGACCCGTCCCAGCCGTTGAGCGCCGTCGATCGGACACCGTTCCACCAGGCGTTCCTCGTGGAGCGCCAGAACCCCTCGATGGTCGCCGATGTGCGCCTCCTCAAGCAGTTCCTGAGGGCCCACCGATTGTACGGGTCAGAGGCGCGCACGGGAGGCTTTTCGGGGTACCTCGTCGAGCTCCTCGTCCTGAAATTCGGCTCGTTCCATCAGGTGCTGTCGGACGCCGCCCACTGGCGGATCCCGGCACGCCTCCTGTGGTCGGCGGACTCCGCCCCCCGCGTCCCGGACGACGTCGCGCTGGTGATGGAAGACCCGGTCGACCCCCATCGGAACGTCGCCACCGCGCTCTCTCGCCGCAACTTGGCCGCCTTCATCCTCTCCTCCCAGGCATTCCTCGAGCGACCGACCCCGGAGGCGTTCGAAACCCAAACGTCCCCAGGGCTGACCCTCGTGGCCGGCCTCGACCGGGTCCGCGATCGCGCGACCCACGTCGCCGCCCTGACCCTGCCTCGTCCGGCGCTTGTCGACGACGTCCTGTACCCCCAGCTTCGCAAGGCCGAGCGCGCGGTGGCAGAGGAAGCGGAGCGCCAGGGTTTCGCGGTACTCGGGGTCGCGGGAGCGGCGGGTCCGTCACGGGTCCTGGTCCTTCTCGAGGTCGGCTCGCGCCTGCTGCCGGCCGTACGACGTCGCCCAGGTCCCCCGGCGGGGATCGATCGGGTCGGTTCGTTCCTCGAGAAGTGGGCGGCGCCCGGGGCCGAAGTGGTCCAGGGGCCGTACATCGACGACGAAGGGAACCTGGCCGTCGAGACGCGCCGGGGCGAAAGGTCCATCGAGGGGCTGCTCCGGGAGTCCCTCCCCCGGTTGCCGCTGGGACGCGACCTGAAGGGGGGCGTTCCGGAACGAGCGTGGATCGGCCCGCTTGACGAGCTCACCGAGGGTCCCGAGGTCGACGCGGCGCTCGGCGAGCTGCTGGACAAACGGCTTCCCTGGTGGCGACCGACGCCCCGTTAGGTCGGCAGCACGTTCAGGAGCACGAACCACAGTCCCAGCCAGCCGAAGATCATCATCACGATCAGCCCGGCCCAATCGCCCTTCGTGTACTCGCTCGACAGGGGGCGCAGGCGCTGGATCAGGAACGGGCTGGCGACGAGGATCGCGATCGCCGCCGCGAGCGCCAGAACGGCCGGCAGGTTCGCCCGGTCGATCAGGTAGGAGACCACGGCCATGCCGCCGGCGAGCGCGAAGGCGATGGCCGTCGCGTAGGTCTGTTCGAACTCATGGGCGAGGAACTGCTCGTCGTCGAAACGCGGGAACTGGAACGAGTGGAACTCCTCGTCCTCCTCGAGGCGGCGCCGGGCCTTCTTCGCCATCGACTAGCTCCGGTGCCGGGCGGTCGCGCGCTCGTACAGCTCCTGGGCCCGGTACGAGCTACGGACCATCGGACCGGATTCGACGCCGGCGAAGCCGTGGGAGCGCGCCGTCCGGGCGAGTTCGTCGAACTCCTCGGGGGGCACGAAGCGGTCGACCGGTCGATGGGAGGCGGACGGGCGGAGGTACTGGCCGAGCGTCAGCAGGTCGACCCCCGAGCGGCGGAGGTCCGCGAAGCTCTCGTCGAGCTCCTCGGGTCGTTCTCCGAGCCCGAGCATGATCGAGCTCTTCGTGACGAGATCGCCCGCTCCGCGAGCTCGCGCCTCCCGAAGGACGGACAGGGAGCGGTCGTAGCCGGCGCGCCGGTCCCGCACCTCCGGGGAGAGCCGTCGGACGGTCTCGAGGTTATGCGCCAGCACGTCCGGGCCCTCGTCGAGCAGGGTCGAGAGCGCCGGCGTCGACCCGCCGAGGTCGCCGACGAGCAGCTCGACGCGGGTCCCGGGGGATTCCGCCCGGATCGTTCGGACCGTCCGGGCCATCAGCGCGGCTCCGCCGTCGTCGAGATCGTCTCGGCACACCTGGGTCAGGACGACGTAGCGCAGCCCCCAGCTCCGCACGGCCGCGGCGACCCGCGCCGGTTCGGTCCCGTCCACGACGCCGCGGCTCCAGCGGGTCTGGACGGCGCAGAAGCTGCAGCGCCGGCTGCACTCGGTGCCGAGAAGCATCAGCGTGGCCGTGCCCGCCGACCAGCATTCGGAGAGGTTCGGGCAACGCGCCTCTCGGCAGACCGTGCCGAGCCCCTGGCCGTCGACGATCGAGCGAACGCGGGGGTACTCGCCGTGCGGGGGGCGACTGCGGATCCAAGGCGGAAGCCGACCCGCGGCGACCGTCGCCGCCGGTAGGGTCGATGCGGCGGCCGGCACGGCCGAGCCACCCGGGGTTCGGTTTTAGGCTTTCCCCGTCGCGCCGCCGAGGCGAGACTCCACGAGCGTCCTCAGGAGGCTCGCCGGCACTTCGTCCATGCTGAGCCGCGCCGACTGGCCGGTCCCGACGGGCTCGACCTGGACAAGGCCCTCGCGCTCGAGCTCCTTGACCGTCCGCCAGAAGGTGACCCGGCTCATCGCCTTGGTCCCGTACTCCTCGGTGAGTCCCTGGTAGGCGAGGCGCACGCGCTCGGTCGGCGTCGCGGTGCGGGGCCCACGCAGCGTGCGCGCGATCGCCAGGAGGACCAGCAGCGAGTTCTGCGAGAGCTCCTCGAGCTTCGACTCGGTCAGCGTTGGGAACACCGAGCCCTTCGCCGCCCGGACGTGCTCGGGAGTGATCTCCCCCGCGCCATCGGCCTCGGCGGCCCTCGCGGCCCCGGCGAGGATCTCGAGGGCGAATCTCGCGTCCCCGCTCGTCGCCGCGGCGCGGGCCACCTGGTCGAGGACATCGGGCGAGTAACTTCCGGGCCTCAGCGCCAGCTCGGCTCGGAACCCGAGGATGCGGGTCAGCGCCTCGCGATCGTACGGCGTCAGTTGGAGCCGGTGGGTGACGCCGAAGCTCGAGCGGCTCGCCGCGTCGAGGTACGGGAGGACGTCCTCGGCCGCGACGAGGAACAGCGAGATCGATCCCAGGCCGACCTCGCCGGGTCGGGAGAGGAGGTAGAGCAGCTTCGTCCCCTGACGGACGAGGGCGCTCACCTCGTCGAGGACGACGAACAGATGGCGCGGCGTCCGCCGGATCCCCTGCTCGAAGACGTCCAGCATCTCGCTGAGGGCGTAGCCGCGGTCCGGCAACGATACCCCTACGCCCCGGAGCAGCTGGAGGAGGATCGTCCGGTCGTTCGACCTCCGCCAGCAGTTGACGTACATCTTCATCACCGGCAATTCCCCGAACTTGCCGGCGCGCTGGAGGTCTTCGCCGAGTCGGTTCGCGAGGGCGGTCTTCCCGCTTCCGATCCCTCCGGTGAGCAGCTGATGGTACGGCAGCCCCTTGGCGAGGCCCGAGCGGTAGCGTTGCGAGAGCAGCCCGAGCTCCGTCTCCCGGCCCACGAGCCGCGGCGGTAGGAAGGTGGGGTCGAGGGTCTCCTCGGCCTTCAGGATCCGGGTCACACCGAGCCTCGACCCGCCGAAACGGTGGATGTAGATGATGTTCCCGGTCGGCGCGCTCCGGCCCGGCGCACGACCCACGGGGAGAGGGCCCGGTCCACGGACTCGAGAACCTCGTCGGCCGGTCGGGAGGCGTCCACGACGATCCACCCCCTTCCCCTGGACAGACGTCGGTAGCGTCGGTCCACCCGGGCGAGGGTGCGGAGCCGCTCGAGCGGGGCCCGGGCCTTCCCTCGTCCCCCGACCCGCCGGAGCGCCTCCCGGGGGCTCAGCGCGAGGTACACGACGCGGCCCGGGACGACCGTCACGCCGCGCTGCATGCGACGCATCCGCGTGGCCAACGAGCGAGGAACGGAGCTGCCCTGGTACGCGAGCGTCGAGAAGAACGACCGGTCGGTCAGGACCACGTCGTTCTTTCGAAGCGCCGCCTCCAGGTGCGGCCGGGCCAGCAGTCGGTCGAGGGTGAACACCATCGCGCTCGCCCACGGGTCGGAGGGGCCGAGCTCCTGGGCCAGACGTCCCAGCGCGACATCGGAAGGCTCCCGGATCGTGGCGACAATCAGGCCCCGCGACCTCCATCTCTTCGCGAGTCGCCGTTGGAGCGTCGACTTACCGGAGCCGTCGATCCCTTCGAGGGCCACCAGGCGGCCGGACCGGCTCGCCGCGGTCACCGGGCCGGCACCCCCGAGCGCACGGTGGGTCGGAACCCATACACCTGCTGGACGCTCGCCTCGAACGGGATGCGGAGGGCCTCGATGCCGGAAGGTCCCGTTTCCCCCATGCCGCGGGCCCGTCGGGCCACCGTCGCGAGATCGAGGACGGCCCCCGGACGCTTCGGGTCGTCGAGGAAGTCGGTCTCCCAGAACCACGGTCCGGGTTGGCTCGCCGAGGCCGCGACCGCGTCGCGCGTGGCGAGATACGAGGGAACGATGCCCCCCAGGTCCGCGACCGGACGAACCACCTTCGCGTAGTGCTTCACTAGCCGGCCGAGCGGGAACGACGCCCTCGCGGCGAATCCGGCAAGCTCCCGATAGGAGTCTGGGGTCAGCTCCTCACAATGCACCACCGCCGGACACCCCACGTCGCGGGCGACCTCGAGCGCGGTCCGGAACACTTCCGAGCAGGCTTCAAAGACTTCGGGAGCGACCGAGAAGTGGGGGCGTCCGACCTCGCCGACGGCCACCGCTCGCCCCTCCTCCACCCAGCGGCCGGCGAGCTCGAGGGCGGAGCGGTGCACCTCGACGGCGGCCGCGAGGCCGAGAGTCTCGGCCGAGCGGACCAGGTCGACCGGATAGGGGGCGATCGTCAGGTAGACGACCGCGCCCGTCATCGACTCGACCGCCCGCGCGATCCGCTCCGTGGTCTCGAACTGGGCCGCGTAGTCTTCGACGCAATCGGGGGTCTTGGCGCCGTACTGTTGCGTCGCGAGGAACAGGTGGGTCCCCCCCGCGGCTCGGAACCTCCGGGCGGCCTCGACGCCTTCCCCGTCGGGCGAAAGGTGGCAGTGGTGATCGATGACAGGAAGATCGGGGGGTAACGCCATCGCCGGCTCCTGATTCAAGTGTCCGGAGCATCGGAGCGGCTCCGGGATCGGGCCGAGGGTCCGAGGTCGACGCGCCCCGCACGTCCCTTCCCGACGCAGCGGCACGGGGGGCAGCGGAGCGCGATCAAGGTCGGGGAGGGTTTACCGGATGAGCGACATAGAACCTTCGCCGGCCCCGAGGCGGGTGGCGAAGGCCCGGTCGTCGTCATCCGGCTCTGCCAGGGGCCGCTGGGCGAAGAAATGGCGGAGCACGCGACGCGTGAATCCCCACAGGACGCGGCCGTCGTAGACGGTGGCCGGGACTTCGCGGGGGCCCCGCGACGTGTCGCGCGTCACCCACTGAGTGGCCTCGAGGGGACCCCGGGGGAGCCAGAAGACGTGCGCGACCTCCCTCGGACTCTGCACGCGTGGAGCGCTCGAACCCGGGCCGAGGTTTGCGGCGAACACCCCTACGTTCATCCGGAACCGGGCCGCGTGGTCCGTCCCCACGTAGCGGACCGCCCCGTCGAGGTCGTCCGGCCCGAGACCTACCTCCTCGCTGAGCTCCCGGATCGCCGTAGCGCAGAGATCCGGGTCGGTCCGCTCGACCCGGCCGCCGGGGAGCGCGATGTGCCCGGACGCCGGATCGCCCTCGCGGACCGTCCGCTCGATGAGCAACGTCTCGACGTCGTGCGTCCCGTCCCGGAGGACGATCAGCACGGCCGCGTCGGCTCCCGCCGTGCTCGGCCGCTCCACGGGGAGGGCCCCGAGGAGGTGGCGAAGCGGGAGGGCCGCCAACGGATCGGTCGGGTCTGCCCGCGAGGGATCACGACTGCCAGTCGTACGTGACCTTCTCGCGGGTCGTCTCCCGGTCGAGCGGGTTCTCGCTCCGAGGCTGCAATCGCCGTTCCAGCTGCGCGATGCGTCCGCGCAGCTCGCGAAGCTGGCGTTCCAGGTCGGCGAAACGTTGCTCGGTGTCGGTGGCTGAAGGGGTGGCCATTGATCTCCGGGCGCCGGTATGACCTCCCGGGTAAAAGAAGAAATCCGATTGGGCCCGATCTCACGCGTCGGCCATCGGCCCGGCCGGGGGCGACTCGAGGCGAGTGACGAACTCCTCGATCGCGGCCGCGGTCTCCTGGGGGCGTTCGACCGGCACGAGGTGACCGGTCTGGGCGAACAGCTTCAGATGCGCTCCCTGGATCGCCTGCCGGAGGAGCCGCCCGTGCGACCCATCGACCACCGCGTCGTCGACCCCCTGGAGGATCAGGGTCGGCGCCTTCACGCGCCCCAAGCGGCCGCGCAGGTCGAAGCTCCGGACGGCGTCCCCCCAGGCGAACGCTCCACGGAGGTCGGCGTTCCGCATCTTCTCCCGCAGCTCGTCGGCGACCTCCATGTGGGCCTCGATCCAGTCCGGATAGTAGAGGTCCTTGAGCAGGCGCAGCATGTACGCGTCGAACCCGTCGTTCCGATAGGTTTCCGCCCAGTTGCGGGCGACCGCGCGGGTGTGATTGTCGCAGTGGGAGGACGCTCCGACCAACGTCATGCTCCGTTCGTAGGCGGGGGCATCGAGCGCCCACTGCAGAGCGAGGAAGCCGCCTGCGCTCAGGCCGACCACGTGAGCGGAGGTCAGCCCATGCTTTTTCAGCAGCTCTCGGAGATCCGCCTCGTGGTCGGCGAACGAAAACGTCATCCCCGGAGAAGAAGGGCTGCGCCCGTGGCCCCGCAAGTCCGGCGCAATCACCTGGAACCTAGGGGCGAGCAGCGGGATGACCCCGTGGAAGGCGGTGTGGTCGCCGCCCAGCCCATGGACGAGAAGGATCGGCGGGCCGCTCCCCTCGACGCGGGCGTACAGCTCAACGGCCGGAGGGCCCGACGCAGACACGGCGCGGCGAGCGGGGTGCGATATTTACATTGGAGGGGCCCGAGAGAGCCAAGTCAAATACCGGGGGCCGACTCCCGGGTCGATGGCGAAGGGAGTGATGCTGATGAGCGGGGGGATCGACTCCCCCGTCGCGCTACAGATGATCCTCCGGCAGGGCCACGAGATGGTCGCCGTCCACATGGACAATCGGCCGTTCACCGACGACACGCCCCTCGAGAAGGTCACCGACCACCTGCGGCTGCTTCGGGAGGCCTGGGGGCAGAAGGTCCCGCTCTACGTCCTCCCGCACGGGCCGACGCAGATCCAGCTGATGCGCAAGACCGATCGGCACGTCGGGTGCGTCCTCTGCCGCCGATTCATGTGGCGCTCGGCCGAAAAGGTCGCCGAGCGGGAGGGGGCGACGTTCCTCGTCACGGGGGAGGCGCTTGGACAGGTCGCGTCGCAGACCCTCAGCAACATGCGTTCCGCTACGATCTCGGTGCGGCTCCCCATCGTCCGCCCGCTGATCGGCTTCGACAAGCAGGAGATCGAGGCGGTGGCCAAGTCGATCGGTACCTACGGGATCTCGACCCGGCCGGGATTGTGCTGCCAAGCCGTGCCGGATCGGCCCGCGACGCGCTCCGGCCTGGTCCAGATCCTCGGGGAAGAGGAGAAGATCGACGTCGACGCGATGATCGACGAGTGCGTGCGGCGCGCCGTCGTGATGTAGGACCGGCGGCCGAGACGCCCCCGCCGCCCCGGGTCCCGGATTCGGGTCAAGGTCTCAAGTTGGACGGCTCCTTGCGAGCGAACTTCCGGATTCGCGCGGCATGCGAGAGGTTGGTCACCGATTTCGAGGAGGTTGGCCACTCCCGGCAGATGATTTCATATGCCTCGCTCCGGTGGGCCCGCGACCGGGTGGACGAATTCGGGGTCCCTCTCACGGGGGGCCGCGGGCCTAGCCACCGGGCAGATAGGGACCAACAATCATGAACGCCACCAAGATGTCGTCGAGCCGGGTCTGGGCGACCATCGCCCTCGTCGCTTTTGCCGCCGTCGGGGTCTCCGCGCTGTTCTCCATCGCCGGAACGGCCCACGCGACGCCGACCTGCAACCTCAGCGTGAACTCCGAGAACCTGGCGAACAACGCGGTGCAGACCGCGATCAACAGTGCGAACCCCGGCTGGAGGATCTGCCTCGGAGCCGGTTCCTTCCCCGAGCAGATCAAGATCTCGACCTCCGGCATCACCCTCGTCGGTGCCGGCCCTGCCCTGACCACGATCGATCCCCCGACGATCAACACGACCACGGTCGATTGGGATTCCTCCTCGCCCCAGACCCCGCTCGCCGCCGTCGTCCTCGTGGCGAACACCACGGGCGTGACAGTCTCCGGGTTGACGGTGAACGCCTCGGCCGCGGCGAGCTCGATCGGCGGCTGCACCCCGGACTTCGTCGGCGTCGACTTCCAGAACTCCTCCGGGACCCTCACGAGGGCGAAGGTGACGGGCGTTGAGCTCCCGCCTTCCCTCCTCGGTTGCCAGAACCAGCTGGCCGTCTACGTCTACACGGGCTGGTTCTCGACCTCGTTCACCCCCTCTCCCGCCCTCCACGTCACGATCTCCAAGACCGTGGTGAGCGCCTACGGGAAGAACGGCATCACCTGCGACGACCCGGGTCTCCTATGCACCTTGACCGGGGACACGACGATCGGCCTGGGCGGCACCTCGGCCACGGCCCAGAACGGCATCCAGATCGCGTACGGCGCCGTCGGCCAGCTCGCGAACGACAAGGTGCTCGCGGACAACTACACGGGCGGCGGATCCACCCTCGACTGGTACGGGACCGGCTACCAGGCGTCCGGGATCCTGCTCTACAATGCGGGTTCGGGCACGACGATCTCGCATTCGACCGTCGGGACCTCCCCGAACGCGATCGCCGACTTCGAGACCACCCCCTCCACGGTGTTCATCACGAACAACCTCGTGACCGGTGCCATGGGCTACGGGATCATCGTCAACGGCGCCCCCGGATCGACGGCGCTCATCGAGAACAACACGATCAACGCCGCCGCGACCGGTGCGCCGGGGATCCTCGTGGACAACGGCACCTTCAACGTCAGCAAGAACATCATCTCGCACGTGAGCAACGCGGGGACGAACGGAGCGAGCCAGGTCGTGTGCGGCACCGGCAGCTACCTGAGCTGCCCAACTACGATGTCGATCTCGACGGCGGCGATCCAGGCGGTCTCGGAAGGCGCGGGTGGCCCGACGAGCGTGACGCTGTTCGGGAATATCTTCCACGCCGACGCGCTCAGCTTCGCCGCCGTGGCGATGCCGACGGGTTCCGTCAGCGTCCAGTGGGTGTAGGCCGCAACGTCCTCGGGAGGGGCCGGCGTGCGTCGGTCCCTCCGTCCCGACCCCCAGACCCGGCGCTCCCCGGGGGCATACCCGCTCGCCGCCCGGCCGACGCCGCCCGTCCGGACGCCGAGAGCTAAAGAGGGGGAATCGGTCCCCCGCGGTCGGGGGTCGCTCGGCTCGCACGCGAGCGTCGGTTCGTCCTGATGCCGTACTACCAGCTGCGCGTCTGCTCGAGCGGCGGGGCCTTCGAGGCCGTCCCTCGCCCCCGACACCCGCTCGACCTCGGGGCTGTCCGTCAACGCCTCGAGGCCGAGCACATCGAGGTCACCGATGCCCGGGTGATGCTCGTGGTCCGAATGGAGCGCGAAGTCACCGTCAGCCGCGACGGTCGGATGCTGATCAAGAGCAAGGACCCGGAGGAGGCGGCCGCGATCTTCGCGCGCCTTCGCAGTCTCCTCGAACTTCCCGAAGCCGTTGCCGACGATACGCTCGGACCGGAGTAATTCCCGGCTCTCCGCGCGGCCGGAACCGGTCGACCGGCGTCGTTCGAGGGGGATTGCTCCCGCTTCGCTCCGGCTCCGCTACGAGTGGCCGGGGTTGAGGGATCCATTGGCGGCGGACGCGGGGCCTGAACGGTTATGGCCCGAGGGGCCGTGGGCGATAGGAAGCTCCCATGCGCGAAACTTGGGTGGTTGGCGCCGCCACCAACCGGTTCGGCAAGATGGCCGAAACCGGTCGCGAGGCGGCGTCCCGGGTCGCCCTCGCGGCGATCGACAGTGCGGGGCTGGAGCCGAAGGACATCGAGCAGACGTTCGTGAGCAACGCGTTCGGGGTCGCCGAGCGGCAGGCGCACGTCGGCCCGCTCATCAACACGGCCCTCGGGATCCCCGAGGTCCCCTCGGTCACGATCGAGTCCGCCTGCTCCTCCTCCAGCGCCGCGCTCCACGAGGCGTTCGTCCACGTGGCCGGTGGTTTCGCCGACGCCGCTCTGGTGGTCGGCGTCGAGAAGCTTTCCCACCTCGACACCTTCGCCTCGACCAGCTACTTCGCCATGGGCGCGGATTACGCGTTCGAGTCTCGCAACGGGGCGACGTTCCCCGGACTGTACGCGACGCTCGCGTCGGCCTACCGTCGGGAGCACGGCTCCCGTCCGGAGGAGTTCGGCGCCGTGGCCGTGAAGAACCACGCCAACGCAGCGATGAACCCCAACGCGCACTTCCAGCGTCCGATCACCCTCGACACGTACCTCGGATCCCCGATCATCGCCTCGCCCCTTCGGCTCTACGACTGCTGCCCGTTCTCCGACGGTGCCTCGGCGATCGTGGTCGCCGCCCGGGAGCGGCTCCCCCGTCCCGCGGCCGAGCCGTTGGTGATCCGGGCGTCGGCCCGCGCCGGGTCCGTGGCCGACATGCACGACCGCGAGACCCTGACCGGCCTCCCCGCCACCCGGGCCGCCGGACTCAAGGCGTTCCGGATGGCGAAGGTCGAACCCGCGCAGATCGACTTCCTGGAGGTCCATGACTGTTTCACGGTCGCCGAGATCATGGCGCTCGAGGACCTCGGGTTCTTTCCGAAGGGCCACGCCGGTCGCGCGACCGTCGACGGCGTCACCGCCCACGACGGCCGCCTCCCCGTGAACCCGTCCGGGGGTCTGAAGGCCAAGGGTCACCCGGTCAGCGCGACCGGCGCCGCCCAGGTCGTCGAGATCTTCGAGCAGTTCAACGGCCACGCCGGGGGCCGTCAGGTCCCGAAGACCGGGCTCGCGCTCGCCCACAACGTGGGAGCGACCGGCGGATCGTGCTCGGTCCACATTTTCGGGCGACGGTAGGGGTGGAGAGCGTAATGCGCAACGAAGGGGGGCCTGCCCCCCACACGATCGACGACTACCGTCGGGGCTACGAGGAGGAGCATCGGCTGCGAGGGTTTCGTTCGTCGTGCGGGTTCACTACGGCGACCTGGGGGCTTCTGTGCCCGTCCTGCGGTCGACGGGACCTTCAGGAGGTCGAGCTCTCCCGGGAAGGGCGCGTCGTGGCGTTCTCGGTCCAGAACGTCCCCTCCGACGAATTCCTGAACGACGCACCGTACGCCTACCTGGTCGTGGAACTCGCCGGCGGGGGCCGGGTCACCGGTTGGATGCCGTCCGCGCGCTCGGAGTCCGACGTGACGATCGGCGACCGGGTCCGGTTCGTGGAGAGCTATCGGAACGGGGTCCATTTTGAGCGATCTCCCGCCGAGCCGGCCTAGAGGGAACCGAATGGCGGCCAGTGCGACGGGACCCACTGCGAGCCGTCCTTGGCACGCCCACTACCCGCCGAACGTCGCGCCGGAGGTCGAGGTCCCGCCGGTGCGGCTCCCCGAGGCGATCCGGACCATCGTGGAGCGATGGCCGGACCGGACAATGATGATCTTCTACGGGGCCCGGTGGAGCTACCGACGTTTCTGGGAGGCGACCGGTCGATTCGCGGCGGCGCTCGCCCGGGACGGCATCGGCCCCGGCGACCGCGTGGCGCTCTACCTGCCGAACTGCCCGGCGTACCCGATCGCCTTCTTCGGGGCTCTTCGGCGGGGGGTCGCCGTCGTCCAGGTCAGTCCGCTCTACATCGGCCAGGACCTCGCTCGGCTGCTCGCGGACGCCAGACCCCGGGCGATCGTCACCCTCGAGATCCTCTACCCGAACCTCGAAAAGGTCGCGTCGGAGCTCGCGGTCCCGGTCGCGTATGTCGCCCGGCTCCGAGCGCTCTACCCATGGTGGAAGCGGCCGTTCGTGAACCGCCAGCTGAGGCGCCAGAAGCTCTCGACCCGATACCCGGCCGGGCCCACGATCCGGCGTTGGTCGGAGGTCGTACGGACCCCGGCGAGCGTGCCGGACGCGACCGGAGACCCGGCCGCGGAGGTCGCGGTGCTGCAGTATACGGGCGGCACCACGGGACGACCCAAGGCCGCGATGCTCTCCCACCGCAACCTGCTCGCCAATGCGCTCCAATGTCGGGCGTGGTTCAGCCTCGACGAAACAGCCGCCCCGGTCGTGCTGTGCTCGATCCCGTTCTTCCATGTCTACGGAATGACCGTGGCACTGAACTACCCCCTCCTGCACGGCGCGACCCTCGTGCTCCAGATTCGCCCGGACGTGGACGAGATCCTGAAGTTGATCGACCAGTACCACCCGACGGAGTTTCCCGGGGTTCCCACACTGTACCAGGGGATCAACCAGCACCCACGGGTCGGCGACTACGACATCCGGTCGATCCGGATCTGCGTGAGCGGGTCCGCTCCTCTGCCGCGCGAGGTCGAGAAGCGGTTCGAGGAGCTGACCGGTGGCAACCTCGTGGAGGGGTACGGGCTCACCGAGGCCTCACCGGTGACGCATGCGAACCCGGTCGTCGGCCGGCGCAAGACCGGTTCGATCGGGCTGCCGTTACCGAGCACCGACCAGCGCATCGTCGATCTCTCCGATCGGACCCGACCCGCGCCGCCGGAGATGCCCGGCGAGCTCGAGGTGAAAGGGCCTCAGGTGATGCTCGGATATCTCGGCCAGCCCGAGGAGACCGCGGCCGTCCTGCACGACGGCTGGCTCCTGACCGGGGATATCGCGACGATCGACGAGGAAGGCTACGCCTTCATCGTGGACCGGAAAAAAGACATGATCGATGTCGCCGGCTTGAAGGTCTACCCGAGGGAGGTGGAGGAGGTCCTGTTCCAGCACCCCGGGGTCAAGGACGCGGCCGTGATCGGTCGGCCGAACGAGAAACTGGGCGAGGTCGTGCACGCGGTGGTGATCCTCCGGCCCGGCGTTCAGGTCTCCGAGGCGGAGCTGATCGACTTCGTCCGGGAGCGGATCGCCCACTACAAGGCGCCGCGCTCGGTCGAGTTCCGCGACACCTTGCCCCGCAGCGCGGTCCAGAAGGTCCTCCGACGGGTCCTTCGGGAGGAGGCCGCCGCCGGGGCGGCGGGCGCGCGGGCGCCTACAGCCCCCGCCCGATGAGGTCCCGAGCGATCACGAGCCGCTGGATCTCGTTCGTCCCTTCGAAGATCTCCCCGATCCGCGCGTCGCGGTACGCCCGCTCGATCGGGGTCCCGCGGATGTAGCCCAGGCCGCCGTGGATCTGGAGCGCCTCGTCGATCGCCTCCGTCGCCCACTCCGACGCCAGGCATTTCACGACGGCGGACTCCCGGGTCTTGTTCGACCGGTCGAGCCGGCTCCAGGCGGTCGGCTCGGTACCCATCCGGTCCTGGTGGGCGGCCGCGTGGTACACGAGGTATCGAAGGGCGTGGACGTGCATCCCGATGTCGGCGAGCTTGAACTGGATCGCCTGGTACTCGCTGATGGGAAGTCCGAACTGCGTCCGGTTCTTCGAGAACTCGATGGCCCCCTCGAGGGCGGCTTCCATCGCCCCGAGCGAGGCGGCCCCGAGCGAGACCCGGCCGACGTCCAGGGCGGTCATCGCCACGTAGAACCCCTTGCCGACCTCGCCCAGCACGTGTTCCGGGCCGAGCTCGACGTGATCGAGAATCAGCTCGGCCGTCGACGTTCCGTGGAGGCCCATTTTCTTCTCGCATCGGCCGACGGTGAACCCCGGGGTGCCCTTGTCGACGAGGAAGGCGGTCACCCCGCCGTTGGGACCCAGTTTCACGTTCGTCCCGGCCATCACCACGATGGTGTCCGCCTCCCTCCCGTTGGTGACGTAGATCTTGGTCCCGGTCAGCACGAAGTGCTCCCCGCGCGCCTCGGCCACCGTCTGGACCGCCCCGGAGTCGCTGCCGGATCCGGGTTCTGTGAGACTGAAGGCGAGCAATCGCTCCCCCTTCGCCGCCGGCACGAGCCAGCGACGCTTCTGCGCTTCGGTCCCGTAGTACAGAAGGGGCGTGGTCCCGAGCGACGTGTGCGCGCCGACGATCGAGGCGTGGGACGCGTCGACGCGCCCGAGCTCCTCGAGCAGGATGCCATAGCCGACCTTGCCGAGGCCGAGACCGCCGTACGACTCCGGTACCGGGACACCGAAGTACCCTTCCATTTGCATCCGGCGAATCGTCCCCGCCGGGAACTCCTCCGATTCATCCATCGCCGGGACGATCGGAGCGACCTGGCGCTTCAGGAAGGTCCGGACCGCCTCTCGGAACGCCTGTTGGTCGGCGGTGAACGTGAACTCGATCGCCACCTCAGGCTCCTCGGAACTTCGGGGGTCGGTGCTCGAGGAAAGCGGCGATCCCCTCGCCGAGGTCCTCGCTGGGGAGAACGTCCTGCTCGAACGCCTCGGCCTCGAGCTCGAGCGCGGCGGCCAGCGATCGCTCCCCGCCCTCCCGCATCACTCGCTTGACCGCTTGGACGGCCTTAGGAGCGCGTTGACCGATCGTGTGCGCCAGGTCGCGGGCGGCCCGGAGCTCCTGTCCGGACGGTACCACCTTGTTCACCAGCCCGATCCGCAGCGCCTCGGTCGCGCGGATCATCGAGCCCGTGAAGATGAGCTCCGCGGCGTTGGGAACTCCGACGAGGCGCGGGAGCCGCTGCGTTCCCCCGTACGCCGGCATGAGCCCATAGTTCACCTCGGGGGCCCCCAGTTTCGACGACTCCCCCGACACCCTGATGTCGCAGGCGAGGGCGAGTTCCAGCCCCCCACCGAGCGCGAGTCCGTTGATCGCGGCGATCACGGGAGGTCGAAGGTGGGAGATCCGAGCGAGGAGCTCGTGGCCCCGGCGAACGGCGTTCGGCGCCTCGTCGACCCCCGTAGTGGCCATCTCCTTGAGGTCGGCGCCGGCGCAGAAGTTCTGCCCTTCCCCCGTGATCACGACGCAACGCGTCGCGGCCGTCTGTTCGACCGCCCCGACAGCGTCCGCGAACGCGGAGACGACCCCTATGCTCAGCAGGTTGAGCGGGGGGTTATGGAGCGTGAGGATGTCGACACCGTCCTCCTCGCTCTTCCGCTCGACGAGGGAGTTCGCCATCGGTCGCCCTGGGCTCGGGGAGCCAACCCCGCCACTTAATCCATGGGGCGGTCCGCAAAGGGACGGCGCGCCGGGAGGAGGCTAAACGCCGCGTCGGATGCCGGGCCCCGCCATGGCCTATCGGGACCTGATCCCCCTCTCGGCGTACAGCCTCCTCGCGAGCAACCGCGGGAGCCTGTTCGTCGTCTACCTGCCGACGTACCTCATCGTCGTCAAGGGAGCGTCCCCGCCGGAGGCGCTCGCGATCGTTTCCACGGCGTACGTCGCGTCCAGCCTGCTCGGCCCGGTCGCGGGCCGATGGTCGGACCGGGTCGGCCGACGAAAGCCGTTCCTCCTCGGGGCAGAACTGAGTGCGCTGCCGGTCTTCCTCCTCATCCCCTTCCTTGCCACGGCCGAGCTCGCGGGGGGTGCGTTCGTGCTCGCGAACATCCTGCTGGCGTTCGGATCCCCCGCCGTGAGCGCGTACGTCGCCGACGCGAGCCGGACCGCCGAACGGGGCGCCGGGTACGGCCTGCTCAATGCCGCCGGGAACGCGGGGGGAATCCTCGGGTTCATCGTCGTGGGCCTCCTCTCGCTCCGGTACGGGTGGGGGGCGCTGTTCCCGTTCATCGTGGTCGTGATGATCGGCACCGTCTGCGTCGTGGCCCTGTTCGTCCCGGAGGTGGGCGCGACCCCCACGCCCCACCGTCGGCCCTGGCGAGAGTATCGCGAGCTCACCAAGTTCAGCCTCACCGTGTCCGTCCGGGCCCTCGGGATGGGCGCGGTGGGGACGTTCTACGGATACTACGCGACGCAGCTCGGGGCCAACACCTGGCAGGTCGGGTCGATCGCGATCGTCGGCGCGGCGACGGGGGCGCTGTTCTCGATCCCGTTCGGGCGATTCATCGACCGTCGTGGGGAGATCCTCGGCGTGCTCTACGGGACGGTCCTCAGCCTCGCCGGGATCGCCGTGTTCTTCGCCGCGACCGTCTGGCCGGAGTTGATCCCGGCCCAGCTGTTGCGGATGCTCGGGATCGCCATGCTGTCGCCGGCGATGCTCTCGTACGCGGCCCGGCTCTCGCCGGAAGGGCATCGGGCCGAGTTCCTCGGGATCTTCAACCTCGTGAATGCGACGTTCTGGAGCCTGGGACCGTTGCTGGGCGGCATCGTGCTGGGGTTCTACGGCGCGCCGGGCCTGTTCGTGTTCGCCGGAGCCACGACGGTGGTCTCGCTGGTGGCCGTCGAGGGGCTCTACTATCGGGTCCGGCCGCCGCCCCTCGCGCGCGGCGCCCCGCAGCCGACCGGTACGCCGTCGGCCGCTCTGCCGGCGTGAACGCGCATTGGTGATATAGGACGCCTCCGTCCTCGAAACGTGCAGCACACGACGTTCGCCGACGCCTCGGCGTCGTGGGAGGAGGCGAAGTTCGTCGTCGCCGGCATCCCGTTCGATCGGACCACCTCGTTCCGGCCCGGGGCCCGCTTCGGTCCCGACTCGATCCGCCAGCACTCGTGGAACTTCGAATCGTACGACCTCGAGACCGGCGTCGACCTCGCTGAGGTCCCGATCCACGATCTGGGGAACGCGTCGGAGTTCGGCAACGCGACCGACATGGTGAATGCGGTCCGAGAGGAGATCCGCCCGGTGTACGCCGCCGGGAAGATCCCGATCATCCTCGGCGGCGACCACGCGTGCTCGCCGCCGTGCGTCGAAGCGTACCCGGACGGCGGATCGCTCGGAGTGCTCTACATCGACGCGCACATGGACTTCCGATCCAGCTACCTGGGGGACCCGCGGAGCCATGCGTGCTCCTCCCGGCGCATCGTCGAGAAACTCGGCGCCCGCAACGTGGTGGTGCTGGGGGTCCGATCCGTATCCCGCGAGGAGCTCGACGATAACCAGGCGATCGGGATGTCCTTCGTCACCGCGCACGAGGTCGCCCAGGAGGGGATCGAGGCGTCGGTGCAGCGCGCCCTCAATATGCTGAAGACCGACCGCATCTACATCTCCCTCGACATCGACGCGATCGACCCGTCGTACGCCGCGGGCACGGGCACGCCCGAGCCGTTCGGGCTGACTCCGCGGGACGTGAAGTACGCCATCGGCCAGGCGGCCCCTCGGCTCGCCGGGATGGACATCATGGAGGTCTCTCCGCACTACGACAACGGCAACACGAGCGCGCTCGCCGCCCGCCTGGCCCGGGAGGCGATCGTCCGTCACGTCCAGGCGCATCCGCCGCGGTGAAACGAGGATGGAGACCGATGCGACCCCCCCGCGCCCCATCACGGCCCGGGGGGCCGAGGCCTCGCTCCGCAAGGTCGACTGGTGGGGATTCCCCGCCCTCCTGAAGGAGCGAGACTCCAAGGCGTACCGGCCCAAGGCGCTGGACGAGCGCCTCCGCAAGGAGCGGACCCGCACCGAGGCGCGCCTCCTGCTGGAGGCGAGACGCCTGGGCGTCCGCACGCCAGTGCTCTACGATATCGACCTCGTGCACCACCGGCTCGTGATGGAGGAACTCCCCGGACCCACGCTCAAAGAGCTGATCGATGCGTCGGGCGGCGCGGCGCCCCCGCTCGAGGTCCCGATCCGAAGATTCGGCGTGGCGCTCGGAAAGCTCCACGCGGGCGGCGTCTCGCACGGGGACCTGACGAGCTCGAACGTGATCTTTCCGGATGGGGCCGAGGGGGCTCCGGCGCTCATCGATCTCTCGATGGGCGTTCGGGGGCCTAGCGTCGAGGAGCTCGGGATCGACCTCCACCTGGTCGAGGAGGACCTGAAGGCGCTCCACCCCCATGGCGAAGCGCTCTTCCGGACCTTCCTCGCCGGTTATGCCGAGGGGTTTCCCGTGGGTCACAAGGACGTGCGACAGCGCGCGAAGGAGATCCGAGGGCGCGTCCGATACGCCTGAGCGCGACGCCGGGGCGCCAGGCTCAGGCTCTGCGCGCCCGCGCCAGCCCCCGGACGAGCGTGGACGGGAGGGCTTCGATGAGGTCGGTGGCGATCAGCCCGTCGCCTTTCGATGCGGCGACCTCGTTGCCCGCCTCACCGGCCCAGTAGGTTCCGAGACGGGCCGCGCCGATCGCCGCCACTCCCTGAGCGACGAGCGCCCCGATGACCCCCGCGAGCACGTCGCCGGCCCCGGAGACCGTCATCGACGGAGAATGGGTCAGGTTGAGGCACGCCCGTTCGCCGTCGGTGATCAGGTCCGCCTCGCCCTTGACCACCAGCGTGAGTCGGTGCGATTTCGCCTGGCGGCGGGCCCGGGCGAGCCGCTCCTCGAGGTCCGTCGAAGGCGCGGCGTCGAACGATCGACGGTACTCGCCCTCGTTCGG
>JABCYU010000030.1 GCA_013290045.1 Methanobacteriota archaeon | reverse complement strand
CCTCCTGCGGGACGACGGCGTTCAGGGGGCGCACCGCTCCGGGTTCCCGGACCACGTCGTATCCGAACAGCTCGACCTCTCCGCTGGTGGGAGCGAGGAGCGTCGCCGCGATCTTGATGAAGGTGGTCTTCCCCGCGCCGTTGCGCCCGAGGAAGCTGAACAGGCGGCCCTTGGCGATCGAGAGGTCCACCGCGTCCAGCGCCAGCTTCGTCCGGGTCCCCCCGGAGTAGCGCTTCGAGACCTGGCGGGCCGAAAGGGCGTCCATCGGCTCCGCCAAGGGGTCGGCGAGAAAAGGGTGCCCGTGGGGGCGTCAGCGAGGGCTCGGGGGAGGCCGGGACCGGGCGAACGGGTCCCAGCCGCGGGACCGGAACGCCACGTCGCGCCCGCTGCGGAGGAGCCGGACCCCGCGACCGGCTTCGACCCGCCCGACGATCGAAAGGGAGCCGCCGCTCCGGGCGACGGCGGCGCGCGCGGATTCTGCGACCCGGGCCGGGACGGCCGCCAGCAGCTCGTAGTCGCCTCCGAAGAACCCGAGCTCCTCCCGCCTCGTCGGCGGGATCCGAGGGTCGAGGAGCCGGGAGTCCCAGGGGAAGCGGTCGGGTTCGAGGAGCACCCGCACCCGGCTGGACTCGGCCAGGAGCCGGGAGGCCTCCCCCATCCCGTCGGACGTGTCGAGCATGGCGTGGGCGAAGGGGGCGAGCGCGGCCCCCTCCTTCAACCGCGGCTCGATGTGGAGCAGGCGGGAGAGGGCTCGCCGGCTCGGGGCGCCCCGGCGGGTGAGCGGGATCGCGTTCGCCCCCCCGCTGCCCACTAGCCCGGTAGTCACGAGCAGGTCCCCGGGGCGGGCCCCGCTCCGCGGTGCGAGCTTCCGACCGCCGATTCCGACCATCGTACCGACGACGGAGCGGCCGGCGGCGGGTTTCGTGTCACCTCCCACCAGGTGGCAACCGGATCGTCGGGCGGCGGCCTCCGCCCCTCGGGCGACCTTCTGGGCCCAGCGGGCCGGGGTCGAGGGGGGCATCAGCAGGTCGAGCAGCGCCGCGAGGGGCCGTCCTCCCTTCGCCGCGAGGTCGCTCAGGCTCGCGTTGATCGCCGCCGCCCCGACCGATTCCGGAGGGGAGCGGTCGAGGAAATGGGTCCCCTCCGACAGCGCATCGGTCGTCAGCAGGAGGGAGCGGTCGGAGCCCATCGGAAGGGCCGCGACGTCGTCGCCCATGGCGAGCAGCCCCGTCGCTCCGACGGGCGCGAGGGTTCGGAGCCACCGGTGGAACGCCCGCTCCGGGAACGGCCGCGTCCCGGCCCGGGCCCGACGCGCCATCGTCGCCCCCCGTTCACTGGTTAGCGAGGAACTCTTTCCCGAGGAGTTCGCGGCCGAGGATGATCCGCATGATGTTGAGGCCCCCCTCGGCGCCGACGAGGTAGCTCATCACGCCGCGCATCCCGAGCTCGAGCCCGACGTCCTTGGTGTAGCCGGCGGCGCCGAACCACATCATGACGCGCTTCACCGCCTCGAAGGCGATCGGCGGGGCGGTCAACTTCACCGAGGCGACGGCGCGGTCGACCTCCGCGCGGTGGCTGTGGTCTCCGCGGAGGGTGTAGCGGTCGAGGAGCCACGCGGCGCGGCGGCACTGCCACTTGACCGCCTCGACCTGTACCCAGAGGTCGACCAGCTCGAACTGGATTCCCTCGAACTTGCCGAGCGGCTGGCCGAACACCTGCCGCTCTTTGATGTAGGCCATACCGGTCTCCAGGGCTCGCTCCGCGGCGCCGATGCACGCCGCCGAGACGAACGTGCGCGCCACGCTGAACCCCTCCATGGCGCAGCCGAACCCTTTCCCCTCCGCGCCGACGAGGTAGGAGCGCGGAACGCGAACGCCGTCGTAGCTGATCGCACCGGTCGAGATCCCCATCCGGCCCATGTTCTGGAACTTCTGCGTCGAGGCGCCGGGAGATTTCGTCGGGACGTACAGGAAGTTGAAACCGCCCTCCTCGGCGCGCGTCAGCGTCAGGTGGCCGCCGCCGAGGCGCTTCGCCTCTTCGACGCCCGAGACGAACGATTTCTCCCCGCGTAGGGAGAAGCCGTCGCCGTAGCGCTGCGAGCGGGTCCGCATGTTGGCGAGGTCGCTCCCCCCGGAAGGCTCGGTGGTGGCGATCCCGAGGAACGCCTTCCCCGCGCAGACCGCCGGCAGCACCTCCCGCTTGGCGTCCTCCGTCCCGTGCCGGTCGAGAATGAACCCCCAGCCGGCCTCGAGGAGGAAGAACACCGCCGTCGCCATCGAGAAATCGCCGCGGCCGATCTCCTCGGCCGCGAGCTCGGTCAAGACCGCCGAGGCGCCCATCCCTCCGTATTCGGTCGAGACCGGCATCGCCAGGAGGCCCAACCGGGCCATCTCCGCCAGCACGTCGTCCGGGATCCGCCCTTCGGTGTCGATCTGGCGCTCGCGGGTCCGCAGGAACCGGTCCCCGAACTTTCGGACCGCTTCCTGGAACGCGCGCTCCTCGTCGGTCAGCTCGAAATCCATGGGCGCTCTTCTCGTCACGCCGGGTCGGGATAAGAGGGCTGGCTCGTTCGCGCCGGTCCCGCCCGTCCTCCGACCTCCGGCCCGGTCCAGCCAACGCCTTTATGCGACGCCCGAATCGACCCCCCGATATGCCGGTGCGCGTCGCCGTCAACGGTTACGGGACGATCGGCAAGCGCGTCGCCGACGCCGTCGCGCGGCAGCACGACATGGTCCTCGTCGGGGTTTCGAAGACCCGGCCGAGCTACGAGGCCGACCGCGCGATGGCGAAGGGCTACAAGCTGTTCATCGCCGGCGACGGGAAGAAGGCCGACTTCGATGCGGCCGGGATTGCCACCGCCGGGACGGTCGCGGAGATGGTCCAGCAGGCCGACGTGGTGGTCGATGCCGCCCCGGACAAGATCGGCAAGGAGAACGTCCAGCTTTACGAGCGGGCGAACGTCCGCGCTATCTTCCAGGGCGGCGAGAAGGCCACCGTGGCGGAGGTCTCGTTCAACGCCCTCGCCAACTACGCTCAGGCGAAGGGGAAGCGGCGCGTCCGGGTCGTCTCCTGCAACACCACCGGTCTCTCCCGAGCGGCGGCGGTCCTGACCGCTAAGTGGGGGGTCGAGTCGTGGGAGGCGACGATCGTCCGCCGGGCGGCCGATCCCGCCGAGAGCGGAAAGGGCCCGATCAACGGCATCATGCCGACGTTCACGCTCCCCTCCCACCATGGGCCGGATGTCCAGACGATCTTCCCCGGCCTCGCCATCGCCACGACGGCGGTCGTGGTCCCGACGACGCTGATGCACGTCCACGTGAACCATGTGCGCCTGAACTCCGCGCCGGAAAGCCAAGCGGCGGTCGTCGAGGCGTTCCGCTCCACCCCAAGGTTCCACGTCTTCCGGAGCTGGGAGCACGTCGACGGCACCCCCCAGGTGATGGAGTACGCCCGGGACCGCGCCCTCGCCGGGGCCGACATGATGGAGGGGGTCCTCTGGGAGAACGGGGTCCGGCTGGACGGACGGGAGCTGTATTTCTTCCAAGCGATCCACCAGGAATCGATCGTCGTCCCGGAGAACGTCGACGCGATCCGGGCGATGTTCGACCTCGCCCCCGACGGCCGGACGTCGATCGCCATCACCGACCGGGCCCTCGGGATCGGCCGATAGCCCGGCCGACGCCTTCGGCCGGGGAAACCATCTTATATCGGGCCCCGCTCGCCGCGACGCCATGTACTATCTCGACCACCGGCGCGACGTCGTCCGGATCCCGCCCGAACGACTCGGGCCGAGCCTCGAGACCGTCCTGACCGAGCTCGCCCAGCAGCAGTTCGAGGGGAAGCTCGTCGACGGACAGAACCTGACGGTGATGATCCAGGAGGTCCGGCCGCTCGGTGAGGGCCACATCATCCACGGCGACGGCGGGGTCTACCAGGAGGTCGAGTACCAGGCGCTCCTGTTCCGGCCCGAGATCCAGGAGGTCGTCGAGGGGGCCGTCGTCGAGATCCGGAAGTTCGGCGCCTTCGTCCGCTTCGGCCCGCTGGACGGGCTATTGCACGTCAGCCAGATCATGGACGACCGCGTGAACATCGACGAGCACAACCAGCGGCTCGTCGGCGTCGAGTCGAAGAAGGACCTCAAGGTCGGCTACAAGGTCCGCGCCCGGGTCGTCTCGCTCTCCCTCTCCGAGATCTCTCCCCGCGACAGCCGCATCGGCCTCACCATGCGACAGCCGGGCCTCGGACGGCTCGAGTGGATCCAGGAGGCCCACAAGAAGGCCGAGGAGAAGGGTGGCAAGAAGCCCGCGAAGAAGGAGGCCCCCGGAAAGGCGGCCGTCGCGGCCAAGCCGGCGGCCCCCGCCGCCAAGCCGGCCGCCCCCGCCAAGGCGGCTTCGGCCGGAGGGGGCGCATGATCAGCTGGAAGGCGTGCAAGACCTGCAACTCCATCACCGACCAGAACAAGTGTCCGCGGTGCGGCGGCGAGGTCTCCCGCGAGTGGCAGGGCTACCTCCTGGTCCTCGACCCGGAGAAGTCCGAGATCGCCCGCAAGATGGGGATCCACGCCAGCGGCCGGTACGCGCTCCGTGTCAAGTGAAGAACGCGTCTGGGTCGTCCCCGAATCGCTTCGGTCGACCTTCGCGGAACGCTACGGCCCGGTCTACTCCGGGGTGGAAGCCGACCGGCGGATCCGGGCGCTCACCGTGTTCGCCTCGTGCGGGGATCGGGTCACGGCCGACGCGATCCGCTTGGCGAACCTGCCGCTCGTGGGCGTCGTCGACCTCAAGACCCGCCGGCACGAACCAGTCGACCCGAGCGTGTTCGCCCCGCTCGCCGCGCGTCGCCACGTCAAGGTCCGCAACCCCGCGGGGATGCTGACCGAGCGGCTCCGACGCGCGATCCGAGAGACGGTCCAGGCGGGCGGCGGGCTCGTCGAAGTTGACGGGGAAGAGGACTTGGGAGCCCTCGCGCTCGTCGAAGCGATGCCTCCCGGGGCCACCGTTATATACGGTATCCCGGGTGCGGGGGTCTCCTTTGTGGCGGTCGACGCCGTCACTCGGGAACACGTACGCGGACTCGTCGCACAGATGGAACTTCGGAGGGTCGACCTTGGAGCTTAGGATCCTGGAGGAGCGGCCCAACCCGCTGCTCAAGCGCATCGAATACCGCTTCGAGATCGGCCACGGCACCGCCGCCACCCCGACCCGCGACAACGTCCGGACCGAGTTCGCCAAGCTCGTGAAGGTCCCCAAGGACCGCGTGATCATCGAGCGGATGAACGCGAAGTTCGGGATGGCGAAGAGCGAAGGCGTCGCCGCGACCTACCAGACGGTGGAGATCGCCAAATCGATCGTCCGCGACCATATTCTCGTCCGTAACGGGCTCAAGGAGAAGGCCGTGAAGGCCGCCCCGGGCGCCGCCGCGGAGACTCCGACCCCGCCCCCCGCCGCCGAGGCCCCCGCCAAGAAGGAAGCCGCCCCGAAGAAGGACGCATAGGCCATGGCCAAGGCGCGCGTCGGCCTCTACACCACCAAGGACAACGTCCTCAGCCGGACGCACAAGTTCTGTCCCAAGTGCGGCCCCGGCACGTTCCTCGCCGAACACGGCAACCGCCGGTCGTGCGGTCGCTGCGGCTACTCGGAGTCGAAGAGCGCCCCCGCCACGCCGCCCTCGACCCCCACGCCGAAGGCGAAGGGCAAGGCGTAGCGGCTCCGGGCGCCCCTCCGCCTTACTGGCTGAACCCGTCGAGGAAGCCCCACCACGCGTCGGTGGTCCGTTGCGCGGCGGCGCGGGCCGCTACGGCCGCGCGCGGGGACCGGCGCATCTGGTCCATCAGGATCCGGCGCTCGGCGAGCGCGTGTTCCCGATCGGCGAGGGTGTGGACGCGGAAGAACTCGTGGGCCAGCTTCGAACGGATCCCGTACTGCTCCCTCAGCCCGCGGGACTTCTCCGCCGCGACCTCGGGGAAGATCGACTCATAGGCGTACAGCGCACCCAGGCCGGAGGGGGCGTCCCCGCGGACCGCGAGCTCCTCGTACGTGTCCAACAGGCCGCGGGTACCGGCGCTCGGCGCGGCCGTGGAGGCGCGCCGACCGGAGACGCCCAGCTCGCGGGCGAAGTCGAGCCATAGCTCCGGGTGCGTCGGCGACCGTCCCTCCTCGTCGACGAGGTTCTCGAGGAGGACCTGCCGGTGCTTCGGATTCGTCAGGTGGGCGTAGGCCCCCGCGACGAACCTCGGGAAGTTCGCTTCGAACTGGTAATACTGTCCCGCGTAGTCGCGCAGGGTGCTGAGGGGGACCTCCCCCTTCGACCAAGCGGTGTAGAAGGGGTGGGTAAGGAGGTGCCGGCGTCGGATGTCCGCGTCGATCGCTGCGATGGGCTGCATCGGGGAGCGGGAGAGAAGCTCCCCTCCTAAGCCTTTCCGCCGATCCGCGGGTTTCGCCGGGAGAAACCGGTTTTCGCACGGCCTACGTTGGGTCGAGGGTCCGCTCGCCAACTGCGGCGGGGAAGGAGCGGGCAGGCGGAGCGGCGACCCCGAGCCGCTTTCTGGGTCGGGCCGATGGGCGAGCCCCGAGATGCGGCGGGGTGAACCATCGGCCCGGGCCGTGTTCTTCGATTTCGGGGGGACCCTCGTCGAGCCGATCCGGGACCCCTACGAGGTCTATGAGCAAAGCTTGGAACCGTTCGGGGTTTCCATGGACCGGGGCCGGTTCCAACGGGTGCAGGCCGAGGAGATCTCGCTCTGGTGGCCCCGGGTCTACGCATCCCTCGGCCGGACCACTGAGTTTTGGAACGCTTTCGATTCTCGGATCCTGGATCGACTGGGCATCACGGAACGGCGGGCCGAGCTGCTGCGCGCCCTCTTGGACGCGTTCACGTCTCCTCGTTGGCATCGCCCCTACCCCGAATCGGAGGAGGTGCTGCAGGAGCTGCAGCGACGGGGCCACCCGCTGCACCTCGTCTCGAACAACACCGAACTGCTGACCGAGACCGTCCGAAGGCTCGGCTGGGACCGATGGTTCGCGTCCATCACCGTCTCTCAGGAGACGGGGGCGGAGAAACCCGACCCGGCGATCTTCCGACTCGCCGCCCACCGGGCGGGTCTCCCACCGCGGGAGATCCTGCATGTCGGGGACTCGTGGACCGCCGACGTCGAGGGGGCGCGCGGGGTGGGGATCCCCGTGGTCTGGCTCGACCGAGCCGGTCTCGGACCCAGACGGGGGGCGCCGCGGATCTCGGATCTGCGCGGGATCCTCAGACTGGTGTGAATCCGGGTGAATCCGGCGGGTTCCGACGTCCGGATACGCCGCCGGCGCGCGGTTTTCGCCTCGGAATGGTGGCGATACGCCGAGACCGGACTTAACTCCCCCTGGGAACTCGGCGCTCTCGAGGTCGCTTCCGTGCAGGCTCCGGCACCTCCGGGCGCGTCCGACGCGTCGGACCCGACACCCATGGGACCTGCCCTCCCCCCCCTGGGGCGGGGCGGCCGGATCCGGGCAATCCCTAGGCGGCTCGCCGAGATCCTCGTCTCCCAGGACCGGTGGTGGCGGCTGGCCACGTCGGGGATTCTCGCCTTCGTCGTCATCGCGATTCTGCTCGCGTACACTCGGGGGGCCCTGCTCTACGGCATCGATTTCTCGGGTACGTTCTCGTTCGCGGATCTCGCGCTCCGTCCCCGATCGGACCTCGTCCTGCCGGCGGTGATCGCCGGGGCGTTCCCGGGTCACATCTATCTCGCCTTCTACGCGAACCTGCTCCTCGGGGCGTGGTTGGTATCGTACGCCTGCCAGTCGTTCACGCGCTCCCTGTTCCGCCGGATGCTGGACCCCGGTGAGCTGCGGCTCGCCCAGGTCGTCGCCTCGGCGCTCTACCTGTTCTCGCCCCTGGCCGTGTCGTACCGGTTCGTCGGCCTCATCGCCGAGACGTTTCTGAGTGCGGCCGCGTTCTTCTTCGTCCTCGCCTTTTCCGTGGAGGCGGCGCGGGGGATGCGGGAGGGGGTGGCGTTCTCCCGGACGCAAGCGCTGCTCCTCGGGCTCGCGATCGGGCTCTCGACTCCGACCTCATTGCCGAACACCGTCCGCGCGGTCACCCTCGACCTGTTCGCATTGGGAGTCGTCCTCGTCGTCTTCCTGGTCACCTACTGGTCCTCCCGCGAGCGGAGAGCCGCGGCTTGGCGGTCGTTCCGGCGGATCGCGACCATCTCGCTTCCGGTCGGCGCGTCGCTACTCCTGGTACCGGCCTACGAACTCCTCACCAACGCCGAGGGGCTGAATCTCGGGAACGTCTCGAGCATCGCGGCGGCGTACGAGGCGCGGTTCGCGAGCGGGCCGTACAACTCCCTCGGCTGGACGCTGCGGCTCATGGGCCGCGGCACCTTTCAACGGACCCCGTACTATGGCCTTTACCAGTCGAACCTGGCCGTGATGGTCGGATCCTGGCTGTGGCCGCTCCTCGCCCTGGCCGTCCCCGTGGTACTGGTCTGGTGGCTACGCCCGGTCGAGCGCAAGCTGGTCGTCGGCCTCGTGGCCATTGCGACCGTCGGAGCGATATGGGATGCGGGTTCCAACCCCCCCTTCGGCCCGATCTACGACCGCGTGGCCGTGCTCCTCCCGTACGGGCCGCTCTATTTCCAGACGTACTCGATCTCGAACCTCCTGCTCTCCAAGCTGTATCCGCCGCTGATGGCGTTCTCGATCGTGCTGCTGGCGCGCGGGGTGCGCGGCCGAGGGATGGCGAAGGCGGGCACCGCAACCGGGAGCCCTCCCGACCCCGCCGCGGACCGGGAACGGCTCTCCGGGGTTCCCGCACTTGGCCTCTCCGGGCCCGTCGAGCGCCGGAGCTGGCGATCGGTGTCGGCGATCGTCCTGGTGATCGCCACGACGGTGACCGCGACGTTCGTGGCGTGGCCCGTCGTCGACGGCGAGATCTCGGTCAACTGGGTCTCGACCTCCCAACACGGATTCTACATCCCGCCGGAGTACTTCGGCGCCCGAGGGGACCTGCAGAGCCGCCATGGAAACGCCCTCCTCCTCCCCCAGCTCTCCACCTACGTCCAGACCAGTTGGGGGTACGCCGGCGCGAACGGGTTCTACCAGAATCTGAACTATCCGTCCCGGGTCCTCTCGCCGGCGTATTTCGGACCGTATGGGGCGAACAACCCCGCGACCGTGGCGGTGTACCAGAATGCGACGAACCCCATCGTTCCCGGGGGAAGCTACGCTACTCTCCCGGGTCCGTGGCACCTGCGGACCGTGGCCCCGGCTTCGGGCGGCGTACGCCACCTGCTCACCTCTCGATACTCCCTCGCCCTCACGAACACCTCCTGGCTCTCCGTGGCCCTCCCCGTCACCAACCAGTCGGCGGTCGCCCAGCTCCTCGCCCTCAAATTGCTCTGGGTCGGCCTCGGGTCATCGAACACCTCGGCCTCGCCGACCGCGTGGTACGTGGGCGGCGGGCGCTCGAACGTCGACGTGACGACGCTCAACTCCACGCTCCTGAACCTCTCCGTCTGGGCCTCCGTTCCCTCGCGAGGAACGTTGAACCTCTCGACGATCTCCACCGTGGTGGTCTGGGAGCGGGTCAACGCGAGCAACGGGGACCCCCTCGGGGCGATCCGCGCGGTGGGCGGCGATTCGAACGGCACCGTCGCGCCCGGGTGGAGCGCGGAGCTCGGAGGCTTCGGGATCCACTATCTGCTCGTCGACTGGTCGCTGGTCCGCGGGAACGCGCAACCGTACCCCCTCGTCATCGGGATCGTCCAGACCCTCGCGGCACTCGGATACCTCACGGAGATACGTGGGGGAACCTACCTGGTCCTCTACCAGATCGTCGGACCGGGTCCGGCACCCTTGGGGGCGGTCGGAGGCGGTTCCGGGGGGGTGCCATGAACGCAGCGCCGACCTCCCCCCCGAACCCGCCGGGCCCTTCCTCCTCCCCGAGCGTCTCGGCGAGCCTCGGCGTCTCCGTCGTCGGCCTCGGGACGATGGGGCTACGTCGGCTGACGGCGCTGCGGCGGCTCGGCTCGGCGCGGCTCGACCTGGTCTACGATGTCGACGCGGGCCGGTGTCGGGAGGCCGCGGCTCGGTTCGGATGCCGGGCCGCAGGCTCGCTCGCCGAGTTGGTCGGATCCCCAGGGACCGAGCTCGTGTTCGTCTGCACCCCGAACGCACACCACGAGGACAGTGTTCGGTCGGCGCTGGAGGCCGGCAAGCACGCGTTCTGCGAGAAGCCGCTCGCGCTCGATGCGGCCGGCGCCGGCCGGATCGTCGAGTCGGCCCGTGCCCACCGTCGCACCGTGCGCGTCGGCGCGAACCTGCGCCAGTTCCCCCAGGTCCGAAAAGCGACGGAGCTGATCACGACCGGGGCGATCGGGAGGCTGCGGATCTTCCGGGGGTGGATCGGCCACGACGGGTCGAAACTGCGCAGTGAGTGGTACCGCCATCCGGAGGTCTCCGGGGGAGGGACCATGATCGACAACGGCGTCCACCTGTTGGATCTAGCCCATTCGTGGATGGGACCGGCCACCGACGCCGACGCCCGGACGATGGAGTTCGCCTCGAGCCGGCTGGAGGATTACGTCACCGCCGACTTCGCCACCCGGGAGGGTGGGATCGTCCAGGTGGTGAGTTCGTGGGTCGAGCGAAGCGGGTACTTCTACTTGGAGGTCCACGGGGAGCTTGGATTCCTGCTCGTGGACGGACGGAGCTCGGCGACGCTTACGTGGGGAGGCTCCGACGCCGACGCGCCCCGAGTGTTCGACTACTCCGGCGAGCCGCGGGATTCGTGGGACCGCGAAGTTTCCGATCACGTCGAGCGGATCCGGCTCGGGGGTCGGGGTCGGCCGGACGCCGAAGATGGGCGCGCGGTCCTCGAGATGGTCGATGCCGCGTACCGGTCGGCGCGGCTCGGCCGCCGGGTCCCGATCGAAACGGGGGCCCGGCGAAGTTGACGGCGGCGAAGGTTCGCATTCCGGTCTGTGCCCCCGACCTCGGCGCCGGCGAGGAGGAGGCGGTCCGTCAGGCGGTCCGGTCCGGATTCATCTCCTCGAAGGGCCCGTTCGTCGGACGGTTCGAGGAGGGATTCGCCCGATACATCGGGGTAGGACACGGGGTCGCGGTGAGCAGCGGCACGGCCGCGCTTCACCTCGCCATGGTCGCGCTGGGGATCGGGCCGGGCGACGAGGTCATCGTCCCCGACCTGACCATGATCGCCGTCGCCAACTCCGTCACCTACACGGGCGCCCGGCCGGTGCCGGTGGACGCCGAACGGGAGACCTGGAATCTTGATCCGGACCTGGTGGAGGCGGCGGTGACGCCGCGGACCCGCGCGATCATCGCCGTGCACACCTACGGCCATCCGGTGAGGATGGACCGATTGATGGAGGTCGCCCGCGACCGTCGGCTGCGCGTGGTCGAGGACGCGGCGGAAGCGATCGGTTCCGAGTACCGGGGCGTGCGGGTCGGCGGGCTCGGCGACCTGGGGTGCTTCAGCTTCTACGCGAACAAGGTCATCACCACCGGCGAAGGCGGGATGGTGGTAGCGAACGACGCGAGCCTAGCCGCCCGCGTCCGATCCCTGGCAGACCAGGGGTTCGGGGCCCGGGAGCGGTTCCGCCACGAGGTCGTCGGGTTCAACTACCGGCTCACCAACCTGCAGGCCGCCCTCGGGTTCGCGCAGCTGGAACGGGTCGAGGAACTCGTCGAAGCGCGCCGCCGCAACGCATCGCGCTACGAGGGTCAGCTCGCCGACATCGCCGATCTCGTTCGTCCGCCCCAGGCCGCCTGGGCGAAGAACGTCTACTGGATGTACTCCGTGCTCCTCCGAGCCGAACGTCGCTCCGAGATCGCCCGGCGTCTCTTGGAGGAGTTCGGCATCGAGACGCGCCCGTTCTTCGTTCCGATCTCCGAGCAGCCGGTCTACCACGGGCTTCCCCCCGGGGGACCCACCCCGATCGCGGCGGAGCTTTCGCGTCGCGGCCTCAACCTGCCCTCCGGTTCCGGCCTTCGGGCCGAAGAGATCCAGTACGTCGCCGCCGCCTTGGAGACCACGCTTTCTGGGGGATGACCCAGCCCGGTCGGGCCCCGTCCAGGTCGGGGTACAGCAGCGACCTCGGGGGCCAGCGTGATCGAGCCCGGGAATCCGCTGCCGGGGGTTACCGACCCCGTCCGATACGAGGGTTCGAGCCGTCCGCCGACCGGGTCTCAGGGTGAAGGGGTTGGCCGGGTGGAGGCCGATAGCGCCCCACCCGACGCCGGGTGGCTTACAGGATGACCACCGACGAGAGTTGAGCTCCGTGGGTCGGGGGGTTCAGGCTGATCGCCGCGACGGAGAAAGCCGCCCAGTGCGTCTTCTCGTTGTACGATTGCACGTAGGCGTCCTTGTCGTCGGAGAGGCTGATCGTCAGCAGGTAGTGGTGGCCCTTCACCGTCGGGGTCCCGTTCATCCACATCGTCAGGCTGTTCACGCCGCCGTACGTCCACGCGGCGCCCAAGCCCTCGTTTCGGTCGCACGAGTTTCCGGCCAATGACAGCCCGTTCCCTCCTGCGGGGTCACCGCTCAGCTTGGGTAGCTGGCTTCTCGCGCGGATCGCCGCAAGCTCACCTAAACGGGATGTAGGCGGGTGTGGTGAGGCGGTCGACAACCCCAAATGGGCGAACGCCGACCGGGGGGGCCGGGGAACCGCCGCCCTCCTACGATATCTTTCTTCGTTGTCGTGCTCTTACTGGCCACCTCGGCGAATCTCGCCGAGGCGCGGGCCGGCTCTCCCCCGACGAGCCAGATCGCGCTTCTCGATCGCCACATCTCGCACATCGTCTTCCTGATGCAGGAGAACCGGGCGTTCGACAATTTGTTCGGGGTCTACTGTCCGACCACCGGCGTCTACTGCCCCGACACGGCGAACGGCCTCCCTGCCCACACGTGCGTCCCCAAAGTCCCCGGGTACCCGTCCTACGGTTGTTTCCGACCGTTCCCTCTCACGATCAACGAGGTGCCGTACGACCTGCAACACGACTGGTACTCGAGCCATACCGCGTGGGACAACGGTGCCATGGACAACTTCTACGCCGCCGAAGGTTCGCGGCTCGCGTTCGGTCACTACAACGGCTCCACCATCCCGCTGTACTACGACCTCGCCGAGCAGTACGGGCTCGCCGACGACTTCTTCTCCGGATCCCAGTCCTACAGCCTCTCGGAACACTGGTACATGTTCGCCTCCCGGCCCCCGGCGGCCTCGCTCGTCGGCTACATCGGGTACAACACGACGCTCGATCACCTCTACCTCGACGAGGCGAATGCCACGCGCTCTGCCGAGAGCACGCTGCTCAACTCGTCGGTGAGCTGGAAGTACTACGACTACGGCCTGCCCCCGTGGTACAACCGCTCCATTGGGGGCTCGAGCCCGCTACCGGCGACCGCGCTCGACTACTGGAACCCGCTCGCTGCCCGCGCGCAGAGCTACCTCAGCCCCGTCCGGCCTCACTTCGCCACCCGGGCGAACTTCTTCACCGACGTCGGCCGCGGCCAGCTCCCGAACGTCTCGTGGATCGTCCCGGCGGCGACCGACTCCGATCACGCGCCGTACAGCCTGGCCCAGGGGATGAACTGGACCGCCTCCGTCGTGGACGCGCTCGAGCGCTCCCCGGATTGGAACTCTACCGTGCTGTTCGTCACGTGGGACGAGTACGGCGGGTTCTACGACCACGTCGCACCTCCCTTCCTGGACTCCTACGGCGACGGGTTCCGGGTCCCGCTCCTCGCGATCGGACCGTGGGTGAGGCAGGGCGTGATCGACCACCAGAACATGAGCTTCTCCTCGATACTGCATCTGATCGAGGTCCGGTTCGGCCTTCCCTGCGTCGGGCCGCGGGACTGCAACGCCCAGCTCCCGCTCGGGATGTTCGATTTCGCCCGCTCAGGGCCCCGGGCGCCGCTCGCCTTCCCGACGAACGGGACGGCCGTCTACCCGATGCCCCTCCAATCGAACGGCAAGCTGCCCCCGTACGGGTCGTCCGACCCGCTTTCCCTCAACTACGACCCGAGCACGGGTCCGCCGCCGGCGAACGCGGATTGACCCCTCGTCGCGTCGCCGGTCCCGAAAGGGGGTTTACCGGACGAGCACGGAGACCAACTTCGTGCCGTTGGTCGACGCGAGCAGATCGAGGGACGCCATCGTGGAGCATTTCGGGGCCTCGTAGACATTCGCATACACCCAGGCGTAGACGTAGGTCTCGACGACGTAGCGGTGGGAGTGGTTCAGCGAGCCGTTGATCCACCACGTCTGCAGGCTCGTCCCGGACCAGCTGGTGGTCGGGCTGTTGGCGGAATTGTTGTAGGTGTAACAGACGAACGAGTAGCAGTACGTGTCGTTGTAGGTGTAGACGTACAGGTTGAGCAACGTCGGGTAGTTGGCCGCGTAGATCACCGAGCCGTTCGTCCGGTCGAGGAGGTAGGCATCGCCGAAGACCCCGGTACCCGCGTCCATCGCACAGTACGAGAACCCGTTGCCGGTGCTGTTGTTGACCGGGGTCGGCGGGCACGCCACCCCTCCGTACCCGATCGAAACCGCTGAGGAACCGTGGATCGACCAGGTGACCCCGATCACGGTGGGGGTCGAGGTGCCGGGGAAGGTTTTCACCGGGATATCGACGATTGCCTGTCCGGCCGCCTCGGCGAACCCCTGGTTCACCATCGTCAGGGTCTTCGGGCACCAGTGGGCCGAGGTCTTCCCGCTGAACCCGCCGACTCCGGTGGAACTGCTGAACCGCATCGGCGTCGAGGTCATCTTCGCACATCCGTAGAGGTTCGTGTAGTTCGGGAGTTGCACGACCGCCTTGGAGTACGGCGCCCCGTAGTGGACCGATCGATGCGCGGATGCCGCGGGGGCGAGTAACACAGCCAGGCAGACCAGGCTCGACGCCACCACCCCCGAGAGCCGAGCCGGGGCTTCCGATCCGCTCCGGAGTCGCGGCCGGATCGCGCGTCGGGGAGCCAAAGGAGGGCTTCGTTCCATCTGGGTCCCGGCCTCCTCTCCGCGCCCCCGCCGAAAGCAGTTGCCCTACGAAACCCGAATACTTAACGGCCGGAACGCGGCCCCGGTACTTTTCCCCCGATGGGACGAGGGTCGCGCGGAACGCTGCACAGTTCCACGCTCGCCGGTCGGGTGATCCCTATCCGGAAGAGCGGGCCGGAACAGTGTCCGGGGAGGGCGCCGCCTTCAGGTACGCCTCGGAACTCTCCGCGAGCCACCGGAAGTTGGGGTAGGCCGGTACCCCCCAGGATTTCTGAAGTTGGAGTATCGCCGGCTCAATGGCCCGCCAGTCCGACACCGCCCAATAGCCGAGCGCCTGTTGGAGCGTGCCCTCGTCGATCATGCCGATGCGGGCCATCGTGGCGCTGGCTTCATAGGTCGCCGCGAAGGCGCGAATCTCGAACGAATCGTTCGATTCGAGGAACCCTTTCCAATCCTTCGAGCTGTACTCGGCGACCAGGTCCCGCACCAGCTTGCGCCGAAGGACGTATTCCCGGTCGCTCAGTCGCTGGGCAATGTTGAGGAAAACCTGGGAGCGAGTCTGGTGGATCATCACCTCGACCTGCCGGTTCGAGACTTGGAGGATCCGGGCGTTCTGCTTCAGCTGGAGGACGATGAACGGTACGCCAAGGATCACCGAGATCGTGCTCGCGGCGCTCAGGATCTGGATCAGCGTGGTGATATCGGTCACGGGGTTCGCTTCCTCGGTGCGGTCAAGGGGCACGCGAATATGTACTGCGGCCCCTGTTCCTCCCCTCGGGCCATTGGCCATCCGAAGGCTGAGGTCCGGAACGCCACACCGCGTCAGCGGGTCGGGTAGGACGAGAAAGCCCGAGAGGTCCGAACTCGCGGGCGGATCCGTACGGTGGGATGGCCCCGGTTAGACGATCCGGAGCATCTCGTACGGTCCCGAATTCGCCGACTCTGTCAGGACGAACCCGGGCGTCCATGGCTTTAGACCGTAGATGAGGACCCGTCCTTGCCGGTCCAACAGCCGAATGTGGATCGAAGCTAAGGACCGGACCGGGGCGAGCAAGGTGGACTGGCTCCGGATGATGGCGATCAGGTGCAGGTGATTCTGCCCGAGCGTAGCCCGGAGCGAGGCTGGGAGCGAGGCGGCGACCTCGGCGGTGATCGGGGTCTTCATCGCGATCGCCAGCGATTCCACCCCAGAACCGCTCATCGTGACCAGCCCGGGAGGCCCGCCCACCACGCCGCCCTTGAGCCACCGGCTGATCTCGTTGTCGTCCGGATCGCGCGCGGGGTCGGGCGCCGGCATCGAGCGGAGCGAGATGAGGCTCGCGAGGCGCGTCTTGCTCCCGCCGCGAAGTCCTCGTTCCAACTGTCCGCTCACGTCGAGGACCCGGAACACGTCCGAGAGGTGCCCGGGCAACCTCGCCTCTTCGATCGGTCCCCAAATGTCGTCGGCCGATAGCGCCGACGACGGGATGACCAGCACCCGGCCCCCGGTCCGGAGCGCATGGACCTTCGCCGGGTACAGGAGATGCTGGACGACCTCTTCGGGAACGTCCTCGCCCAGCTCGAGGAGCGTAAGGCCGCCGACGGGCAGCCGACCGAATGCCTCGGCAAAGCTCCGGGAACCCGGCCACATGAACCCCGGGAGGGGGTCCGACTCCGGCTCGACCTGGCCGCGGGAGATCTTCGAGTACGGCCTCAGAGGCTCGATGCACTGGAATTTGGCGCCCTCGACGGTGTACGGATAGCTCGCGTTGCCGATCCGGATTCCGCGCAGCTTCGGAAGGAAGAGCCATCGCTCCAGGCGGTCATTGACCTGTTCTCGGCGGGTGACGACGACGCCGTTGACCAGGTAATCCAGCTGGGTCTGGGCTTCGGTCTCCAACACGAGAATGAGATGGGTGGGGGACCGGGCCATCCAGCGGAGCAGCATTCGCTCGAGCTCGGCCCGGTCCAACCCGATGACGGCGTGTCGGCTTCGCCGGCCGAGGAAATGCTCGACGAGCGCATCCCACGAATCCACGACGAGGGTCGAAGGGCCGTCGGAGGGGAGTCGGCTGTACGCCTCTTGGACCGGCGGGGGCAGCGTCAGGAACTCGGAGAGGGACTCCTTCTCGTGGGATCCCGGTTCGTAGGCGATCGTCGCTTGAGCCGCCGCGTTGGAGATCCCGTGGAGCGAGATCTCCATCTCGCTCGCGTCAACGACCTGTATCGCGGTAGACCCGTTCTCGCCCAGCCAGGGAAACTCACGAGCGAGCTCGGCACTCGACACGCGATTGGTCAGCAGCACGCGGGTCCCGGAGGCCGCCTCGAGGAGCGCGAGGCCCAGCGTAGACTTCCCCGAGCCCGGCGGCCCGCGGATCAGCATGGACTGCGGCCCGGGCAACTGGAGGAACTTTCGCAGCTCCTCCGGCAGGCGGACGACCGAGCTCATCGCTGGGGCTCCGAGGATCGCGTCGTACCGCTCAAATTCTCTCTGCTAGGCTATCAACCTGATGCCTGCAGTTGGGGAATCCTACGCCGAACGACCCGAGGCCGAGTGGGGCCGGAATCGGGTGCCGAAGACGGCTCGGGCCCCCGGGGTGGGTGAAACTCAAGTTCCACGCCACCCGCCCCGCGGGCTATCCTGGGCGATCGATTCGGAGGCCCTTCCCCCCTCGACCCGTCGGAACCTCCTCGGGGCGACCTTCCGGCAGGGAAGGGCGATTCCTTTTCCTTTCGCTTCTCCATGGAGGCGTGATCGAGGGTGTCCCATGAGGGGCCTTCACGAACTGAATCCGGTGGAGCGCCTCCGATTCGACATGTTCGGATTCCCCATGCCACCGTCGTTCGGGAAGCTATCCATCCTTTTCCGACGGCTGAACGCCGCCCGCCACCCGTGGGACGGACTTTTCACCCTCGGGGCGACCCTCGGGTTGTACGCCACGATCGTGTTGGCGGCCTCGCTCATCATCGTCTGGGACGGCTCTCCCTTGAGTCTCGTACTCGGGGTGCCGGCGATCGGGCTCGCGGCCGCCGTTGCATCGCACCTCGTCCCCCCCCGAGTCTTTGAGACGGTCGAGTGAGCTCGCACGGGGGGAGGGTAACGGTCCGCCGGTCGCTCAACGGCCCCCGAGCGGGAAACCGACCGCTAGGAAGACCAGGGGCTCGACGTGAGGAGGGTCGCTCGTGACTCCGAAATCGCCCCGGGCCTCGGACGTGGCGAGCGGCGCGGATTCCACGCAAGTGCGGATCCTCACCCGCCTTCGGTCCCCGTCACCCATGGAAGATCCCTCAGCGGCCACCGGTCGACTCAGTTCTCGAAGCGTCATTCACCTCCGACCGGCCCCATTCGATCAGGTCGCCCCGGTGGTGAGTGAGGCCCTTCTCGCGGCTGGGTTCCCCCCGGCCAATTGGGTGCTCCCGTCCGAGGCCCAACCGACCTCCACGCCGCCGGGTCGCTTCGCGTACTGCACGGCGGAACGCCGATTGCGGCTGGATCCGAGGAATGCCGGACTCCTCGATGCGCTGACCGTCCTCGTCGTCGCGTCCCTCGCCATCACCGTTGCAGTCGGCTTGTTTCTCTACCTGCGATCGAGCCCCCTCGCGTCCGACCTGTGGCTCGTCAGCTTCGGTTTGATCATCGTGTACCTCGTCGCGGCGATCAGCCTGCCACCCCAGTTCCGAAGCGAGATGGCCTACGTTGAACTCCAGGGAGGGGCAGCGGACCACTGGCCGCCTCAGCCGGAAGGATTGTTCGGGCGACCGGTCCACCCGTGGCCTCCGATGCCGGCGATCGCCCGTGTGGATCTGAACGTGGGAGAAGCCCTGACTGAGAACATCGGCTCGAGGACCGCGCCCCCGGGTCGTATCTTCGTGAAGGGCCTCGAGGGTGGTTCGTCGGCTCCGGTAGTGGCCGTTCTCACGCAGAGGCTTGCCGAGGAGTTCCGAGTCCCGCCCGACAGCCGGCCCTAGGTAATCACAATCGATCGCAAGTCGACGCCCCCGACCTTCGCCGTGTTGAACGAGGCGATGGCACTCCCACCGTTCAGTCGAGCCCCGTAGCTCGTGAAGTACGTCCCGGCGACTCCATCGAGCTGCACCTCGAGCTCGTAGGTGTGCGACGTATTGAGCGAGGCGTTCACGTAGAAGATGCTCCGGAAATCCCCCAGGTGCCCCCGGCCGCCGACGCCGCTTCCAAACTGGCAGGGACCGAGACTACAGTCGGTGTAGTTCACGCTCGTTCTCCAGTACTGCAACGTGCGGCCCGTGAACGGAGTGGCTCCCGTCGTAGTGTCCTGGACTGCGATGCCGCTGAACACGTCGACGTACGCGACCTGGATGCATCGCTGTCCGTGACCGGGTTGAAGGGCGCAGTTCCCGGGAAGAAGGAGGACGGAGAGTTGGGCCAACACCCTCCAATAGACGTCAATCTGGCGGATCTTCGCCGGTGGGCTCCCGAAGGGAATGGTGAGGTAGAGCAGAATGTCGCCGTAGGCGACGCTCGTGTTGTTGGTGCCCGGATGGGCCTTTGGGCAGGGATGGGCGGTGGCACGTGCCCCGAACGTCCCCATCCCGGTTTGGGCCGACCAGTTCACCGGGTGGGTGAGGCTTGCCGCCGCGCAGCCACGGGAGTACGGGCCGTTGTAGACCGTGAAGAACGCCCCGATGTACGGCGCCTTCATCCGGGTGGGGCTCGTCGAACCGGCCGGTGTGGCCGAAGCCGGCATGGTCAGCCCGAGGACGACGACGACAGCGGTGACGGCAAGGATCCAATCCCGGGCCGAGGATTCCCTCACGTCGGGAGCCCCCAAGGGGCCCGATCGTCGGCGCAGGGCCATCGTTTCCGACCTTCTGACCAACTACTTAAAATTCGGGAGCCGAAAGCACGCCGAGGGCGATCATCGCTGGTACGCCCCGCCATCCAGGAGAGGCCCCGGGGCGATCGCGCTGGGCGGGATGGAGCTCGCGTACGGTGGACCCGATCCGGGACAGTCAGCCGGCCGCGCCGGCGGGGATTCGTACTCCGATCGATGGTCCCGACGCGAGCCGACGCGCGAGGTTCCGGTCCAGCCACAGGAAAAAGTAGACGACCACCGCATCCGCGATCGCGACGATCTCCCACGGGAACTCGAAGAGAAGTCCGAGAATCATCCCGAGTACGAGGAGTCCTGCGCCGAAAGCGACCACGTGGCGTTCGTAGCGTTCGGTGCCCACGTTCCGCAGGACCCAGAGGAACAGGCTGCAGGTCAACCCGACGATGGCGGCGAAAATCAGGACCGGCGGGACCCTCTCGGCGACCCCGATCAATGTCACCATCACCATCAGAGGATAGGCGAAGCACCCCACCAGGAAGAAGCGAAGGCGAGAGGCGGACGGACCCCCAGGTCGCACGAGGCCGAGATCACGAGGTAGGCGCCAGCCCAGGAGACAGAGTCCGAGGATCGTTACCAGAGTGGCCGCCAGCAACCCCACGCCGTACCAGTTGCCGGTAGACTTCACGACGAGGACCGCCAGGAAGGCGGCGTCGAATCCGAGGAGGGTGGTCACCAGGGCGATCTGTCGGGTGCTGAGGAGGGACTTGCCCCGCGTCTCTGGGAGCGCGTAGCCCAGGAGAAGGATCGGGAGGAACAGGCTCATCAAAATGTGGATCACCAGCACATCCGGGACCCAGAGCCAGTTGACTCCGAGGAAGTGCCCGTAGGTGCCGGCCGCTCCCAATGGAGAGGTGTGCGGGTTGAAGATCGTCTGATCGGAGATTCCCTCCTCCATGAGGGCATAGGCCGCGCCCAGCGCAAACACCGTGGGCCATCCTTTCCCCCACCGGATGACCGCTTCCCGGATCAGGAGGGCGCCGGAGGTGTACATCGCCGCATTGATGCCGAGAGCGAGGAAGAACCAACCCGGGGAAACGACGAGGAACACAAAGGAGCTCGATCCCGAGAGATACTCGACCAACCCGGGTGTGAGCAGAAACAGACAGAGGACGGGATGGCGGCGCAGATACCCCGTCGCCCGCTGCAGCGCGGTCCGTCCCGGGGGAGGGGTGGTCCCAACCGACTTCGCGTCCGATGGATGGGGTGACGCCCAAGCTCCTGAAGCGGTCTCCACGCGAGGAAAACCTGGGGGCGGGTATATGAATGGCCCCGAAAAATTGGGTCCCCGCGCGGCTCGCCGCGGCGATCGTGACTATGGAATCGCGAACGCCGATCTGCCTTGGGGTGTCGCCCCGAACACTCGGGATTTCGACCTATCGACGCGAGAAGGACCGTCACCACCGAACGAAAGGGCTGCTACGCCGAAACCTTGGTTCCAGTGGCTGGGAGATTTCGAACCACCACCCATCGATGCATGGCGATCTTGCGAGTCCGCTCAAACCCTTCCTTTTCGAACATGCCGAGGGTCCCGCTGCACAGGAACGATCGCGAAACCTTGCGGCCACGGACATCCTCGGGGTACGCCTCGACCGATCCTCCCCCCAGTCCAGCGATCTGTCGCAGGGCCTCGCGGAGCGCGAAGTTCGCGATTCCATTTCCCCGCCGTTCCCGATCGATGAAGAAGCAAGTGATCCGCCAATCGGGTGGTTCGTGCTGACCCTCCTCGTAGTTCTTGCGGCTCCGGATATTCGGAAGTTCAGTCGGGGAACCAAACTGGCACCAGCCGACCGCGTCCGGGCCGTCAAACACGAGGGCAGCGTGTGCCCTCCCCTCTTGGACTCGCCGGGCCTTCATCGCTCGGTACTCCGCGGGAGTGCGCTTGCCCTCGTCCTGGGCCAGGTGAAAAGAGATGCACCAGCAGCCGCCGAAGATCCCGTTGTGCTTTTCCACCAGGCGGGCAAACGCGGGCCAGGTCTCCGCGGACAGAGGTTTGGAAATCAAGCTGGAAAGGCGGACGTGAGGACTGGGTTCTCGATGCCGCGGATGGGCAACCTTCGAACGAGGCTTCTCGGCCATGACACTCCCGGTCAGCTTCTTCGACATCGGTCTGCGGACCCAGACGTTCTCGCTGCTTCTCCAGCCAACGGGAGGTGACGCTCGCTGTAGCAAAGATGATTACGCCCACGTCGTCTCATCTGATCGCCCAGCGACCCTGACGAAAGGCATAGGGCTATCATCCTTGGGCTCGTCGCCCCGCCGAATGGCGTGGCGAGCCGGCCGAGATCGAGTCCCATTCCGAGCGGCGATGCTAGCAGCAGCTTCGGTTCTCGTCGTGCTGCTGCTCGCGAATCCCGCCGCCGCGGGACCGATGGTCTCTCGTAAGCTACTTCCACCGTTCTCCACCGCCCACATCATTCAGGGTAACACCAAACCCACGTCGAACTGGTGCGGGTCAACCTCCGTTGTTGCCCCAACCTCTGCCAACCGATCGAACGGGCGCATCTCGATGTGGTTGTCCGCTAACGCGAGTGGTTCTCCGTGCACCTACACCGCGTCAGCGGTGGCCGGGTTCATGGTCCCCTTCGCGGTCCCCTCGAACGGAATCCACCGCGTCGCCGTTAATTGGACCCTGACCTGGAACGCGAGCGTTTGGAACCAAGCCGCCTGCACGCCCAAAACCTGCATCCATCCACGCTGGTCGACCGCGGCGGCCGAGGCGGACCTCTACTTGTTGGTCATCGACCGGACGAGCAACACCACCGTGAGCTCCCATTCTTCCCCGGTGCGTTTCGTGAGCCTGCTGGACGGTTGGTTCGCCTGCCTGCCCTCCCTTCGCTGCCGGTCGACGGGGACGACTTCGCTTCAGATCTGGTCGGGCGGGAACTTGCTCTCGACTCACCACTACGAAGTGAAGACCTACGTCCGGATCTCGGTGGCGGTGACCGGTAACTCGTACTACGGCACGCAGCTTTCCTCGGGCGCCTGGTT
>JABCYU010000029.1 GCA_013290045.1 Methanobacteriota archaeon | reverse complement strand
CCTCGATGAACCACCCGCCGGATCTTGGCAGGATCGATTCGAACGCCGCCGCGCTGCCGATCTGGACCGAACCGGTCAAGAAGTACTCCTTGCCGTTGGGGCCGTTCACGGCCGCCCCTGGGGGGGGGTTCTGGTAGGCCCAATAATCGACCTTTCCCAGATAGAACGCCGGCGCGTCGGGCCAGATGGCCATCGCCACGTCCCCGGGGCGTTCGTGGTCGGCGACGTAATCTGCCGCGAGCTCGTAGTCGGGCTGGGGCGTGGCGTAGAGCGCCGACGGTTCGGCCGGGAACGGCGAGAACGGGGACCAGGGCACGACGCTGTTCGCCGACGAGAACTCCGGGGACGCGTAGGTGCTGAGCACCGGCGGGTAGATCATCGGCGGCACCACGAGGACGGCGACCACGACGGCGACGTACAGGAGGGGGACGCCATGCGATCGGGGCAAGGCGAGCGGTAGCTGCCGGACCGATCGGTAGGTGATGCGAGCGAGTCCGACGAGACCGAGGGCCGCGAAGTAGAAGATCAGCGCGAGATCCGGCGTCAGGTATCGCTCGTAGGTGGGGGCGCCGGCCGCGGCGTCGGCGACGAGCGACAACAGCGAGCTCAACGAAAGGAGGACGAGGAGGGTGAACGCCAGCAGCGAGAGCTCGAACGGGTCGGCCCTTCGTAGGGCGATCAGGGCGCCGAACGCCGCGAGCACGGTCACCGGCGCATAGTACGCCAGGAGGTACGAACCGTAGAACGGGACCCAGACGAAGGGGTACGGGGCGAAATGCAGCGCGGACTCGAAGGTCTGTCCGAACAGGTGCGAGACGATCCCCGGAGGGAACGCGGCCACCCCGATCGCGGCCAACAGGGCGAGGACGACGAGACCGAATCGCCAGCGGCGCCGCAGGACCGGTCGCCAGCCATCCCACGGTTGGAGCCTGCCGCCGAGCCACCGGACGAGCCACGGTCGATGGGCGAGCAGCAAGTAGACGAGAAGGGCGCCGAGCGCGGCAGGCGCATACAACACGAACAGGCCCGGGGAGGTCAGCCCCAATCCGAGCACGAGCAGGCCTCCGGCGATCGCGCTCGGTCGATCAAGGGACCCCCGTCCGTACCATCGGGCGACGAGGTACACGAGCACGAGGAGCAGGACCGTGAAGACGATGTACCCGCGTGCCTGGCGGGACCAGGCGATGTACTCGGTCGAGAACGCGACCATGACCGCCAGCGTGAGCCCGACGTATCGCTCCGCGATCCTTCGCCCGAACAGATAGGCGATCGGCGTCATCGCCACGCCGAAGGCGGCGGCCGGCAACCGTGCCGCCAACTGCGAGATCCCGAAAAGTCGGAACGAACCGGCTTCCATCTCCGGATAGAGGGGATCGTAGTTCACCACCGCGAGGCTCAACGGATGCCCGGGGAGCACCGGCACTCCGGTATGGAGCGCCGCGAGGGCGAATATCGACGACCCCCCCTCGTCGTTCCAGAACGAGGGGCCGGCGAGGTTCCAGAGCCTCGGGAGCGCCCCCAAGATCGTGAGGAGGAGGACCAACCAGCCCGCCGACGACCAGGAGCGGACCCAACGGGCCGGGAACGACAGCCGGGAACCGAAGGACTGGAAGAACGCCGACCGGCTGGCGGTCTCCGTGACCGGCAGCGAGGCCGACTCCCCGGCTACGTCTCCAGCCACCGATTGAGCTCCGACTCGCGAACCGTCACGGAGGCTCGGATCCGTCGTCGTTCCCGCATCAAGCTCGGGAACCGCTTCCAAGCGGCCGCGCTTCCCGCCAGAGCGATGCGAGCCAGTGTCCTCGCCCCGATCGCTCGGAGCTCGTCTTGCGAGCCCGAATCGAGGTAACCGCCGCGGACCATCGATGCGGCCGACAGGAGGTGATGGGCCCCGGCCATCGGCCACGCCGAGACAGGGTAGTCCTTCCACAGCGTCCAATACCGGTTCCGCTCGAGGAGGAACAGCTTTCGCCGCGAGAACCTTCCCCAGGTCGCGGAGTGCACGTGGCGTACACGGGCCCGCGGGTTATAGGCGCAGCGCAATCCGGCGAGACGCCCCCGCCACGCCAGATCGACGTCCTCGTAGTACGCCTCGAACGACTCGTCGAAACCGCCCACCCGATCCAGCATCCGACGGGTATAGAGGGCCGCGGCGGCCGATGGGCCAAAGACCTCGACACTCTGTCCGACCCGCTCGTCGGTCTCTGGGACGTTCCGAAGCCGCTCGCGGGACCCGCCGTCCCGGAGCACCTCGATCCCCGCGGAGTCGATCCGATCGCCCTCCGAGAGCACGACCCGGCTCGCCACCATGTCGAATCCCCGTTGGGAACCCTCGACGAGTTCGGCGACGAACGACGGGTCCGCGACGGTGTCGTTGTTGAGGGCGACCACGACTTCGCCATGGGCGGCGGCGAAGCCCGCGTTCATCGCGACGGCGAACCCGCGGTTCGACGAGAGGATCACCGGTGCCACCGCCGACCCGAGGCCGCGCAAGAACGGGGCGGTCCCGTCCGTCGACCCGTCGTCGACCACGATCACTTCGAGATCGGTGTGGGTCTGCCTCCGCATCGCCTCCAGGCAGGGGCGGAGCAGCGGCAGCCCGTTCCAGGTGGGAATCACCACGGAGGCGAGCGTCATCGGCCGGGCCCCGGGGTCGACGAGGTTGCGCTCGACCCCGAAGCCGCGGTAGGAGACCCGGCCGGGGGCCACGACGGGGAACGCGGGTCGGGAGTGACCAGCCCGACGGCGTAGACGAGATCCATCAGAACGCCGAGACCGGCCACGACGGCCACGTCCCGACGGCGTAGCGCGTACGCCGGGCGCTCTTGGACTCCTCGCGCGGTGAGCTCCGCGGCCCGCAGGACCGGAGGTACGACCGCCCCGAGCAGCAGGGTCGGTGACCGGAGCCAGAGCCCGAGGGCCAGCAGGGCGGCTGAGGCGACCACCCAACCGACGCCGAACGCGCGGTGCACGAGCCGCGGGTCGAGGTGGCCGGACGGCGAGCGCCGGGCCGCGCGGCCCCGGGTCCGGCGGAGGACGGAGCGCATCTGTTGGCCGTAACGCAACTCCTTGTGGAGGCCCCGGCCGAGGCGGCGATCCGATCCGAGGGTCAGGTCGAACTGGAGGTCCGACGGGGCGAGCAGACGTTGGCCGGACCGTTCCAACCGGAGCGCGAGCAGCTGATCCTCGCCCCCCGTCCGGAACGATTCATCGAACCCCCCGACCGCCAGAAGCTCGGGCCGGCGGAAGAGATCGCATTTGTTCTCCGAGAACAACGTCATTTTCGGGTCGCCGACGGGCCGAGTCCGGGTCGCCCCGGTGTGCGCTCGGACCACCCAGAAGATGCGTTCGAGGGGGGTCATCCGGTCGATGTCGTGGAACGCCCGGCCCGCTACGCCGATCGCCGGTTCGTTGGAGAGGAGCCCGACGGCCCGGCGAATCCAGTCGGATCCCCGAAGGCCACAATCCTGGTGCAGGACGAGCACGTACGGCGCGGTGGATTCGCGGAGACCGCGGTTTAGCGTGCGGGCGAGCCCGACGTTCGCCGGTTGCGAGATCCAACGGGCGCGAGCCTCTCGACTCGCCAGAGCCTCGAGGACCGCGATCGAACCGTCGCGCGATCCGTCGTCGATGGCGAGGACCTCGATCTCCGGATAGTCCTGGTCGAGGACACTCGCGATCGCCGCGGCCACGGTCTCCTCGCCGTTGTAGACCGGAACGATGGCCGTGACGGGAGGGACCATCTTTCGGTCGTCGGCCGGCATCCGCGGATTCTCGAGACGACTTGGCCGCGCGCCCTAGAAGGCGATTTGGGTGGAATCGCCCACGACACAGACGGTGTCCGCCCCGGGAAGACCGGAACGCCGGACCACGGCATCCCGTCCGACGATCGAGTCCCTCAGATGGAGCGGCCCCTCGATCCGAGCTCCCTCCAACACGATCGACCGTTCGACCTGAGCCGCCCGGATCGTCGCTCCGGCCCCTAGCGCGACGGCGGGGCCCACGCGGGCCCCATCAAGGACTCGCGCTCCCGGTCCGATCACGACCGGACCGGTGATCGTCACGTCGGCCCCCACGGCGGCCCCCTCCCCGATGGCGACGTGCCCGGTGAGATGCGAACCGGCCGCGGCCGAGCCGGCCCGCACAAACGCGCTCGCTGGCATGGTCTGCAGGATCCGCTCGTTCGCCTCGAGAAGATCCTCGGGTCGGCCGGTGTCCTTCCACCAGCCGCTCACGTTTCGCACGCGCACTCGGCCCCGGGCCTGGTGCAGCCGCCAGATGGCGTCGGTGATCTCGAGCTCCCCTCGGGCGGAAGGCGACAGGGACTCGATCGTCCGATGGACCTCCGGCCCGAACACGTAGACCCCGATCAGGGCGAGATGGCTGCGCGGGGTCCGAGGCTTCTCCTCGATCGAGACGATCCGTGCCCCCTCGATCTCCACGATGCCGTAACGGGAGGGGTCGCGGACTGGCGTGACTCCGATCACGGCGTCGGCGTCGCCCGCGGCGAACGCCTCGGCGAGCGGACGGACCCCCTCCTCGAGGACGTTGTCGCCGAGATACATCACGAACGGCTCCTGCCCCAGGAAGGGCCCGGCGCAGCGCACCGCATCCGCGAGCCCTCTGGGAGCGCCTTGCTCGACGTACGAGACGGAGAGGCCGAACCGCGAGCCGTCCCCGACCGCCTCCTCGATCCCCTCCCGGATCGGCCCGAGCACGATGCCCACCTCTCGGATGTTCGCCTCGGCGAGGTGGCGCAGGCCGTAGTAGAGCATCGGCTGGTTGGCGAGCGGGATCATATGCTTGTTCCCGGTGAACGTGAGCGGCCGTAACCGCGTCCCGTGACCTCCCGCGAGCAGTAGCCCTTTCACGACGCACCCACCCCTCGCCTACGCGACCGCGGCCCGAACGCGGACGAGCCGCCCCACGGCTTGAGACTTCGCCCGGGGCGGAACGGCGGCCCTCGCTCCCGGCGGCGCGCGATCCGCCCTCGTTGGGCGGCCTTCCCAGCCCCCGGAACGCGTTTATAGCGGGCGGCCCCCGTCTCGGGCCGGATGAAGGTGCTGGTGACCGGGGGCGCCGGCTACCTCGGTTCCTGTCTCGTCCCCTTGCTGCTGGAAGGCGGCCACGAAGTGACGGTCATCGACCGGTTCTTCTTCGGGCCGGAGCCGCTCGCCGCCTGTTCGGGGAACCCGCGACTCACCCTCATCCGGGACGACCTCCGATGGTGCGATGGCCGCCTTTTCGAGGGCCAGGAGGCGGTCGTCGACGCCGCGGCGTTGTCGAACGATCCCGCCGGGGCGATCGACCCGTGGCGGACCCGGGAGATCAACTATCTCGGTCGCGTCCGCACCGCGCGGCTCGCCCGGGAGGCGGGGGCGCGTCGGTATCTGCTGACCTCGTCGTGCAGCATCTACGGCTTCCGCGACACGATCCTCGACGAGGAGACCACGCCGGATCCGCTCACCGAGTACGCTCGGGCGAATTGGCTGGCCGAGCAGGACACGCTTCCCCTGGCGTCCGACACCTTCTGCCCGACGGCGGTTCGGTTCGCCACGCTCTACGGACTCGCCCCCCGGATGCGGTTCGACCTCGCCATCAACGGGATGGCGCTCGGAGGGGTGCGGGACCGCCGAATCCCGGTCATGAAGGACGGGACCCAATGGCGGCCGTTCCTCCACGTGCGCGACGCCGCCCGGGCCATCGTCGAGCTGCTGACCGAGGCCCCGTCCCGGATCCGGGGGCGGATCTACAATATCGGTTCGGACGAGCAGAACTTCCAGATCCGGCCGCTCGCCGAGATCGTCGCCTCCCACCTCTCGCTGCCCCCCTCGGTGGAGTGGTACGGCGACCCCGACCTCCGATCCTACCGCGTCAGCTTCGCCCGCGCCCGCGACGAGCTCGGGTTCGTCCCACAACTGACGCCAGGGGCCGCCGCACGGGAGATCGAACGTGCGGTCCGGGACGGCTCCGTCGACACGGGCCCTCGCACCCGGACGGTCGAGTGGTACCGGCACCTCCTGACCGACCCGGTCGCGTCGGAACCCGTTCGGTTAAGAGGCGTGGTCCTCTGAGCTCGCCGATGGGCGGGATGCTCCCGGGCGTCAAGGTCCGCGACCTCAATCGGCTGCCGGACGAGCGGGGATCGTTCGCCGAAGTGTTGCGAAGTGACTGGGGCGACCTGCTCGGTTCGGACCGCCCGGAGCAGCTGAACCTCTCCATGAGCTACCCCGGCATGATTCGCGCCTGGCATCGGCATGCGCGCGGCCAGGTCGATTATTTCATCGTGGTCCGGGGCACAATGAAGATCTGCGCCTTCGACGACGCGCCGGAATCGCCCACGCGAGGCCAGCTCGACGAGATCGTGGTCAGCGCCGAGCGGCTCCAGATCGTTCGGATTCCCGGACACTATTGGCACGGGACGAAGGGTCTCGGGACCGAACCGTCGCTGACGGTCTACCTCGTGAACCGGCTCTACGATCGGGAGCACCCGGACGAGGAACGCCGCATTTGGAACGACCCGAAGGTCCTCGATCCGCGAACCGGCGCGCCCTTCGACTGGAACCGAGCTCCCCACAAGTAGGCCTCCCGATGCGCGTCCTCGTCATCGGGGCGAGCGGCCAGGTCGGCCGCCGCGTCTGCACGGCCGCCCTCGCCGGCTCCCACCGCGTGTTCGGCACCTATCGCAGCCGTCGTCCGACACTCCCCGCGGAGTCGATCGCTCTGCTGGACAAGCGGGATCGGACCCAGATGGATGCCGTCGTTCAGCGATTCCGTCCCGAGCTCATCATCGATACCGGGGCCCTTCACCAGGTCGACTACTGCGAGCAGCATCCGGCCGAGGCCCACGAAGTGAACGCCGACGGCACCCGGGCCATCGCCGAGGCGGCCATGAAACTGAGCGCGCGATTCGTCTTCGTGTCGACCGACTTCGTGTTCGGGAACGGCGGGGAGCCGCCGCGCGTCGAGGAGGAGGAGCCGAGCCCGCTCTCCGTCTACGGGGAGTCGAAGCGGGCGGGCGAACTCGCCGCCCTCGAGGCGTGCCGGGAAGCCGTCGTCGCGCGTCCGTCGGTCATCTTCGGCTGGAACGACCCGGCGGGCCCGTCGAGCAGCTCCGGAAAGAGCCTCGATTTCGCCTCCTGGGTCGTCGACCAGCTCCGTCGAGGAGAGCCACTGCGGATCGTCAACGACCAGATCGCTTCCCCCACCTATGCGGACGACCTCGCCCTCGCCCTGCTCCGGCTCGGGGAGTCCAGCCGGACCGGGGTGTACCATACGGCCGGCGCGACGGCCGTCAGCCGCCACGCGTTCGCCGTGCGGATCGCCCGGGAGACCGGATTCGACGTTTCGTCGATCCGGGCGATCGCGACGAGCGAGCTTCACCAGCTCGCCCGGCGGCCCTCGGACAGCAGCCTCGATTCGAGCAAGCTGGCCCGAGACCTCGGCTACCAGACCCTAGGGCTCGACGAGAGCCTTCCTAAGTTCGCCGCCGAGTTCCGCTCCCGGGCGGTGTGAGGGCCCCCACCGTTCAGGGGGACCCGGTGGGATCGACCTCGACGTCGTCCCGCAACGCGAACACGGTGCCGTGCTGCGTCAACGGATACGCGCCGTAGTTGTGCTTGTAGAGCCGGATACGCGAGAACCCGCGCTGCCGCAACTCCGCCAGCAGCGTCGCCGGATGCTGGCCGACGACGTCCGCGGTGTACTCGATCTGAAGGTATCGGAAGGCGGCGAGCTCGGACTGCCGGACGAGCTGGAACTCGGCCCCCTTGCAGTCCGCCTTGAGCAGGTAGGCGTCCTCGGCCCCGGCCCGAGCGAGCACCGTCTTCAGGCTCACCGAGCGGACCTTCCGGCCGGTCCCCTTCCCCGCGTAGACCCCGCTGCTCCCGCCCTGTCCCGAGAAGAACGTCACCTCGCCATCCTCGCCGACCGGTTCCGGGTGCAGCTGGATCTGCCCGGCCAGCGTCGGGTTGCGCTGCACGTTGTCCGAAAGCATCCTAAAGTTGTCCGGATCCGGTTCGTACCCGACCACCCGGGCGCCCTGCTGGGCGAAGTAGAGCGGGGTGTCGCCGACGTTCGACCCGACGTCGACCACGAGCTGGCGGCCAAGGTGGAACCCGCAGAAATGGATGTCGTAGAGGAACGTCTCGGCGAAGATCAGCGGGTGGAGCGACTCGAGCGAGAAACGCAGCCCACTGGGGGTCACGATCTCTCCCCGGGAACGGTTGACCAACCAGGTGAATCCGTCGTCCGGGCCGGTCGACCGGTACGTCGCGCCCTCGTAGGCGAGGGTGATCAGCTTCTCCCCGAGGATCCGGGTCGACGGGTCCACGGCGAACTCGAACCCGTTGTGGAATCGCAGGACGTGCCGTCCCCCGAAGAACCGGAGCAGCCAGGGCGCCGCCGGGTTCTTCAGCACCTCGCATCGGACCACGTCGAGGCCCATCGAGCCGAGCCAGTGGAGTGCGCGCGGGCCGGTACCCTCGGGCAACGGGGGTCGTCGAGCCCCGCTCCTATTTGATACCCCGTGACCCGGGTTCCGCCGCGTCCCCCGGCCGACCTGGGCCGGGCCTGCGCCCTAGGCGACCGAGTGGGCCGCCGCCGCGCCGTGGAGGCGGCCAGGGGTGGGGGCGAGTTCGCTGGAGATCGGGCACGGGGAGCTCGCCAGACCGACCGACCGGAGGGGCGGGAACGGTTCGCTCCCCTCCAGCCATCGGCGCATCTGGGCGGTCACCGGTCCGAACTCCTCGAACGGATAGAACGGGATCCCCGACCTCTCGCAGTAGCCCTTGAGCCGCCGACGGGCGAACACGAGGTCCGCGACCTCGGCGGCGTACTTGTCCGTGGAGCCGTCGCCGGCGAAGACCGTCCGGGTCGCCGGAGGGGAGATGGTGCGGACGGCCTGGGCCTTGCAGATCCCGCACAGTCGGCAGGTCGCGTGCCCGTGCGGATGGGTGACCCGCAGGGTCCCGTCCGGCCCACGCTCCATCGAATCGGAGAGCACCGGCAGCTCGATCCCCGCGGCTCGGAGGATGGGGTGGATGTAGAAATCGAGCCCCCCGGAGACGATGTAGGTCGGGACGCGATGCTGCTGGAGCAACCCGAGGAGCTCGAGCGCGCCGGCCCGCAGCGGGGTGTGCTCGACCGACCACTGGGCCATCTCCGGGACCCGATCGGCGGGCAACATGGCGACCTGCCGGGTCCACGCCTCCCGCAGGGTGATCTTCCCGGAGTGGAGCTCCTCGTCGACCTGGTGGGCGAGCCGATGGCCGTCGTCAGCGAACTCTTCGACCAGGATGATCGCGACGTTCGGCTCGACGAGCGTCCCGTCGAAGTCGATGAGCATCCGCACGGGGGCCGGGGTCGACGTCATGGGTCCGGTGACTGGCAGCGACTGGTCGCCCCGGCTATAAAACCGCGAACCCGAGTCTCAGGCCGTCCGATCCCACCCGTCACTTCGACGTCGGCAAGTTCGCCCGGTGGCGCAGCGCGTGGTAGAATCCCCCGAACGAGGTCGCCGTCGGGGTCCGCAGCCCCTGGAGTCGGAGCGCCGAGCGGATCTCCTTGGGGGACTGGCGGAGGTCGAGGGTCTTGGAGGTGTCGAACTTGTACTGGAACGCGCCGGCGGGGCCGCCCGGGAACGGCTCCCAGTCGCGGGCGGAGGTCGGACGCAGGTCCGACGCCTTGCGACTCTCCCCAGAGCCGCCGAACCCGGGGAGCGCGAGGTACTCCTCGGTGAGCCAGAGCATCGTGGCCTCGCGGATCGCCGCCTCGGTCGTCTCGTCGAGCGCGCCGGGGGCGACCTGAGAGCTCACCCAACCGACGATGGCGTCGAACGTCTTCTCCGAATTGTCCTCGAGCATCTGGATCACGGCGAGCCGGATGGCCGCCTTGCGGAGCTGGGAGATCCCGGTATCGGAGAGCCGGTAGGAGACGGTGAGGCCCGCGAGGGCGTCCGGATTCTCCGCCAGCTCCTTCAGCGTCAGGACGAACAGCGGGGACGGCGAACCGTTGTTGTCGACGTGGTAGAGCGAGAACTCCTGGCCGTCGGTCGTGAGGAGGAGGGGAGCCTTCACGCTGCGCGACTTCTTCGCCGTCGCCTCGACGTCGATCGCCGCACCGCCGGGGCGCCCTACCTGGATGATCAGCCGGGGTTCGCCCTGGGCGTCGAGCAGCGCGTAATCGATGTGTCCGTCGGGCTTGACCGGATAGTCGAGGTAGACCTGACGCTTGTCGACCGGGTCCCACCCGAGGGCCACCAGGAACGGGTTGACGATCCAATGCTTGACCTGCTGGTCGGTGATCCCCGAGACGTCGCGCAGCACCTCCGTAGCGTCGCTGTAGAATTCTTCGAGCCTGCGCGAAAGATCTGCCGCTTCCATCGTCGGAACGATGGGAGGCGGTCGCGGATAAATCTACCTCCGGCGGAGTTGCGTTGGTGGGCCGCCGCGCGCCGCGACCAGTCTCTCGACCGATGTCGGGCGAGCTCGGCTCCGTCGTCCTGCGGCGGGAGGCCGAGCGACGCCGGCGATGACCCGCGTTCCAACGCTTATGAGGTCTCTCACCGATCCGGGCCGATCGGTCGACGTTCGGGCTAAGAACCCGTTAGCCGCTCCGCCTCCCGGGGTTCGCCACCATGATGGGAAACAGCCCGGCATCGAAAGGGGCGTGGACGCGCTATGCGACGACGATCAAGACCCTGTTCCGGATCCTCTTCGGGGTGGTCTGGCTATTGGCGGGCTACTTCAAGTTCGTTCCGGGGTTCGTCGACCAGTTCTCCGTCCCCACCGGAGACGGTCAGCCGGTGTGGCTCCAGGGATGGTTCAATTGGTGGGCCGGCATGGTCAATCCGAACCCGGCCCCGTGGGTCTACCTGACCGGCTCAGTGGAGATCCTCATCGGACTTGCGCTGATCTTCGGGTTCATGCGGAAGCTCGCCTACGTGGGAGCCGCGCTCCTCAGCCTGTTCATCTGGGCCGTTCCCGAGGGGTTCGGTGGGCCGTACGGCGGCGGGACCAACACCGACATCGGGACGGGATTCGTCTACTCGATGCTGGCGGTCTCGCTCCTGATCATCAACGGCGCTTACGGTCCGAGCCGGTGGAGCCTCGACTACTACATCGAACGATCCTGGCCGAAGTGGGCGTGGATCGCCGAAGTGAAGCTCTGAGCCGACGGAGACCCTTCGCTCGGCACGCGCCCCGTCGGTCGGGCCGGCTCAGCGGGGTAGTTGCGCTCGCGCGAGGAGCCCCGGCGTGGGTCCGCGATCCCCGCCGGCGCGGTTCCGCCGGGGCTCCATCAACGGCGGCGAGCTAGGGGGGTGGTGGTCGCCCGCCGCCGACCGGATCGGATCGTTTCAGCCGTCGCTGGGTCGCCGGCGCCGCCGGCCGACCTCGTCGTGTAGGAACGATTCGACCGTCGTCAACGGCCGGTCCAGCCCCGAGTACGGGGGAAGACCGAGCCGGTCGCTCATCAACCATTCCACCTCGTAGCGGTAGAGCCGGCTCGAGCCTATCGCCTGAAGGACGGAGGCGAACCGTAGGCTGCCGCTCGGGCTCAGCCGCCAGTAGCGCGGTCGCTTCCCGACCGCCCGGAAGAGGAGATCGGTGAGCTCTCGGTACTCGTAGCGGGCCGGGCCGCCCACGTCGGTCGTCCCGGAGTCGGTCCCGTCCGCTTCCCGGCGAAGCAACCTCGCCAGGTCCGCCACGGCGACCGGGCTCACGTGGAACCGCCCGTCGCCGAACATCGGGAAGAACGGATATCGGTCGATCTCGCGCAGCATGACCGTGAGCAGCACGTCCCGCGGGCCGAACAGCATGGTGGGCCGGACGATGCGATACGAGAGCCCCGAGGCGACGACCTCGTGGTCGAACCGGCGCTTGTACTGCAAGTACGGCAGGGTCGACTCGAGATGTTCGGGTGCCGGCGGCACGCTCACCTGGAGGACGCGCCGGACGCTGGCGTGCCCGGCCGCCTCGAGCATTCGGTGGAGCCCCTCGTAGAGGCGGCGGAATCTCGACTCGGGGCCGGATCGGTACCATGCCAAGTTGAGGACGACGTCGACCCCCTCGAGGAGCGTCCTCCAGTCTCGGATCGCCGAAATGTCGGCGGGGACCCATTCGACCCCGGCCTCCTCCTCCCGGGGAACCCGGTGCCGGTGCACCGATCGCACGGCCCATCCCGAACCGAGCTCCGCGAGGGTCGCCCGACCGACGAGCCCTCCTCCGCCTCCGACCAGGAGGAGGCGGGGTCTGGGGGCGGCGGCGCTCATGAGGTGGGCGAGGCCGTGGCCGCGGCGGGGGGAACGGTCGCCGTCTCCTGGATCGGACCGCCGAACACCCGCTCCCACGCCCGGATGACGGGGAGGTGGACCTGGGCGAGCTCGTACGTGCGACCGCGCTCCTGGGCGATGGAGGTCATCACCCGGCCGTCGAACCCGCAGGGCCGGAACTTGCGGAAGGTGGCGAGGTCGGTGCGGACGTTGAGGGCGAACCCGTGGAGCGTGACCCACTGCTCGACGGCGATGCCGACCGAGGCGATCTTTCGCTCCCCATCGACCCAGACCCCCCGGCGACCCGGCACTCGACCGGCCCGGATCCCGAACTCCGCCACCGCCTCGATGACGATCTCCTCCAGGTCCCGGACGTACCGCCGAACGTCGCGCCCTCGGGGCTCGAGGTCGACGATCGGGTAGCCGACCAGCTGACCGGGACCGTGGAAGGTGCTCTTCCCCCCACGCTCGACATGGTAGACCGGGACCCCCGCGGGGAACTGGTCCCCGTCGGAGCCCTGCACGCCGACGGTGATCACCGGGTCGTGCTCCACGAGGATGAGCGTGTCCGGGATCTCCCCGGCTCGGCGGGCCGCCCGGAGCGCCCGCATCTGCTCGAGGGACTGGCCGTAGTCGCGCCGACCCCACTCAATGAGGCCGAGCGCCACTGCTCCTCTTCGCCACGTGCAACGGCTCGCCCAGCCACAGGAGCGCGGCTTCCTGGAGGGTCTCGGAGAACGTCGGGTGCGGGTGGATCGTCATCGCGACATCCCTCACCGTCGCCCCCATCTCGAGGGCCAACCCTGCCTCGGTGACGAACTCGCCGGCCGAGGCGCCCGCGGCGTGGACCCCGAGGAGCCGTCCGGTCGACCTCTCGGCGACGAGCTTCAACCATCCGGAGGTCGAATGGTTCGCGTGGGCTCGTCCGAGCGCCGCATAGGGGAACCGGACCTCGCGGGCGTCGATCCCCTTCGTACCGGCCTCGGCCATCGAGAGGCCGACGCTGGCCAACTCGGGTTCGGTGAAGACGACGGAGGGGATCACCTGGAACTGGTAACGGGTCGGAAGGCCGGCGATCACCTCGGCGGCGACGGTCCCCTCCCGGTAGGCCTTGTGGGCGAGCATCGGGGGCCGCGCGGCGTCGCCGACCGCGTAGATGTGTTCCACGTTGGTCTGCATCCGATCGTTGACGGGGAGGTAGCCGCCGCGCTCCGAGCGCTCGACGCCGGCGTCCTCCAGGCCGAGGTTCGAGGTCTCCGGCCGCTTACCGATCGTGAGGAACAGCAGGTCGCCGGCGATCTCCTCGCGGGACCCGCCCGACTCCACGGCGAGCCGGATACCGGTCGCGTCGCGCGTCAGGCCGACGGCTTTGGTCCCGACGCGCACCTGTAGCCCGAGACGTTGGAGGCTGGCGGCGAGCTCGCGGGAGAGGTCGGCCTCCAGACCGGGAAGGATCTGGGGCATCAGCTCGACGATGGTGACCTGGACCCCGACCCGGGCGAGGAACTCGCCGAGCTCGCAGCCGCTGACGCCGCCGCCGAGCACGACCACCGAGGCCGGGAGCCGCGTGAGGGCGAGGATCTGCCAGGCGGTCAGCACCTTCTCCCCGTCCGGCTCGAACCCGGGTAGGACCATGGGGACCGCCCCGGTGGCGATGATGGCGGATTCGAAGTCGATCCGCTCCCGCCCGCCGTCCGGTGCCGTCAGCTCGGCCGATTTCGGCCCCGTGAACCGGGCCTCGCCGAAGAGCACCTGTGCTCCCGCGGACTTGAGGAGCGCGGCGACGCCGCTGCGTTCCTTCGCGACGACGGCGTCCTTCCATTGCTGCGTCTTCGCGAGATCGAACCGGACGTTCTCGGCCAGGACGCCGAGCTCGGCGCCGTTCGACACCAGGTCGTGGTACATTACCGAGGCGTGGATCAGCGCCTTGGAAGGGATGCAGCCGCGGTTGAGGCACTCGCCGCCCAGCTCGCCCCGCTCCACGAGAAGGACCTTCTTGCCCAGCTGACCCAAGCGGATCGCCGCGACGTAACCGCCGGGGCCGCCACCGATCACCAAAGTGCCGGTGCTCCGGGCGTACGTCCCCGCCACGCTCAACCCCTCCCCGTCGCCGCCCCGGTTCCCGCCGAGGGGGCCAGGACGTCCTGCAGGAGCGACTCCGGGCTCGGGGGCGGTACGACCTCGGCGACGGAGATCGCCCGACGGACCTCGAGATCGGCGTCCCGCGCGATCCCCGCCTTCTGCCCGGCATCGAGCTGACCCAGAGTCTCCAGCAGCCCCTCGAGCCGCCGCACCGGATCGTGGGCCCGGGCGCGGTCCATCCAGTCCCGCGCCTGATACCGAGAAGGATCGTCGGAGCTCGAATGCGGCGTCATCCGGAACAGGACGAACTCGAGCATCGTGGGCCCCTCTCCTCGCCGCGCCCGTTCGGCGGCCGGAGCCAGGGCCGCGTAGACCGCGACGATATCGGTCCCGTCGACGGTCGCGCCGGGCATTCCGTACGCGGTCGCCTTCATCGACAGGTGGGCGACGGCGCTCTGACGATCGACGGGGACCGAGATCGCCCACTGATTGTTGGTGCAGCAGAAGACGACGGGAAGCCGTTGGACTCCTGCGAGGTTCATCCCCGCGTGGAAGTCGTTCGAGCTGGTGGCACCATCTCCGAAGAACGCGAACGCCACGGACGACGCCCGTTTGCTCCGGGCGGCGTACGCCATCCCGACGGCCTGACTGATCTGGGTGCCGATGACGGACGACATCGACACGTAGTGGATCTCGCGGGCCGTCGGGTGGCACGGCATCTGCCGGCCTCGGGCGGGATCCTGATCGTTCGCGAACAGGTGGTGCAGGTACGCGTCGAGGGAATGTCCCCGGGCGAGCGCCAGGAGCTGCTCGCGGAGCCCGGGGAAGATCCAATCTTCGGGCCGCGAGACCAGCCATGCCCCCACTGTGACCGCTTCTTGCCCGGTCGCCGGGCCGTAGAAGCCGATCCGACCCTGGCGCTGCAGGCCGAGCATCCGGGCATCCAGAGTGCGCCCGAGGATCATCCATCGGTAGGCGCCGAGGAGCCGCTCGCCCCAGTCGTCCCCGACGAGGGCGACGAGGTGGGCCGCGTCGTAGGGTAGGGGGACCAATTCGGTCTCCGATTCGGTCATGCCCCTACCTCGATCCGGGAACCGCCCGCCGGTCCGAGGTCGTACCGGGACCGGCGGGATTCCACAGGCCGCTCGAACAGGTCCGGCCCTCTTTAGGTCGCTCCCCGGGGTCGACCGGGGTCGCCGCGTTGCGCTCGACTTGTCGATCTAGGGAGCCGCCAGCGCGCCGGCGAGCTCGGACGAGCCGACCGACGGGCCACGTCGGGCGAGCGCGGCCAGGACCGCGTCGCTGAACGGACCCAGGGACATCGCGGCGACCCGATCCCCATCGCCCAGGGTGCCGGGGATGTCCCGGCGCTCCGCCATCACGCGGGCCCGCAGCCACTTTGCCCCGGGTTCGACCTCGACCCGATAGACGAAGTTGAACTGATCGCGGACCGCGGCGGGCGGTTCCTCGAGGAACGTGACGAGGAGCGAGGCGTTCTGCGCCCGCAGGAACTCGTGGAAGAGCGGCTCGGCGAACACCGAGTCGACCCACCGGTCCTTCAGGTGGTGCCCGTCGGCGAGCACGATGCCGCCGGGTCGCGGACCCCGAGAGGAGCGCCCCAGGGCGACTTGGAGGGCCCGCGGGAGCGCCGCGAACGTCGTCAGCCGGATCAGCGCGGGATCGATCGGGGTCGACCGGATCATCGTCCGGATGGAGCGCTCCAGGTGCTCCGGCACGGTGAACTGCTCCTCCAGGAACCCGACGACGACACGACGTTCGGACGGGACCAGCTCCCCCACCGGTCCGAGAGGGTGCTCCCGACCCTGGGGGGTTCGGCAGAGGTCAGCGACCCATTGGAAATCGGGGTCGATCCGATCGGCGATCCCGAAGGCGAGGAGCTCGACGGGGAGCCGCTCCCGGCCCCAGACGAGGTACGAGGCCGGCCGTCGGAGCATCTCGTCCGGAGGCTCGAACCCCGCCATGGCCCTTAGATACTATGCGCATTAACACGTATATAGTCATGGCCGAGGGCTCGGCCCGGCGCGGTGGGCGGGGGCTTAGGTGAAGTGGGCGAACATCTGCGCGGGGTCCTCGAGGTTCGATTTGACGACCGCCAAGAACTGGGCCGCGACGATCCCGTCGAGCACTCGGTGGTCGAGCGACACGGAGAGGTTCATCGCGTGCACCGGTCCGATGCTTCCGTCGGCGAGGTACCCCGGTCGCTTGATGATCCGGTGGACGCCGAGGATCGATACCTCGGGGTAGTTGAGGATCGGCGTGGCGAGGATCCCGCCGAGCGCCCCCAGGCTCGTGATCGTGAACGTCCCGTTGATCAGCTCGGAGCGCTGGAGCTTTCCGGCGCGCCCCCGTTCGGAGAGGTCGAGGATCTCGCGGGCCAACTGGGCGACGCTCTTCGTCTCCGCATGGCGGATCACGGGCACGATGAGCCCATCCGGCGCCGCGGTCGCGATGCCGATGTGGTAGCCGTTGTAGACGACCAGCTCCTGGCGTTCGTCGTCCATCCGGGCGTTCATCATCGGGTGCGCCCGCAGGCCGGCGACGACGGCTTTCACGACGAAAGGGAGGTAGGAGAGCTTGACGCCGTCCTTCTCGATGCTACGCGCCATCCGGTCCCGCACGCGCATCAGCTCGCCCGCGTCGACCTCCTCCACGTAGGTGAAGTGGGCCGCCTTGTGGACCGACTCGGCCATGTGCTCGGCGATGACCCGACGCAGGCCCCGGATCGGAATCCGTTCCGCCTCATCGGGGGCGGCGGTGGGTGGGGCGGCCCGGCTCGCTCCGACCGGGGCGGCGGCCGACGGTGGGGCCGCTGGCGGGGCGGGAGTCGAGACCGACGGCAAGGGGTTAGGAGATTCGGCGGGCACTGCCGCGGCGGCCCCCTTCGGAGCCGGGAGGTCGGCCGGGGCCGCGCCCCCCGGTGTCTTGGGAGTCAGCAAGTCCCCTTCGAGGACCCGTCCACCGGGACCGGACCCGCGGACCGTGGCGAGGTTGATACCCCTTTCCCCGGCCATCCGACGTACGCTGGGAGAAGCGAGGATGACTCCGGGAGCGACCGACGCGGGAACTACCTTCGGAGGGGGGGCCTCGGCACCCGGGGCTTCGGGCGCGGCGGGAGCGGACCCTCCGGGGGCGGGAGCCCCCACGGGGGATGCCGCGCCACCGGGGGAGCCCGAGGTTTCGATGGTGACCAGGAGGCCCCCGACCTTGACTTTCTCGCCGACCTGCGCGTGGATCTTGGCGATCGTCCCGGCCTTGGGCGAAGGGATTTCGACGTTCGCCTTGTCGGTGAGGACCGAGACCAGGGGGGCGTCCTCGGCGACCGTGCCCCCCTCTTGGACGAACCACTGGACGACCTCGCCCTCCGCGACCCCTTCCCCGATATCGGGGAGCCGGAATTCGTACGCCATCGTCCTCGGCCCCCTTCAGGCCGCCTGGGCGGTCTTCCGGATGGCATGGGCGACCCGCTCCATGTTCGGTAGGTAGAGGTGCTCGAGGGCATATGGGAACGGGGTATCGTACCCCGTCACTCGGACGACGGGGGCCTTGAGCGAGTACAAGGCCTTCTCGGCGATGATCGCCGCGAGCTCGGCGCCGAATCCGCAGAACCGAGGAGCCTCGTGGACGATGACCGCGCGGCCGGTCTTCTCCACCGAGGCGAGCAAGGCCTTCTCGTCGAGCGGCACGAGGGACCGGAGATCGATCAGTTCGGCATGGATCCCCTCCGTGGCGAGGGCGTCCACCGCCTGGGCTGCGACGTGGACCATCGCGCCATAGGCGAACACCGACACATCGGATCCCTCGCGGACCGTCGACGCGAGCCCGAACGGCACCCGGTGGTCGCCGTCCGGGACCTCGCCGGTCACCGCCCGGTAGATCCGCTTCGGCTCTAGGAAAAGCACCGGGTCCTCGTCGTGGATCGCGGTCAGGAGCAACCCCTTCGCGTCGGCCGGGTTCGACGGGACGATCACCTTGAGCCCCGAAGTGTGGGCGAAATACGCCTCGGGGCTCTGCGAGTGGTAGAGCCCGCCCTTGATCCCTCCGCCGTACGGGGACCGGATCACCACGTGGCAAGGGTACTGGCCCCCCGAACGGTACCGGAACTTCGCGAGCTCACTGACGATCTGGTCGAACGCGGGGTAGATGAAATCCACGAACTGGATCTCCGCGACCGGCTTGAGCCCGTAGAGCGCCATGCCGATCGCCGCCCCGACGATCCCGGTCTCCGAGAGCGGAGTGTCGATGACGCGCTCTTCTCCGAACTCCTTCAGCAGCCCTTCGGTGGCCCGGAAGACTCCCCCGTTCACCCCGACGTCCTCCCCGAGGACGAGCACATCCGGGTCGGACCTCATCGCCTCGAACAGCCCGCGGTTGACGGCCTGGACGAGCGTGAGCTCGGTCATGTCCTCACCGGGTTGGGGCTGGGGAGCTCCTCGAAAGAGAGGCGCTGTTCCTCCAGTTGCGGCGACAGCCGCGCGAACACGTCGTCGAACATCGTCCGGGGGTCCACCGGGGGCATCGCCTCCGCGGCGGCGAGCGCCTTCGAGACCTCGGACTTCGTCGACTCCCAGAGGTCCCGGTCGGCTTCCTCGGTCAGCTGACCGTCAGCGAGCAACTCGGACTTGAGCCGGGCGATCGGGTCCTTCGCCTTCCACTGATTGAGTTCGGCGTCGCTGCGGTAGCGCCGAGGGTCGTCGGAGGTCGAATGGGGCCCGAGCCGATACACCTGGGCCTCGATGAGCGTCGGCCCACCGCCGGCCAGCGCCCGCTCTCGCGCTTGGACGACGGCCGCGTAGACGGCGTGAACGTCGGTCCCGTCGACGACCACCCCGGGAACTCCATACGCCACGCCCTTCGCGGCGAGCGTCTCGCTCCGCGTCTGTTTCTCTCGGGGGAGCGAGATCGCCCACTGGTTGTTCTGACAGAAGAAGATCGTCGGCGCCTGGACCACGCCGGCGAAATTCAGGCCCGAGTGAAAGTCGTTCGAACTCGTGGTCCCGTCCCCGAAGAAGGTGACGGTGACGATCGGCTCGCCCTTGCGACGCGCGGCCATCGCCGTTCCGACGGCCTGAACGATCTGGGTGCCGACCGGGCTCGATGCGGTCACGAACCGGAACGCCCGGTACCCGTAGTGATTGGGCATCTGACGCCCCTTCATCGCATCCCCGGCGTTGCCGATGAACTGATCGAGGAGGAGCTTGAGGGGGATCCCGCGGGTGAGGGCGACCCCGAGCTCCCGGTAGGCCGGGAAGATCCAGTCCTCGGGGGAAAGGGCCCAGGCACACGCCACCTGGGCCGCTTCCTGGCCTTGCATCGGGACGTAGAAGCCGATCCGGCCTTGGCGCTGAAGGGTCAGGCACCTCTCGTCGACGACCCTCGAGGTCACCATCATGCGATAGACCCCGAGGAGATCCGTCGAGGGGATCCGGGAGGCGACCGCGACCGGTTCGTTCTCCGTCGATGGGGTTGGCTCGGCCACGAGAATCGACCGGCGCGCCGAGCGGAGTTTCCGATATAACAGTTGGGCCCAACAGAGCGCGATGACTCACCGCCGGCGGCGTTTTCCGTCGGGAAACCGGAGGGTCGAGTCGGCCCCGTCGAGGCGGGGCGTCATATACCTGCGTCAGGCAGTTTCGGACAGCACCGATGCGTCCCACCCGTCCGAAGTTCCGCTCGACGTTACGACGCCCTGGATGGGTGTTCGCCCTCCTCGTTCTTCTCGCGAGCGGCGGCGGCTGGGCCCACACCCCCGCAGCCCCCACGGGTCCTTCCTACGGCCATTCCGGCGGCACGATCTTCAGCCACTCCGCGGTCCCCGCGGTGTCCGGGGCGAGCGGCGAACACCCGAACCACGCCGCTCCCAGTGCCCCGGTCTACGGTCCCCTCCACGGCCGATACTTCGAGCAGTCGGTGACGACTCCGACAGGGGTCGCCAGCGATGCGGTGGGCCTCGCGGTCGATACGAGCCGCCAGGTCGCCTTCGTCGCCAATGACCGGGCCGGTCTGGTGACCGCCTTTGCGATCGGATCCGGGGCCCTCGTCAACGCGGTCCCGGTCGGACCGGGGATCGTTCGGGGCAGCTGCCTCTGCGGCGTCGCCCTGGATACGATCAACCACACGCTCTTCGTGTCGGTGACCGCATCGGGACGACCTGGGTGGATCCAGGTCCTGAACGAGAGCACCCTCGCCACGATCGGCAACATCACGGTTTCGTCGTTCCCCGCGCCGCCGTTCGAACCGTTCCTGTCGACATTCGACCCGGTGAGCGACCAGGTGTTCGTGCAGAATGAGACCGGGGGTTGGACCGTGGCGATCAACGCGAGCACCGGATCGGTCCGAGCCGTCCTTCCCTGTTCGGTCGTCGGTTGCGTCTCCGAGGGGGTGACGGTCGTCGCGGGATGGGACGATCTCGTCGTCCCGACGCTGACGAGTTCGCTCTTGGTGTTCAATTCCTCGACGGACGTCGCGAAGCCGACGATCTCGGCTCCCTTGACCGCCTCGATCGGGCCCGTCGCCTACGACAGCCACAGTCGGCTCTTGATCGCCGCGAACGAGAGCAGCGCCCCGACGGTGTTCCTGAACTTCAGTCCGGCGTCGGGGATCTACCTCGGGAGCTTCGGATCCATCCCGGCGAGCGTGACGGATCTCGCCTACGACGAGCGGACCGACATACTGATCACGTCGGACGCGGCGCTCCACCAGCGGCTGACCGGGTTCAACGCCACGACCGGGGCGCTCGTCGGACTCTACAATGCGAGCCGGGGTCCGGGGACGTTCCAGCGGCTCGCCCTCGATGCCCCGCTGGGCGGCATCCTGACGGTCGGCACGCTCAACAATACCACGGCCGCCTTCGAGCTTCCCTCATTGCTGCCCACCGAGTCATACCCCTCCTTGCCGTACTTCCAGACCGACTCGGCCGTCGATCCGCGGATCGGCGTGTTCTACGTGGCCAGCCTGTGGCCGGGCGAGATCGAAGCGTTCTCCGAACCGACCGGTACCCTGGAATGGACGATCTACCCTCCGACCCCGCTGTTCAACGGGCTGGCGATCGTGGTCGACCCGGCGCACGACACGCTGTTCGAGGCGGCCCCGTCGTCGGCCGCCGTCCATCTCTACAACGCCAGCACCGGGGCGGTCGCGGGAGCGATCCCACTCTCCCGACCCGCTCTCGCCCTGGGACTGGACGACGCCCACGATCTTCTCTACGTCTCCGAACAAGGTCGGGTGCAGGTGTTCTCGACCGTCTCCCACCTCTACCTCGGGTTCGTTCCCCTCCCCGGGCTCTCCGCCTGCGGGATCGTCGTCGACGACGCAGTTGCCGCGGCGTTCCTGGAGAGCTGCAGCGCCCCGAACGGCAACGTGACGACCGTCTACGGGGCCAACCTCACCTTGGGCCGGATCTACGGGGCCGGGTCGGATCCGGTCGATGGCGCGGTGCTTCCCGACGGCGACATCGTGATCGCGAACGGCGGCGGGACCAATCTCACCGAGATCGACCCCGTGAACCGGAGCAACGTCGGCTCGGTGGGCCTCGCGCCGTTCGTCCCGGGAGACGTGGTGACCGACCTCACGGATCGTCTGCTCCTGGTCACGAGCCTGTTCAACAACAGCGTCGAGGTGCTGGACACCTCCGGCCTCGTCGTCCTGGCGACCCTCCCGCTATTGCAGAGCGTCTACCGGGCCGGGTTCGACAACCTCACCGGGACGCTCGTCGCCCCGTTCGTCGCCGGGGGGCGCGTCGAGCTCTACTCTGGGGTCACTCACCCGTCGGCGCCCTCGCCTCCCACGGTGCAGAGCGGGAATACGACCCTCGCCATCTCCTGGAACCGACCCGGCGATGGCGGTGCCCCGATCGTGTCGTTCAACCTCTCCATCTCAACGAGCCCGACAGGGCCCTGGTCGCTCGCGATCTCCACGAATTCGACGGTGACGAATCTCACCGGACTTTCGGACGGCGTTACCTATTACCTCACGGTGGCCGCCGCGAATTTCGCGGGGACCGGACCTACCTCGAACGTCGCATCGGGCACTCCGGTCGGGGTCCCGTTTCCGGTGCGCGCCCTCACCGTCGGCAACGCGACCAACTCCACCCTGAACGTGTCGTGGGCGCCGCCGTCCTCCACCGAGGGGGCCCCGGTGCTCAACTATACGGTGGAGTTCGAGCGACTCGGAAGCGCCAACTGGTCGACCGCGACCGCGGGAACCTCGCTAGCCTGGAGAATCGTCGGGCTCGAGCCCAGCACCAACTACACGGTCCGGGTCGTCGCCTGGAATGCGGTCGGCCCATCGAACGCGGCCGCGGATGCCGTCGCCCGCACACTGGCCACCCCGGTCCGCTCCGGACCCCCAGGGCCCCACAGCAGCCCGGGCTCGCTGGCGGTCGACGTGTGGCTGGGGATTCTGATCGGCGTCATCGTCGCCTCGATCGTGGCGACCTTGTTGATGCTCCGTCGTCGCCGGCCGCCCCCCGACAAACCGGTCTCCACCGTCCCTCCCGTTCCGATGAGCTCGTGGAGCCCTCCTGCGGCCTGGTCGGAAGACGACGACCAGGGCTCGGGTGGATCCTCGACCTCGCCCGCTCCCACCGGGACCGAGGGTCGAAGGCCCTCTGTCCAGCTCCCTGCCGGATAGGGTCAAGTACCGGTTTCGGCGTGGCGCGCGCCTCCGAGAGGTGAA
>JABCYU010000028.1 GCA_013290045.1 Methanobacteriota archaeon | reverse complement strand
GCGAACAAGGACGGCTATCTCTTCGCCCTGCGAGCCAACAACCTCGGCCTCGGACCGATCTGGCAGCTCCAACTCGCGACCGGGCGGACCTTCGCGTCGGCGGCCTACGAGAACGGGATGCTCTACGTGGGTTCCGGCAAGACCGTGAACTCCGCCGGGCAGACCGTGCTGGGAGAGCTGCGCGCCATCGACGCCACCACCGGAAAGGTTCGGTGGGCCGTCCCGCTCGCCGGTAACGACTTCACCCCGGTGACGATCGCCGACGGGATCGCCGTGGCCGCGGCCGGTCGGCAGATGCTCGTGGTCCGGCTCTCCGACGGCCAGGTGTTGTACGAATACAACGCGACGGCCCAGTTCGACGGGGGAGCCTCGATCGCCGGCGGACGGATCTTCATCGGGAACAACAACGGTGACCTCCTCGCTTTCGGGTTTCCGCTGAGTGCCTCGATTTCGAAGAGCGGCGTCGGGGCGAGTCGGCCGCTGGCGCTGAAATTCACGGGCCACGTGACCGGGGGCGCTGGAGGCTACCAGTTCGCCTGGAAGTTCGGGGACGGCGGCACGTCGATCCTGGGAACCCCCTACCACAGCTACACGAGGGCCGGGAAGTACACCGTGACGCTGCGGGTCTCGGACCAGGCGTGGAACGTCGTGACCACCCAGGTCACGATCACCGTCAACGACAACCGGTCATCGGCGCGTCCCGTCCCGGGACGACGGTCGCCCCCTCCCCCCCGGCCTCCGCGCACGGACCGAACTTTGGCCTAGCCCCACCCCGGTGCGGTCGGGCGTAACCAGACCCACGGAGGCGAGGTCCCGCTCGGAACTCGCGGACCCACCCGCTTCGGGCGCCGAACGGCTTTAGTACCGAGGGTCCGTCGCGACCTCGTTTCCGATAGGATTTCCGAGGGATGGGCCCATAGCTTAGTTTGGCTGGAGCACCCGGCTGATAACCGGGAGGTCGTCGGTTCAAATCCGACTGGGCCCATTACTGGTCTTGAACCCTTGAGGGTTCCGGTCCAACCGCCGTGGATCGCCCTCGGCGGGCGCCGCCGGCACGTCAAGACCCCGAGGGGGAGGCACCGAGTCTCCCGCCCGAGTCTCATATCGAGAATGGGGGGGTGGCGACCCACGACCATGGCCCCCCGTCGCAAACCCTCTGACTTGACTTCACTAGGATCTCAGGCCCGGTGGAGACCCAAGATAGTCCGGAGCCCCTCGTCGACTTCTGCCAGCACGGGACACCACCCGTGGATTGCCACGATCATGTACCGCCCAACCGTCACGAGATTGTCGAGCGTGATCAAGGAGTCCACCCGAAGCCCCATCTCCCGCCCTTCGGGACTCGTGGCGGCCACGAATACTCTTCCGGGGCCTCGCCTTCCAACCTTTGAGGTGACCGGGGCGACAATGAGGTTGGGAAACGCCGTGGAAAGGTGGGGGTCCTGCCGACTACGGCAGGGCGGCGGCGAATCTCCAGCCCGTCGGTAGTTGGCGAACCGATGTAGACTACGTCGCCTCGTCTAAGGTTCTTCATCGTAGACGTCCATCTCGGGATCGTCCCAATCGTCGGTCACTGACGCGAGTCGGCGGCGAGCTTCCGCGACCATCTCCTTCGTCCATCCCAGCTTCGCTATCGGGATTCCGCGTGGGCGTCCGCCTTCAGCTGGGTGCTTGGTGTTGGGGGGATGCCCTTTGGCTGCTGACACGGTTTACGAGGGGATTGAAGGGGAATTGCGAGATATCGGTTTCGCTGGATTTCGCTGATTGGCAAGATCTTCCCCCTTCGAAAACAGTCGGGCGCCTGGCTTCGGCTTGACGAGGGGGCCTTACAGCTGCCGGCCGCTCGGGTAACCGAACGAGGTCCGTCGAACGTTCGCGCGGGCATCCGTGCGACCCGCGACGCAGAGGATTTTGGCCTCATCGTCCGCCAGTGTGGCTCGGGGCGGCGGGACCCCCGGGTCCGGCCGCCAGCTCCACGGCTCTCCACCGCCGACCGAACCATCGGCCCCGCGCAAGGTATTTCATCCATCACGGTTTGTTTCCGCGAAAGCCACATGAGCGGAGAAGTGGGACACTTCAGCCTGCCAGCCGACGATTCCGACCGCGCCCGCAAGTTCTACTCGGGTGTCTTCGGTTGGAAGATGCTGGAGATTCCGGGCACGGACACCACCATGATGAGCACCGGCCCGGTCGACGAAAAGGGATGGCCTAAAGCACCCGGATTCATCGGCGGCTCCCTCGGGAAGCGGGGGGAACAGCTCAAGCACCCCGTCGTGTGGATCTCCGTCGACGACATTTCGTCGACCGAAAAGGCGATCGAGGAGGGCGGGGGCAAGATCCTCCAGAAGAAGCAGCCGATCGGCGACGGATCGATGGGCTACAGCGGCTATTTCCAGGACAGCGAGGGGAACATCGTGGCCCTCTACCAGCCCGGCACGATGCGCTAGCCCGGCCCGAACCCACCCTTTCCAGGCACTCGCCATCGGGCCGCACGTCCGTTCCCGCTTCGCGGGGACCCGATCGCGGGGATTCTGGTAGCCTTCCAGACCGGGCCAGGGATCGTTCCCTTCAGGAACTCCGTCGCAAACTAACCGCTCGGAGACCACCTGGGAGCGTGCCCGGTCTACCGGCCGGCCCCCCGATTCACCAAACGCCCGGGCGGGGCGCGATTCAAGGGCGCCGCGCTCGCGTTCCGGTCCGAGCTTACCGCGGGAAACGGCGGTGGCGAGACCCCCGGCTTCACGTGGAGATTTAAGTACTGGTGCCCGCTAGCAGCGGAAGAACGTACGCATGGCCGAAGGTCGAGTTAGCCGTGAGGGTTGCCCCCGTCAGCGCCATCAACCTCCTCGGCTGACCCGGTTGCTCGCCCTCGCTCGGATCCACTAAGCGGACAAGGAGTAGAAAGAAATGAAGAGAAGCCATTTCGCAGTAGCGCTCGTGCTGATGTTCGTCGTCGCCGGCCTCGTCTCGACGACGATCCCGGCGGGTCGATCGCACGTCTCGGCGACCCCGCTTGCCCAACAGCCACTCGGCGCGAAACTCGCCCCATCGGCCCATTCCTACCCGCACGCCACACCCGCTCCCCTGGTCACCTACCCTAGGACGGTCCTTGTGGAGACCTTCACGGGAGTTTGGTGCCATTTCTGCCCGGCAGAATCTCAGGCGCTGTATACGATCGACCGGCAGAGTAGCGAGAGCGTGCTCTCGATCGCCGAGCTCCACGTTTGCGCGGGCACCCCGTGCCTCGAGAACTACGTGCCCCCCGACCAGACCTCCAATTCGCGAGTGTCCTTCTACAATGTCCAGGGTTTCCCGACCGTCTTCTTTGACGGGGGGAACGCCGTCTTCGGAGGAAACGCCTCCTGGTCTTGGCAGGCCGCTCAAACCATGCAAAAAGTCTACCAGAAGGCGATCGACTACGCCTCGTCGATTCCGGGGAACGTTTCGATCTCCCAACACGCCACGGTCTCCTCCCCCGGTAACGTGACCGATGTGACCGACATCACCTCCCCAGTCAATGCGACCTTCAACGCCGTGACCTACCTCCTCGAATACGTCAACAAGCTCAACGTCAGCAACGGGTACGGCCCTCACGATGTGGGACAGGTGGTGCGGGCGACGTTGCACAACCACCCGGTGACCCTCGTCGCCGGAACGCCGACCGAGTTCTCCACGACGAGCACCCTGAACTCCGCCTGGAACACCAAGAACCTCAGCGTCGTTACCTTCGTTCAGCAGAACTCGACCAAGATCGTGGAGAACGCCAACATGGTGCCGGTCACCACCGTGACCAGCCAACTGTCGTCGAACCTCAGCACCGTTGTCGCGGGGACCAACGCGACGGTCACGCTCAAGATCACCAACAGCAGCACCGGGAGCGCCGTTTCCGGGGCCGCCATCACCTTGAGCTCGACCGACGGCACGCTGAGCCCCTCCAGTGGCGTGACCGCGAGCGACGGGACCTTCTCCGCGACGTTCACCGCGCCTTGGGTCACTGCCCCGAAGAACGTCGTGATCACGGCGCAGGTGCAGGCGTCGGGATACACCACCACGGCGGTGACCGCCTCCCTGGTCGTCAACCCCCTCCTGCTGTCCAACGCGGCGACCGGGCTGACCATCGCACCCGACTCGCTTCAGGTGACCCTCAACTGGACCACCCCCGCCGCCGGGGGCTCTGGAGTGGTCTATCACATCTACCGCTCGAGTACTCAGGCGGGCCTATACTCGGAGATCGGTGTTTCGACCTCGTTGTCCTATACCGACGCCGCGCTAGTTGCCGGTCACAGCTACTGGTACAAGGTCGACGCTCAGAATCTCCATGGGTTCTCGAACAATACGACGGCGATCTCGGCGACCGGAGTGACCGCCGTCACCCAGGGGATACCGGGTAACATCGGCTGGTGGCTGTTGGTGGATTCCAAGAATTTCACCTCGAGCACGAACTCATCACTCGCCCTGTTCCTGCCCGCGGGGAATTTCTTCTACGAGTTCGGGCCGGACTCCTACGCCTTCGTCGCCAACGCCCCGGCGACCGGTCTGACGGCCGCCGGAACCTCGCTCGCGCTGACCGCGGTGTTCACCCCACGATACGCCGACCTCCAGGGGACGGTGAATCCGGCGACCGCCGTGGTCAGCGTCAATGGCGCCGCGGTATCCGTCGTAGGCGGGTCGTTCTCCGAGCTCCTGCCCGCGGGAGTCTACACGCTCAACGTCTCGGCGACGGGGTACACGACCAGCTTGTCGACCGTCACGCTGACCCCGGGCAACGCGACCCCGGTCACCGTGGACCTCAGCCCTGTCACGGTGGTTGGGGGAGATATCACCGCCTCCAACGGCGGCCTTCCCGGAAACGAAGTGATCGCCATCATTGGCGTCGCCGTCGTGGTCGGAATCGGCGCGATCGTTGGCGCGATGATGATGGCCGAAAAGGGTCGGTCGAACAACCCCTCATCTCGTGGCGGACGGCGGGGGCCCCGGTCCCCTCCGCGGACAGAGCCGTGAGGCCGGTCGGCGATCGGGTGGTTCGGTCCGGGTATGTGACGACCGCCTCGCTTCGGGCCGAAAGGCCCCGGGCTGTTCGCAGGCCGATCGAAGCCCCGCCGCCGAGTCATCGGCTCCGTTGGACGGTGATCCCACTCACCGCGCTTTTCGTCCTCGGACTATTCGGAGGCGGCGCTGCCCATTCCGCGAAGCCGGAAACGACGAGCGTCCTCGCGATCCACCAGACGAGCTACATCACCCAGCAGAGCAACTTCACGGTCTCCCTCGAGGTAGCCAACCCCGCGGGAATCCAATCGGTCTACTTCACGTTCTGCCAGCTGAGCAGTCCGTTGTGCTATCTGCCGGTTTCGATGACCCTCCATGGGTCGAACTGGTTCATTGGTACCACCAAGAACATGACGAGCTACCACGGCATGATCGTCGGGGTGAAGGCCGGGTACAACATCACCATCCTTTACAACGACAACTCGACGACGACCGAGCCCGCCGTTCCGAACCCGTTCGCGAACCTCACGATCGCCCAGTCGGTGACGGGCGAGTACATGTTCGAGATGACCGTCAGCCCGCAAGTCTACCACCTGACCGGGACCATCCACGACTCGGTCACTGGGGACCCCGTCAGTGGCGCCACCGTGACCCTGACCCCGGGCAACGCGACACCTTCTAGGACCAGCTCGACCGGCGTCTACTCGTTCTCTTGGGTGACCAACGGCACCTACACGGTCTCCGTGGTGGAGAACGGCTACCGAAATTCGAGCGCCACCGTGACGGTCGCCGGCCAGGACAGCATGAAGGATATCGCCCTCACCAACGACTCCGCCTCCCTGACCCACAACGGGGACAAGGGTACGGGCGGATCCCTCCTCTCGCTTTCCGGTCCCACCCCATGGGTCCTCGCGGCGGTGGCGGTCGGGCTGGTGGCGGTCCTGGTCCTGTTGATGAAGCGAAAGCGGAGCTCGGCTCCCGTTCCACCGGGGGACCAGGCCCCGGGATCCCCCTAAGAGCACGGACGGAGACCCGACCGATGGCTATTCGAGGAGCCTCGTATTCGACCTCGGGGAGAGGGTTCGGCAGGGAGCGATCCACGGATGGTGGTCGGGTTTCACCCCACGGTCAGGCGGCACCAGGGGGTCGAATGACCTCCGCGAACGGCTCGGTCGTGCGCGCCCACCCGTCTCGCTCGGCCGGCGGGGATAGCCGGAGGCGGGTCCCGACTCTGCTCTCAGCCCTGCTGGTCGCTTTCGTCGTCGTGGCGGTCGCCGCGTGTGTCGGTGCCTGGGTCCCCACCTCGAAAGGAGGGCCGGCGGCTCCCGCCTCGGCACCGACCTTCACCCTGACCGACATCTACGGCCAGCAGTTCGCGCTGTCGCAGTTCCGCAACAGTAGTGTCGTGGTGATCGAGTTCACCGCACTATCGTGCAGCGCGTGCCAGATCGTCGAGCAAGACCTCCACTCCATCTACACCGGGTACAATCAGAGCGGGCACAGCCCGGTCGAGATGATCTCCATCTACATCGAGCCCCAGTTCGGGGACTCGCCTCCTGCCCTGAAAGCCTACCACACCAAGAACAACATCACCTGGGTGATGGCGCAGGATACCAACAGCCTGGCGGTCTCCCGAGCCTACGGGGTGAGCGACATCCCGACCGTCGTCGTCATCGACAAGAAGGGAGAGGTCGTCTATGATGTGTCCGGGATCCCCGACACGGTCCAGCTCCAGTCGAAAATCTCGTCCGCATTGGCGGGAACGGCCGCGGCCATTTCGATCGTCACCATCAGCGTGTTCGCGCTTGCCGCCATCGCCGGCGTGACCACGTTCTTCTCGCCCTGCGCGTTCCCGATGTTTCCCGGCTACATGAGCCTCTTTTTGGGATTGAGCGCGAGCGAGTCCCAGGTCCCCGGTGCCGGCCGTGCCTCCTACCAGGGAGCGGCACGTCGGGCGGTCTTCGCCGGATCGGTCACCGCGATCGGGATGATCCTCGTCTTCCTCATCCTCGGCGTCGCGCTCATCCTGGCGGCGAGCGTCGTCAGCGGATACGTGCCCTACCTCATGGTCATCGTGGGGGCTGTCCTCATCGCCCTCGGCGCGCTCCTCCTCACGAACCTGCAGTACTGGAAGATCGTGACGCCGCTCCAGAAGCTGTGGTACCGCCTCGGGGGAAAGCGGCCCGAGGAGACGCTCGCGACCCCGGCCGCGGCCGGCGGCAAGGGGTTCTACCTCAAACTGTTCAGCTACGGGATGGGGTACGCCGCGGCCGCCGCCGGGTGCGTGGCGCCCGTCATCTTCTCGGCGATCATCGCCGGGCTCGCGCTTGGTCTGCTCAACGGGATCATCAACGTGTTGATCTTCAGCCTGACCGCGGCGTTGCTGATGATCGTGGTCACCGTGGTGCTCGCGCTCGCCGGCAAGAAGTATGTGAACAAGTTGAAGGCCCTCACACCGGTGATCAAGAAGGTCAGCGCGGTCGCCCTGATGGTCGTGGGCGTCTACCTGATCTATTTCTTCTACTCGGCCTGGGTCGTCTGAACGATCGACCCGGGCGGGTGCCCTAGGACCAGGACCCGCCGACGATCAAGATGATGGCGGGTAGCCGATCCCGGGCCTCCGCCGGGACCGGCGGGCCAATCGACCCGAGCCGGCGTGCCCGGGCGAACGGGGCTCCCCGGCCCTCGGCGGGGGAGACCCGCGGGTCAGACTCGACCTCGCTACCCCGGGATGGGGTGTCGCTCGAGGACGATCCGACCGTGGAGGTTCGTCGCCGTCAGGACGCTGTTGTCGGAGACGTCGAGCACCAGGGCCTCGCCAACGGCCAGTTTGTGGGGCAACGCCGCGACTGAGCTCGTCGGGGCCGGCGCGGGGAGCTGGGGCGCGGATTCGGTAGCCCCGGCGGGGATACTCGGGGTCGAGGGGGCGGCCGAGCGACGGGCCGATGGTCGGAGGGACGTCCGGACCTGGTAGAGTTTCTGGACCCCTTTGCGAACGACGCTGATCTCGCCCCGGTTCACGAGGGCTCGAAGCGCATTGTAGACTGAGTTCTTGTGGAACGTCTTGCCACTGGCTTTCGCGATCCGCGAGGCGATCTTCGCTGTGGCCAGCTGGGCCCCGGCAGGGAGGGCTCGGAGTTCGGCGAGTACCCACTTCTGGGCTCCGCGAGGCTTTCGGGTCGTCTTCACACGTTTGGGGGACATGGGGGGGTCCACGAACAGCCCGATGTAACGGTATCGGATGGCGCCAGCGGGCTGGAAAGCGGCGATTCTACCACTTCGGGCCCGCCCACCGCCCACATACGGTGGCGGGCCCACGGTGGGGCGAGGAGCACGTGGCGGGGTGGAACGGATCCGTGCCGACCTCTCCCACCAAGGGCGGTACCCGAGAACCAATGTACCCCCTGCCCCTGGGCTTCTCGAGGGATCGATGCGAGAAGGGGTTCGATCGGGCCCGCGACGATCAGCACGGCCCGGACTCGTAATCGCGATCGTCGCGCTCTGCCTGCTGTCGCCCGCCGGCCTCCCTCGGGCGGAAGCCGCACCTCCCCCCAACTCTGCAGTCGCCCAATTCGATGCCCACATCTCCCACATCGTCTTCCTCATGCAAGAGAACCACGCCTACGACAATCTGTTCGGCACCTATTGCCCGACGCTGGGCCCATATTGCCCGAACACCGCGACCGGCATACCCCCCGGAACCTGCGTGCCGAAGGACCCGGCCCGGCCATCGCTGGGGTGCCTGCGGCCCTACAATCTCACGCTAGGGCAGGTCAACACGGACCTACCTCACGACTGGACCTCGACCCACTCGGCCTGGAACTCGGGCGGGATGAACAACTTCCTCCACGCCGAGGGCAGTCCGCTCACGTTCGGACACTACAATGGCTCGACGGTACCGCTCTATTGGGACCTCGCTGAGGAGTACGGCCTCGCCGACCACCTGTTCGCGGGATCGCAGTCGTACAGTCTTTCCCAGCACTGGTACATGTTCTCCTCCCTACCTCCCCCGGCGGCCCAGTACACCTATCTCCGGGGGAACCTATCGCTCGACCACCTCTACTACAATCAGTCGAATGGAACGGCCAACCTCGTCAGCTCGCTGCAGAACTCCTCGGCGTCCTGGAAGTACTACGATTATTGGCTTCCGGCGACATACAACCAGTCGATTGGGGGATCCACGCCCTTGTCTACCGTCGCACTCGACTACTGGAACCCCCTGGCGGCGCGGGCCCAGACCTATCAGAGCGCGATCCGCTCCCACTTCGTTCCCCGGTCGACGTTCTTCTCCGACGCGGCGAGCGGAGCGCTCCCGAACGTTTCGTGGATCATTCCGACCGTCACCGACTCCGATCACCCTCCGGAGAACCTGACGAACGGACAAGATTGGACCGCCTCGGTCGTCGACGCGCTCGAACGCTCGCCGGAGTGGAACTCCACGGTCCTGTTCGTCACCTGGGACGAGTACGGCGGCTTCTACGACCATCTGGCGCCCCCGACCGTTGACGCGTATGGTGACGGGTTCCGGGTGCCGCTTCTCGCCATCGGCCCGTGGGTCCGACAGGGCGTCGTCGACCATCAGAATCTGAGCTTCTCGTCGATCCTCCACCTGATGGAGGCGAGGTTTCACCTTCCGTGCATCGGACCGAGAGACTGCGCCGCGCGATTGCCACTCGGTCTGTTCGATTTCCGGATGTCCGGCCCCCGGGCGCCGATTCTGTTTCCCACCAACGCCACGGCGACCTACCCGATGGCTCTTGAGTCGTCCGGAAGGCTCCCCCCGCCGGACAGATCGGCCAACTTCTCCCCGAGCTACGACCTTTCCGCGGGTGCCACCCTCTCCAGCTCGAGCTAGGCCGGTTCGGGCCTCTGCGCGCTCGGTTCTCCTAAGATCCGGGGTTCGATTTCAGCGCGGCCGCACCCGTCGCCCGGCGGCCCTCGCATGTCCCCGGAGCACCCGGGGAGGAAGGTTTTCGATCCAGGTCATCTTCGGCGGAGCCCGGTCGGCCTGCCAATACACCCCAATGATCTCTCCCACGTGGTGCGCCTGTTCGAACGAGCTCTGAAGGAATCCGTCCTCCAGCGTGTAGATACCTGGCATCCAGGGAGCTTTGACCCGCTGACGCAGCCGCGCCTCGGTAAGCCCGCCGAGTAGGTGATCGACCGAAGACCAGACCCGGTCCCGGTATCGGCGGAGTTCGCTCCACGACCGGACCTCGCCGGGCTGCCGGCCGGGCGCGTCGAAGATCGCCCACTCCTTCTGGGGAATCGCCGCCAGCCAGGCCTCGTGGACATTGAGGACGTGCACGAGAGTGTCCTTGATCGACCCGTGACCGATTCCCCGATCTCGGCACGCCTCGGCCCAGCCCAAACGCGTCGCACTCGCGAGGTACCGTTCGAAAACCGCGCGATCATAGTCGATCAGCCGACGCACCCTCTCTACCGTCCCCATCCCGGCACCCACTCGTGGAACGGATATGGTGGATAAGGAGCCGGCGGATACTTCCCTCCCGAGGACCCCCAAGACGGAAGCAGGGAGTTCGATCGCCGTTCCGTCGAACGGACCGACGGAACTCGTCCACCGGTAACGTACCCAATACCCCGAACTTGGCGACCCGCGGGAGCTCGTGAGTCTCGCGGTCTCGGAGCCTCGCAGAACCCGCAGTTGGACGCGTTCGGTAAGAATGAGGGGCGCAGCGGGCCAGTACGCCCCCGTGGATCACTCGGCCACTATGCTGCGACCCGTTGCACGCATCCGGTCGGTACGAGCTCGTCGCCCCGGCGGCGGCCCGAAGGCCCGAGGGGCTCGCTGCCCCCGACCTTACGGTTTTTTCTACTACCTCCTCCCAAGCAATCGCCATGCGCCATCTCTGGATTCGGTGTAGCCCGGCCCTGATTGTCGCCGTGGCCCTCCTGACCGGCATACAAAGCATCGCCCCTTCGCAGCCCGTTTCCCACCCGTCGCTGGCTTCGCCGGCGCCTGCGAGCGGAGCGCCTCCCGTGACGCCGATCATGCCTCACCGGGTCGGGGCCATGCTGCCGGCCCCGGTCGCCCACCGTGGCGTCGCGGCCCCCCACCCGAACATCGTGGCAGGACCGTACTGGTACAACGCGACGATCGCGCTGAACATCATCAACACCACGGCCCACCTCGGCTCGAACCCGCCCGCCATTTACGGTGAATCGATGACGACGGTAAATCTCCCGGGCACGTACAGCTACAATCTGGTCTACGGAGGGTTCCTGAAGAGCGGGGGCCTCTCCAACCAGACCTGGCTGCTCACGCCTCCGGTCTTCGGACCGTCGTATTGGGTCAACATCACGAACAACTCGAACCACCCTCCGGCACTCGCCTTCGCGAGCATGACGTACGACCCTCGCATCCCGGCCGTTGTACTCTTCGGTGGATATGCCGGCGGATTCGCGATCTCCAACGAGACGTGGCTCTGGAATCTGACCTCCGGGGCTTGGACCAACGATACGACACTATCGTGCGCGGTCTTCTGCCCGGGAGCCCGCCTGCACGCCGACATGGTCTTTGCCGGGGACGCCGCCGACAATCACACCGTCCTATTCGGAGGGTGCTCGAACGTGTTCTGCACGAGCGAGTTCAACGATACATGGAACCTCACCTACTTCCTCGGCACTTACCTGTGGGCTCCTGACCAGTATCCGATCGCCCCATCGCCACGGCTCTCCGCGATGATGGTGTACGGGGGGGTCGGCGCCGGAAACTCGACCTGGTTGTTCGGAGGGTGCGAGGAAGGTACGCTGACCGGGACTTGCAGCCTCAACGACACCTGGGAGTTCTCCGGCGGAGCCTGGATCAACTGGTCGAGCGCGTTCATCTTTCTCGGGCAACCCAGCCCGCCGGGTCGGGCGGCCGCGCTGATGACGTTCGACGCGGGCCACCAGGACATCCTGCTCGCCGGCGGGCTGAACGACTCCGTCGCCGGATTCTCCGACACGTGGGTGCTCAGCTGCCCGTTCTTCTGTGGCTGGACGAACACCACCCTGAGCTCCCCGGGGCTCCCGGTCGTGTATGGGGCGATTTCGTCGAACTCGACCCTCAGCGAGCCGACCGCGCTCGGCGGATGGTACAACGGCGTCTCGGTGCCCACCAACACGACGTGGGTGTTCCAGAACGACACCAGTTGGTTCGCCGCCGCCTCGAACCTCTCGCCAGAGGTGAACCAATCCGTCCAGTTCAACACGACCGTCGTCATCGGTCCCTCCTTCGACGCCTTCGGCTACGCCGTCTGGCAGTTCTACGCTCCGAGCGGGACGGTCAACACGACCTTCGACAACACGACGACCTCCTTCCGGGAGAACGGCACGTACGCCGTGAACGTCCTCGCTTTCGACGCCTTTGACGTGTCGGAGCATTTCTTCGGCGCGATCTCAGTCGGGATCCCGACGGTGGCCGCCCTGGCCTCGCACGTGGCGACGGACGTCGGGCGCCCCGTCACATTCTCCGAGACGGTGGGCGGTGTGCACCAAGGCAGCCTGACGTACTCGTGGGCGTTCGGGGACGGTGGAACGGCGTCCTCGGCGACGGCGGTCCACACCTATTCTTCCCACGGGACGTACAACGCCCGGGTCCTGGTCACCGACCAGTACGCCAACGCCTCGTCGACCGTTCAGGTCACGGTCCATCCCGTCCCCTCCGTGACGGTGACCGGGAGCCCCCCGCTCTCCGGCACCGTGAGCGTCGGCCAGAACGTGACGTTCACCCCTCACGTGGCGAACGGTACTCCGGGCTACACGTACTCCTGGAGCTTCGGCGACGGCTCGGCGGCGAGCGCCTCGGCCACGCCCACGCACGCCTACGCGGTAAAGGGCAACTATACGGTCAATCTGACGACGACCGACTCCGTGGGAGGATCAAACCTCACCCACGTCGTCGTCCACGTCGCCGCCTCGGCGGTCCCTCTGTCCGCTACGGCCAGTTCCAATGTCAGCGGGGCGCGGACAGGTGTGCCAATCCAATTCACCGCCTCCGCCTCGGGCGGTTCGGGCTCCTACAACTACGCTTGGCACTTCGGTGACGGCGCGACGGGCACCGGGGCCACGGCGTCGCACGCCTACTCGGCCGCCGGAGCATTCACGGCGACCGTTTGGGTCAATGACACCGCGGGGCACTCGGTCACCCAGACGGTGGGCGTCACGATCACCTCGGGGAACGGGAACAACAACCCCAACGGCAACGGGAACAGCGGCTCGGCGGCCATTCCGTCCTGGGAGTGGGCGCTGATCGCGGTGATCGTCCTGGCAGCGATCCTGGGGATCATCTTGGTCCTCCGACGCCGCGGGGGCGGGAGTAAACCCACTGGCCCGCCGACGCCTCTTGGCAGTGCGGCCGGCACCCCACCCGGCGGTGCCCTCCGGGCACCCCCATCGGGTGGCTCCGGCGGCGGCGCCGGTGGCGGACCGCCCGCCGGGTAGCGGCCCGGGGAGCCGACCGGTCCACCGCTAACCCGTTCCCTCTGCCGATGTTCGGCGCCCAAACCACCCGCGATGGCCGTCCCGAATCGTCGCAGCCAATCCCTCGACGACCGGACAGTAAAGGCCCGTGCTGGTCGGCCCCGATCAACGGTAACGAAAGGGACGTACGCGGTCGACTAAGCACCAGGGCTCGTCCCGATCGTCCTGGCGAGATTGTAGGCGTCGAACGAGCCGAGCCCCGTTGCCGCGTCCCAGCCCGCTCCCGCGGCCCATCCGTTCGACCCGGAGGTCACATCGTGGAAGTCGTGGGCGTACGACGCGCGGGTCCCGTTGACCCCGTAGACGGTATCGTAGAAGAACTTCTGGAGCGCCCCGGCGCTGCCGAAGCCGTTGGAAGCACGCCACGCGTTCGCGTCCGCAAGGAAGCCCGCCCAAATGGGACAGGCCACGCTCGTGCCGCCGACGGTGAACCAGCCGCCCTCCTTCTGATCGAACACCCACACGGCGCTCGCCGGGTCCGCGATCGCCGCGACGTCCGGTTTCGCGACGTATCCGTACGAGTCCAGGATCTTCACCTTCGTCTGATAGCTCTTCTCCGTGGTCTTCGGAACGTACCCTCCGCCGGAGCCCGACCAGGCCGACTCGCTGACGTAGACCCCGGTGGTCGAGTTCACCGTCAGCGTCGTCCCGCCGACGGCCAGCGTGGGAGCGCAGTCCGCGGGGTAGAGCCCGACGAGGCCCGTGGTGACGCCCCAGTCCCCACCGTCCCCCGATGAGGCGAGGATCGTGACGTGCTGGGATGCCGCCGCCTGGATGATCTTCAGCGCCACTCCCGGGCACGCCCCGTTGCCGGCCCAGCTGTCAGAGAATACCGATCCCAGATGATGGGAGAGGCTGTAGTTCCAGGCGGCGAACAGGTCCGCGTTCGACGGCCGCGCCGAGACGACGAGCCGGAGCGCGGCCCCGGGGGCCATCACGTGGGCCCATTCGACATCCAGCGCGGTCTCGAGAGACCAACCCGAATCCCGGCACGGAGTGCCCTGGGGGTAGTAGATGGTGAGATTCGCCTTCGGGAGGGAGTTGGTCCGGTCGAACGTCGCGAGGTCCGACGCCATCCGGGGATCCCCGCACGCGTCGACCACGACGACCGCTTGGCCGGTGCCGTTGGACGAGGCGTTCGAGAGCAACGGCGTGACATTGTACGCCGTCCGGATCGTGGAAGGACAAAGCGCCGTGGCCGAGCAGGACTCGCCCAACGGATGCACCACCGCCTGGAGCGAGATGGCCGGAAGCACCGTCGACACAGCGGGACCGGCTCCGACGACGAGGAAAGAAGCGGGACCCGCGACGAGCGGGCCGGGGAGGAGGAGGCCGATCACCATACAGGCGACAAGACGTGAGAGCTGCAAGGTCGGGACCGGTTCTCCGAGTCGGTCGTCGGACCGAGCCGGCACCGCAGCATCCGGCGAGGGGTTATAGACCTGCCTCGCGAGTCCACCGGCAGGGCGGCCGACGAGCCTCGGCTGGTCGTTCCGACCTGCGCTCGGACCTCTCCCGGTGTTCCCGGCGCTGTGACCTCGAGGCGAGGCCCACCGCTCGGCTCTCCGGAGACGAACATTCCGGGTGGGCAATCGGTATCAAGTGGTCCACGGGTCGCTCGCCGTGGACCGGAATCTCCGCATCCTCGGGCTCAGCGTCGGCGTCCGGATGCTGGGGAATGCGCTGTACTTCCCGTTCCTCGCCCTGTTCCTTCACTCGGTCCTTGGGGTGGGGTACCTCGCCATCGGCGTCCTCTTCTTCGGCGTCGGGTTCGTCCAACTGCCGTTCAACATCCTGGGCGGGCTGTGGACGGATCGATACGGCCGTCGCCGGCTGATCGTCGTGGGACTGGTGGCGGAGGCGGCAGCGACGGGCGGCCTCGCCTACGCGTTCGACCTGAAATCGCTCGTGGGAGCCATCATTGCCGGAACTCTTGGCGGGATGATCACGTCGGCCGCGGGCGCCGCGTCGGGCGCCTACGTCGCCGACATCGCGAGCGGATCAGAACGGACCCAAGGGTTCACCTTCCTGCGGGTCGGTTTCAACGCCGGATACTCGGCGGGGGTCACCTTGGGTGGCATCCTGATCTCCCTCATCGGCTTCGCCCCTTCGGTCGCCGTCGCGGCGGGGATCATCGCCGCCGGGGCCGGTGTCGTCGCCCTGTGGCTGGCCCCTTCCCCATTCGATCGCCAGCTCGTCAACGGTCGGTCGCCCGCCGCCGGATCGCCGGTGAAAGCTCCCTCCGGCGGGGGGAACGCGCGCGGACTAGGGCAGAGCCTGAAGGCGCTCGTGCGCGACCGGGTCGCCTTAGAGGTCGCCCTCGCGTTCATGTTCGCCGGCCTATTCCTCGGGCAATGGGCGATCACCTTCCCGTTGTACGTGCACAACGTGCTCGGGATCCCATACTCGCTGATCGGGATCGGGCTCGCGCTGAACGGACTCGTCGTCGTGTTCGGACAGTCCCTGACCACCCGGAGCGTCGCCGGGCAGCGGCACACGTCGATCGGGATCGGGGGGGTCGGCCTGTTCGCGATCGCCTTCCTCGGCCTCGGCGCCGCCGGACTCTGGTCGATCTACCCCACGGAGGTCTTCTTCCTCGCCGTGCTCGTCCTCACTCTCGGGGAGAACCTTGCTACGATCCCCCAATCTACGCTCCCGTCGAACCTCGCTCCGCCGGGGGAGATCGGCCTCTACAATGGCGCGTTCGGGACCGTCGGCGGCGTCGGGTTCCTCGGATCGGTCCTGCTCGGGGGCTGGGTGCTCTCCGTGACGTCGAACTCCCTGCTGATCTGGGTCATCCTGGCCTTGCCGGGAATACCGGCCGTGGTGCTGCTGCGCCACGCCGCCGGCAAGATGGGTCCCGATGTGGACACCGCCTGAGGGGCTCAGGGGTCGGCCGGAACCGCTCCGGCCTTCCTCGGCCAGAGTCGTCGGGCCGCCACCAGGTGCATGATCTCGTTCGAGCCGTGGGCGATCGCTCCGCTCCGTACGTCGCGCCACCGCTGCTCGTGGGGGAGGGCCTGCGAGTAGCCCGCCCCTCCGTGGAACTGGATGGCGTGGTCGATCGTCGTCAGGGCGCATTCGGTGGAGTACCACTTGGCCAGCGCGGACTCGGCGGAGGCGTCCTCCCCGCGCTCCAGGCGCTCGAGCGTCTGATGGACGAACGTCCACGCGGATTCCATTCGGACCCAATCTTCCACGAGCGGGAACGCCACCGCCTGCTGGGAGGAGAGGGGTTTGCCGAAGGCGTGACGCACGCCGACGTGCGTGACCGTCTCCTCCCAGGAGGCGCGGCCCACCCCGAGGTAGATCGCCGCCAGCAGCGCGCGTTCTTGCGTCAGCTCGGATTGCAGGTAGCCGAACGCGGCCCCTTCGTCCCCGATCCGGTGGTCCTCCGGCACCGAGACGCCGTCGTACTCGACCTTCCCGCGTCGCATCCAACGCTCCCCGAGGTCGCCGATCACCGTTCGGCGGATCCCCGGGAGGTCTTGCGGGACGAGCAACGCCGTCACGCCGGAGGCTCCGGAACCGGGGGCTCCCGTGCGGGCGTAGACAATCGCTACGTCCGCGTCCGCCGCGAAGGCGGCTTCGCTCTTCACCCCGTCGAGGAGGTACCGGTCGCCGACTTTCCTCGCGGTCAGCACGACCGCGGCCGCGTCCGAGCCGGCGCCCGGCTCCGTGACCTGGTTGCCGACGAGGATCTCCCCGCGGACCAGGGGGCGGTAATACCGCTCGCTGAGCCGTTCGCTTCCGTGCGCCGCGAGGACGCTGGAGAACTCCGGCTGGAGCGACAGCTTGGCGAAGGTCGTTCCCGACGCGTAGGCCAGATGGAAGAGCGCGGCCCCGACGCGGGGAAGGTCGAGGCCTCTCCCTCCCCAACCCGACGTGGTGTGAAGCCCGAGCAGGCGACGCGTCCCGAGCTCCCGGAAAAGGCCCCGCGGAAACGCCGGATTCTGGTCCAGCTCCCGGCTACGCTGCGCGAGGCGGAGTTCCCCGGCGGCCGCGCGTACTTCGGCGACGATCGGGTCGGACGATCCGGGGAGATCGGGGAGCTTCAAAGGCCCTCCCGGCGGAAGAACGGGGTCGGTGCAGGGCTCTTCGCGGCCGGAGGCACATGGCCCACCACGCCGCTCGAAATCAGTCCGTTCACCCGTTCTGGCGAATAGCCGAGCAGGTCTCCGAGGATGCGGGAGTTGTCCTGCCCGAGCCACGGGGCCCCCCGCCAGACTCCGCCGGGCGTGGAGGTGAACTTAGGAGCGATCCCCGCCCCCTTGACGGGGCCGGCCACGGGGTCTTCCCACTCGACGAACATCCCCCGGGCGCGGTAGTGCTCCTCCCGCGCGAGGTCGGCGATGGTACGGACCGGGGCGATGGCGACGTCGGCGGCCCCAGCCGCCGCTTCCAGATCCGAAACGGACCGTGCGGCGCAATACGATGCGATCGATCGGTCGACCACCTCCCGGTGCGACAACCGCCACTCGCGGTCGTCCCACAGAGGGTCGGTGACGCCGAGCAACGACCGAAGCCGGGCCCACGACTCCTGGGTCGGCGCGGCCACCACGACCCAACCATCTTTCGCGCGAAACACGTCGTAGGGGTGGAGCCGGGGATGGGCCCGCCCATGACGTCCCCGGACGATTCCGCGCATGAAGTAGTCGAGCGTGAGGTTCTCGAGCATCGTGAAGAACACTTCGTATTGCGCGACGTCCACCGACTGACCGACGCCGGTCCGTTGGGCGTTCACGTACCCCATTAGGGCGCCCGCGGCGGCCGCCAGCCCGGTGACAGTGTCGTTGATGGCCGTCCCCGCCCGCATCGGCGGTTCGGGGTCGGGGTCCCCCTGGAGCGAGAGGTAGCCGCTGTACGCCTGGCCGATGAGGTCGTACGAGGGCGCGTTGACCCGGGCGGGCACGCCGGTCTGACCATACCCCGAGACGTGAACGATGGTCAGCCGTCGATTCACCTCCCAGGCGAGCGCGTCTCCCAGCCCCAGCCGATCGTACGTGCCGGGTCGCGACGACTCGACCCAGATATCGGATCGCCGCAGCAGGTCGAGGAAAACCCGGCGCCCATCTTCCGTGCGGAAGTCGAGGCCCAACGAGAGCTTGTTCCGGGAGTATTGGACCCACGACTCGGAAACCGCCGCGGTGGAGGGAGCCCCTTCCGGCAGCAACGGTGGGAGGAGCCTGGTAGGGTCGGCGTACGGCGCCCCGAACGGCGGCCCCTCGACGTGGATCACTTCGGCGCCGAACTCGCCGAGGTAGGTCGCCCCCCAAGGCCCGGCCACATATCGCCCCGAGTCGACGACGCGTACGCCCTCGAGGGGTCCAAAGGGGGGGATGAGGCGACGATCCGGGGGCTCGCGCATCCCCGCCGGGGCGGGGGAAGGACGATAACCCACGAGGTTCACGGGGGAACCCCCGGACGGCGCCGGCGCCCCTCCCCCGGCCGTCCCATCCGGTGCCGTGTCGGGGTACCCGGGTTTCACGTTCTCCCGGCGGTGCGGCGGTCTTCCAAGGGTTCACGGGGAAACCCAGCGGTCCAAATACGAATCGCGGGTCCTCGGCTCGATGTCAGAGTCACCTTGGGTCCGGTTCGAAGGCGAGGCGTTCCGCCGGGAGTTGACCCAGTTCAAGATGGCCCACCACCCGTTCCGAACCCACCCGTTCTTCGATCGCCTGGAACGGGGCGAGGTGCCCCGCGAGGTGGTCCATGATTGGATCGCCCAGTTCTATCCGTGGCTCGCGTGCGTCCCGCTCGCGATGGCCGAACGGTTCTCCCGCTGCTCGTGGGAGGCGAAATACGACCGGTTCCGCCGGATGATCCTGGACCAACTGGTCGAGGAGGCCGGGGATCCGAAGGGCAAGGAACCCGGCCACCCGGAACTGTGGCTCCGGTTCTGCGAGGGGATCGGTCTCTCGCGGGAGCGGGTCCTCTCGGCCCCCCTCCTGCCCAGCACCCTCGTGGCGATGGACGATTTCCTGTACATCAATCGGGAGGTGCCGTTCTACATCTCGGCGGCTGGATCCTCCGAGCCGCCGAACGTGGAGCTCTGCCAGCGCCTGCTTCCGGCCTTCCGAAGTCACTACCACGTCGACGACAAGCACCTCGCCTACTACACGCTCCATGTCACGGCCGACGAGGACCACAGCCGGTTCGTGGGGGAGATGGTCGCGGCGTTCGCGGATTCCGTGGACGTCCGACGTCAGATGTGGGACGCCATGCTGCGCGGCTTCGCGCTCCACAAGCTCCTGGTCGACGGGGCGGTGGGCGATTGGCTCACCCGGGGCGCCCGCTGAGGGCTTCCCGCCCGGGCTTCGAGACCCTTCGATGTACGGCAAGGAACTGCGCCTTCGGCGGCTGTTCCCCGGCGCGGGGCGACGGCTGTTCTCCGTCCCGCTCGACCACTCCGTATCGATGGGGCCGATCGACGGGTTGGAGAGCAGCGCATCGACGGCGCTCGAGCTCCAAGCCGCCGGAGCCGACCTGCTGATCGTGACGAAAGGCGCGGTACGGGAGGTAGGCCCCGTGCTTCGGCCCCCCACGTTGCTCGGAGTTCATGTCTCCGCCTCCACCAGCCTCGGCGGTACGTCGAACCGCAAGGTGAAGGTCGGGTCCGCGGCCGAGGCGGTCGGCCTCGGGGCCGATCTCCTCTCGGTCCAGGTGAATTTTGGAGTCCCCGAGGAACCCGAGATGCTTCGTGAGCTCGGGGAGGCGGTCGACGAGTGTCGAAGCCTCGGTCTCCCGCTCCTTTGCATGGCGTACGTGAAGACGCCCGGCACACCGACCCCGGAGGCGCTTAGGCACGCCGCACGAGCTTCCGCCGACCTCGGGGCCGACATCGTCAAGAGCAGCTACCCGGGCTCCCCCGAGGAGTTCCAGCGGCTCGTTGAGCGGACGCCGGTGCCGGTCCTCATCGGCGGCGGGGTCCGCGCGGACGACGAGGAGGGGTTACTCAATCTCGTCCGCCAGAGCCTCGCCGCCGGTGGCGCGGGGATCTGCATCGGAAGAAATCTGTTCCAGCGGCGGCCGATCGGACCGTTCGCACGCCGGGTCGCCTCCGTGGTGCACGGAGCGGGGTGAGCCGGCCCTGACGCGCGAGCGCGTCGTGATCGTGCCGGCCGGGGAGACCCCGCAGATCCGGTCGGCGATCGTCTCGCGCGCCTCCGCGCGAGGGTTCCGCGAGTTCCTGCTGCCGCCGACGCCCCACCGCCGATCGGCCGCCATGTTTGAACGGACCGACGCCGGGATCCTGGCGATTCGCAGGGGGAGCCGAACCGCACCGGTGCGGGTCGAGACCATACGAACCCCAGGGGAGCTCGTCCAGAGTCTGGCCCGGGCGCCGGGACAGGGGACGATCGCGATTCGCTGGCAGGGCGACCGGGTGATCCCCCTGGAGACCGCCGTGGCGGCGGGCCGGGGACGCTTCGAGCTCTGGGTCGTCACGGACCGGCTATCGGAGGTACCAGCTGCCCTCGGCGCGCTCCAGCACGGGGCCGACCGGGTCTTCGTCGAGCTCGTGCGACCGGAACAGATCGATGAGCTCGAGCGTCTGCTCGATGCCTCGCTCGACTTCCCCCTCTCGTGGGGATTGGCGAGGATCGAGTCGGTCGAGCCGGGGGGGTTGGGCGATCGGGTCATCGTCGACCTGACCTCACTGCTCCGAGCGGAGGAGGGCCTGCTGATCGGGAGCGCCGCCGCCTTCCTGTTCCACGTCGCGAGCGAGGCGGAAGGTTCCCGATACACCCGCCCCCGGGAGTTCCGGGTCAACGCCGGGGCGGCTCACTCCTACACGCTGCTCGCCGACGGGAGCACGCGCTATCTGGCCGAGTTGGCCCCCGGCGATGCCGTCTGCGTCGCGACCCCGAAGGGAGCCGTCCGGAGCGCGCGCGTGGGCCGGCTCAAGATCGAGCGTCGACCGATGGTCCTCGTCCGGGGCCGGGTCCACGACCGGATACGAACCGTGTTCCTGCAGGAGGCCGAGACCGTTGCTCTTTCAACCCGCCGCGCGCGCGTCGCGGCGACGTCGTTGAGGGCGGGTATTCAGGTCTTCGGGATCCACCTTCCTGCGGCTCGCCACCTCGGTTCCCCAATCGAGGAGTCGATCGAGGAGCGCTGAGGGAGGTGCACCCGACTCGGATCGTCACCCTTCCCGGCCGATCCGTCGATGATCTCCGGGCGCAGCTCGGGGTCGCCGAGCTCGCGGGCGCCGAGCTGGCGGAGATCCGGGTCGACCGGCTCTCGGGACCCGAACGCCAGCGGCTCGCGGAATTATTTCCCGCACCGATCGGGCTGATCGCCACGCTCCGGTCTCGCGCGGAGGGCGGCGAAGGTCCCGACGACCCCGCGGAACGGGCCGGTCTCCTGGCGGAGATCGCGGCCCTGCCGTTCGCGGCCGTGGACTGGGAGGGTGCCCGCGACCTCCCACTCCGCTCGGAGGCGCGGACGATCGTCTCGTTCCACGAGGTCGCCCTGGATTCCGAGGGCATCCGCAGGAAGCTCAGCGAGCGGTTCGAGGGGTCGTGGTTCGTCAAGGTGGTCGTGCCGGCGACCGTCGGAGAAGCGATCTCGACGCTGCTGCCCGTGCTTCCGCCCGCGGGCGAGAACCGCTTCGTGTTTCACACCACGGGGGCGAGCGGCCCGCTGCTCCGCGGGTGGTCGGAGCGGCTCGGCATGGCGGCAGTGTATTGCTCGCTCCCGACGGCCGCGGGAATCGACGCCGTGGAAGTCTCCCAAATCCCGGTCGATCGGATCCGTCAGTTCACGGAAGCGCCGGGCCCGGCGCGACTTTTCGCCGTGCTCGGGCAGCCCGTCGCCCACTCGCTCTCCCCGGCGATCCACTCTCGCTGGTTCGCGGCGGCCCGCCGGCGCGGCCTGTATCTCGCGCTCGAGATAGGGTCCGACCATGAGTTCGCCGAGGCGCTCCCCGGCCTGATATCGGGTGGCTTTACGGGAGTGAACGTCACCCACCCGTGGAAGCGGCTGGCGCTCGAGTTGTCTGAGGAGTCCAGCCTGGGGGCCGAGCGCTGCGGGTGTGCGAACACTCTCGTCTTCGATGCGGGGTCGATACGCGCCGAGAACACCGATCTGGTCGCCGTGCTACGCCGGCTGGAAGAACTCCAGAGCGACGGAAGCTGGGCCGGTGAGCGGTTGGTCGTGCTCGGCGCCGGGGGGGCCGCGCGGGCGACCCTGGCCGCCGCCGAGGCGGTCGGCGCGCGCGCCACCGTGGCGAGTCGACGGCCGGAAGAGGCCGTCTCGTTGGCTCGCGAGTTCGGCCAAGAGGCGCGGGCTTGGAGCGACCCCGTTCGGTGCGATCTGGTGGTCCACGCGACTCCGATCGGCCGATCGTCGGCGGGCGACCCGCCGCCGTCGATCTCCGACTGGATCGCCCCCGCGGGTCGGGTGTTGGATTTCGTCTATCGGCCCGAGCGAACGACGGTCGCGGAGGCGGCCGCCCGCGCCGGGGGATCGTACGAGGACGGTTGGAGACTCCTCGTGTACCAGGCGGCGGAGAGCTACCGGATCTGGTGGGGGGTCGCTCCCCCGGAGCGCACTTCGAGCGAGCTCCTCCAGGAGGGTCCATCCGCGGGATAGGGCGCACCCGGGGGGCGATCGGGCTCGTG
>JABCYU010000027.1 GCA_013290045.1 Methanobacteriota archaeon | reverse complement strand
GTCGTGCCCCGGGTGAGGATCTCGCCGCTGATCTTGTCGAGCTCGGCCATCAGCGAGTCGATGTCCGGCTCCTCGCCGGAGGCCGCCCCGGCCGCTCCGGCCGCGCCCGCTCCCGCGACCGCGGCCGTCTCCGGCGCGGAGACATCGTCCGGAGACTCCACGTACGCCGCCGACGCCCCCAAGCTCGTGCCGGCCGCGACCCCCTGCGGGATCTCCGGAGACGGGCCGCCCGAGCCATCGGTCGACGCGGCGGAACCGGGTTCCCACTCCTGCGGGCTCCCCTGCGGCTTCTGACGGCCCCGCATGATCAGCACGAACAGCGCGAGAGCGATGAGCAGCAGGACGCCCAGGACGATCAGCCAGGTGCTGGTGCTCGGACCGGAGTTCGTGCAGACCCCGTACTGGCAGTTGGAGGCGGCGCTGACGGCCCCCGTGTTCGGGAGGACCGACAGGGCCATGACCGCTGCCAACAGCGCCACCCCAACGACCAGGGGTGCGATTCGGGGCGTAGCACGCTGAGTAACCATGAGATAAAGCCGCCCCGGAATGCGGGTCCTTCGAGATTAAAGACGGGGCTGGCTATGTAAACTTACCGGGAGGTACCAGTCGGTGCGCTCCGCCGGGACGCGGTCGCCACGACGCCGGTTCGGGTCGTCCTCCTACAGGTCCCGGACCTTGTCGCCCAGCCGCCAGCGGGCGAGCGCTCGGACGAACGGAATGCGCCGCCGGAGGAACCCCTCGACGACCTCGAGGAGCAGCCGATCCCCCGTGTCCACGCTTCCCGTTGCGAACACCAGCATCAGGTAGAGAATGGCGATCCCCCCGACGAGGAGCGGGAGGGCCCAGAGCGGAACGGCGAGCGGAACGAAGACGAAGAGGACCGCCAGGGGAACCGAGGTGACGAGCAACGGCACCAGGTAGTTCCGGCGGAACGGGTGGACGTTCTGCAGGACCGCGAGCTCCACGGCGGAGAGCGCGGGGGCCATCGACGTCGCCACCCCCCAGGCGACCGCCGCCCCGTTCGTGCCGAACGGCGGGATGAGGGCCCAGCTCAGCACGACGTCGGCGAGCGCCGCCGCGATGGTATTGTACATCAGCAGGCGGGTCTGGCCGTACGATACCTGGGTGGCCATCGAGGGGCCCAGGAGGGTCGAGCCGAACGCGGCGAGGACGAGGAGCTTGAGCGTGGTCGAGCCGATCGCGTACTCGCTCCCGTAGACGAACCCGAGCGAGCGCGATGGGAGGAAGAAAAAGATGAGGAACAGAGGGAGGGAGGTGAGGATCATCCACTTGGTGGCCGTCGCGTAGGTGATCCGGACGGCGTCGTGGTCCCCGGCGCGCACGAACCGGGCGGTGACGGGCAGGAAGATGTAGGCCAGGGACCCGAGCCCGACCATCAAGAGTCGCGCCAGCGAGAGCGCGGCGGTGTAGTACCCGAGCGAGTTCCGGAGGAAGACCCCGAGCAGGATCGTGTCCCCATTCTGGGAAACGACCCCGAGCACCCCGACCACGAACAGCGGCGCCGCGAAGAGGAACAGTCGGCGCGACACTCCGGGGGCGCGCTCGCCCGGAGGAAGGAGCCTGGGCAGCCGTCGTCGGGCGTAGAGGGCGATCGCGACGAGAGCGACCGACGCCGACGCCAGGTAGGCGAGCAGCGCCTCGAGGTATCCTAAGTGGAACGGATTCGGTGCCTCGGCCGCGATCAGGAAGACGATGAAAAGGGTCGGGTTCAGGATCTGGACGAACAGCGCGTTCGGCCGAACATCCTCGTAGCCTTGGAACACCGCGGCGATGAGCCCGGAGAGGATCATCATCGCCACGGCTCCGGCGAAGAACTCGACGGTCAGCGCCAGTTCGGGGAGCGTCGGGGTGAGGGCGATCCCCAGGAACAGCATCGCCCCGGAGACGACGATCGCCGACGGGACCACGACGGCGAACGAGCTGTGGACGATGGCGCGCCGCTCGTCGTCGCGCGAGGCGAACGGTAGGTTGCGGGCGACGGCCTGGGCGAGGCCGAGCGACCCGAGCGACGCCAGGAGGCCCGCGAGCGCGAGTCCGAGGGAGAAGTTCCCCCAGTCGTGGATCGAGATCGAACGAGCGAGGAGCACCCGGGAGACGAAGTTCTCGACGACGTAGCCGAGGGTGCCGAACAGCATGACGAGGGTGCCCCGGGTCACCGAGTCGAGGCCCTCCCGGGCCCCCGACGGCTCCGCGCCCCCCATCGATCATCCGGAGCGGGGGGTTCCAACGGTAAAAGCGTGGCGAGGCCCGGGAAAGACCATACCCTCGCACGCCTCGAGGTTCCCGTGAGCCTCCCCGGCCCCGACGGGACCCTTTGGGCCCTCGGCCTCATCGTTTTCGGCGCCGCGGTCGGCGTCGTCGGCGAGGCGATCCGGCAGCTCCTCGCCTCCCGGGTCCCCCTCTTCGCGACGGTGGACCCGTTCGAGCGCGTGCTAGTGGATCTGTACCTCGGGGGCGCCGCCCTCTACCTGCTGGCGTGGTCGCCTCCCGGATTGTTCTATACCGCCACGCTCCCCGTCGCGGTCCTCCTCGCGGTCCTCGGGCTGTGGATCGCGGGGTTGCAGCGAGCCGCTTCGCCGGAGCGCTCGCACGGGATACCGGTCGGACTCCACCTCGGTTGGCGGCTCGTGGCGATCGCCGCGGCGCTCCTGTTGTTCGCGATCGAGCTGGCGGCCGCCGAGGCGGCCCCGACGGGCAACACCTACGACTCCGGGCTGTTCACCGCCTACAGTGCATTGCTGATCTCCCACCACACGCTCCCCACGTCGCTCCTCCCGATCGTCGGCCAGCCGCTGCCGTACCCTCAAGGGTCGACGGTCTGGTTCGCCTCCGCCCAGCTGCTGTTCGGGCTACCCCCGGCCCGTACCCCGGTGCTGGTCACCCCGTTGTTCCTGGGGCTCGTCCCGATCGCCGGGTTCGTCGTCGGTCGCCGCTGGTTCTCGAGCGAGGCCGGCGGGGCCGCCGTGGCCCTCCTCCTCACCTTCGTGGCCAGCTGGACGAGGGTGATGGTCGGTGGGTCCAACGACTTCGTCGTGGCGTTCCCCCTCACGCTGCTCCTCATCGCCTGGCTCCCGGGGTGGTGGCGCTCCACCCTTCCCGGTTGGGGGAGCACCCTCGCGTTCGGCCTGATGGCCGGATGCCTCGCGAGCCTCAACCCGGTCGGCGCCGAGGTGGTGCTCGCCGCGGCGCTCTTCGGGCGTCTCGCGGCCCGTCCTTCGCTTGGCAAAGCGTGGGCGGATTGGAGCGCGAGGTGGACGGGGGCCGTGGTCGTGACGGTCGCCTGTGTCGCCCCGAGCCTCTGGGTCGAACTCTCCCTCGTCGGGGCCTCGGGCGTCCCGGGCACGGGTTCGGCGGTCATGGCGTACGGGGTGACGGGCTCGCAGCTCGTCGGGCTCCTGGACCCGTTCCTGTTCCGGCCGAGCGACGTGGGGCTCTCCCCGTTCCCGTGGTTGCGGGCGGAGCTCGCGGTACTGCTAGTGCTCGGCGTCGTCGGGTGGCTGTACCGGGCCTATTGGAGCGATCGGGCCGAGGTCGGGGCGGGCCCCGGGCTCGCGCCCCTCGCGCTGGGAACGGCGGCCGGGGCCGGAATCCTCCTGGAGTGGGCAGCGAGCTTCGGGAACCCCTGGGCCGTGGGGCTCGCCCGGCTATCGAGCCCGAGCGAGCTCTCGGTGCTGCTCTTCGCTGTCTTCTCGCTGGTCGCCGCGGCTCCGCTCGCCGACGTGTTCCGATGGCTGGAGTCGTCGGCCCCGGAGCCCAACCGGATCGCTCCGCGATCGCGTTGGCGATGGGATCGATCCCCGCCGGAGACCCGGGCGGTGGCGATCGTCGCGTCGCTGCTCGTGCTCGTCCCCGGTATCGCCGTCACGGCCACCTCATTCCCACCGTACCTCGCCCAGGAGTACCGGCAGTTCGGTAACGTCTCGGACAGCGACTTCGCCCTCCTCGACTGGTCCACCGGCCACCTACCCTCCGGCGCCCGCGTCCTCGCCGCACCGGGGAGCGCGGCCCAGTTCCTCCCGGGATACGACGGGGACGTCGTGCTCCTCTATCCGGTGACGGTGTTCGGGGTAAGCACCAACGCCGACTATCAGCTCCTGCTCACGGAGCTCCCCAACGGCACGCTCGACGCCCGCGGGACGGCCGCGCTCGATGCGCTCGCCGTCTCGTACATCGCGGTCACCCAGGCGAACAACGTCCTCTGGCTCCCGTTCTCCCCGACGCCGATCGCCGCCGAGCCCCGGGCGTCGATCGTCTTCCACCAGGGGGACGCCTACCTCTTCACTTGGGCCGCCGCGCCGGTGGCCCCGGCGGGACTATAGGAACTCGTCGAGGAGCGATTCCCGCCCCTTCAGCCCGGCCGGCTGCTTGGCGAGCGGGCCGGCGGCGAGGACCTCTTCCAGGTCCTCGTACGTCGGCTTGTCGGTCTTGTAGAACAGGCCGATCGGGATCTTGTCGCCCCACTCGAGGGCCCGGACCCAGGCCTGGGTGAGGTCGGTCGGGTCGTGGCCGCTCGCCTCGAGCTTGTAGACGCGCTGCCGGAACCAGTCGAAGGTGTTGATCTTGTTGTACGTGACGCACGGCGAGAGCGCGTCGACGAAGGCGAACCCCTTGTGCTGGATCGCGTTGGCGACGAGGTCGACCATGTGTTTGACGTCACCGGAAAACCCCCGGGCCACGTACGTGGCACCACACGCGAGGGCGAGGGCGAGCGGGTCGAGCGGATTCTCGATGACGCCGGTCGGGGTCGACTTCGTCTTGTGACCCATCATCGACGTCGGAGAGGCCTGGCCCGTCGTCAGCCCGTAGATCTGGTTGTCCATGGTGACGTAGGTCATGTCGACGTTGCGTCGCATCGTGTGGACGAAGTGGCCCACCCCGATCCCGAACCCGTCGCCGTCGCCGCCGGTCGCGAGCACGGTGAGATCGTGGTTCGCCCAGCGGATCCCCTCGGCGACCGGCAGCGAGCGACCGTGGATCCCGTGGAAGCCGTAGGAGGAGAGGAAGTGCGGGAGGTTCGACGAGCAGCCGATCCCCGAGACGATGACGACGTTGCTCGACGGGATCTTGAGTCGCTTGACCGCCATCTCGATCGCGGCGACGACGCTGAAATCCCCGCAACCCGGGCACCAGGTCGGCTTGACGTCGGATTTCCCGAGCATGGGGAGCGCCGTCCCCTCGACGGGGACCCGGAGCGGCGCGCTGCTCTCAGCCATTCACGACCTCCATCGCCTTTCCGACGATCTCCATCGGATAGAAGGGCTCTCCGTCGTACTTCAGGAACCGATGGGGGAGAACGACCCCCGTCTCGGCCCGCAACAGATGCGCCAGCTGGCCGGAGAAGTTCCCCTCGACGAGCAGCGTCCGCTTCGCGTTGGAGATCGCGTCGACGATCTCGGCCCCGTGGACGGGGTAGACCGTTTCCATCCGGAGCAGGTTGCTCGGGACGCCCCGCTCCCCGAGGAGCGCCATCGCATCCCTCACCGCTCCGACGGTCGAGCCCCAAGCCACGAAAGTGATCTCCGAGGGCGACGCCCCCTCCAGGCCGGGGGCCGACGTCGCGCCGAGCAGGCCGGAGAGCTTGCGCATCCGCTTGTTCATCATCTTCGTCCGCTCCGACACCCAGAGCGGGACCCCCGAGCGCGTGTCCGAGATCAGATGGCCCCGTTCGTCGTGCTCGTCGGAGCCGGCGATGTGCATCAGACCGGGCTGACCCGGGAGCGCCCTCGGCGATACCCCCGAGTCGGTGTACTGATAGCGGCGGTACTCGTGCCCGTTGGGTTCGACGGTGTACAGCGAGGGGACCTCGACGTCGAGGGAGATCTCGTCGCGGTCGACGGTCATCAGGTTCTCCGACAGGTGCAGATCGCTCGCCACGAGCACCGGGGTCTGCCAGTCCTCGGCGAGCTGGAACGCCTTCAGCATGGTGTGGAACGCCTCGCCCGGGTTCGAGGGCGCGAGGATCGCCCTCGGGAACTCGCCCTGTCCGGCCCCGAGCATGAGGTTGAGATCGCCCTGCTCCGTCTTCGTTGGGAGTCCGGTCGAAGGCCCCGAACGCTGCGAATCGACGACCACGAGCGGGACCTCGCACATCCCCGCCATCCCGAGCGCCTCGACCATCAGCGAGAACCCGCCTCCGCTCGTCGCCGTCATGGCGCGGACGCCACCGAAGGAGGCGCCGATCGCCATGTGCACCGCGGCGAGCTCGTCCTCCGCCTGTTTGACGACGATGCCCAGCTCGCGCGAGTGGGCGGCCAGCCACGTCATGATCCCGGTCGCGGGGGTCATCGGGTATTGGGCGAGGAACTTCAAACCCGCCGCGGCGGCCCCGAGGCCGATCGCCTGGTTCCCGGTCATCAGGAGCTTCGGGGGCCCGCCGGGCTTGACCGCGTGATCGTTGACCGAGGCGTGCTGTTCGGCATGCCGGTACCCCTCGCCGCTCGCCCCGATGTTCCAGTCGACGATATCGCCCTTCTTCCGGCCGAACGACTCGGTCAGCACCTGCTGGACGGTGGCGAGGGGGATCCCCGCCACGAACGCCGTGGCCCCCATCCCGGCCGCGTTCTGAAGGATCGATTGCGGGGTGAACTTGCGGGCGATTGCGAGCGTGGGGACGGGGAGGGCCCGGACGCCCGCCGGCAACTCCGAGTCCGGGACGGCAAACTTCTCCGGATCGTAAACGACCGTACCGCCGGGCGAGATCGACGGCAGATGGATATCGACCGTCTGGCGGTCCATCGCGTAGAGGACATCGCACGCGTCCCCCTGGGAGTGGACCTTGCGGTCGGAAGCACGAGCTTGGAACCAGACGTGGCCGCCCCGGATCACCGACTGGTAGGCGTTGAGGCCGAACCCGTGGAGGCCCATCCGGGCGAACGAGCGCGAGAGCGTCTCACCGACCGAGGCGATGCCGTCGCCCGCCGCCCCCCCGGCCCGGACAGAGATCTCGGACACTGGGGTCGTTCGAGAGGAGGTGGATATTAATCGTCTCCCCCGGTAAGGGGACATCCTCCGCGAACTCCGTCCGCCGGGCAACAGGGCGCAAACCACAAGGGTTCGCCTAGACGATGCCTCAGAGTGGCCGGAACGGTGCGCATCGTGCTGTTCGCCACGGCCCGGGAGGCCGTCGGCCGCGGACGGCTCGACGAGGCGATCGGTCCGAGCGGGATCGAGCTGGCGGCGCTGTTGGAGCGGCTGGGGACCGAGTATCCCCGACTCCGCCGGGTGGTGGCGGTCAGCCGGTTCGTCGTGAACGGCGCCTACACCACCTCCCGCGACGTCCATCTGAAGGCCGGTGACGAGGTCGCCGTGCACCCGCCGTACTCGGGAGGCTAGGGTGCCCCGGATCCGGTTGACCCATGGGCGCCTCGAGATCGCCCCGGCGTACGCCGAACTCGACGACCCAGCGTGCGGAGGGGTGGTGCTGTTCGCGGGCCGGGTGCGCCCGGATCGACAGGCCGGTTCGCGGGTCGTCCGGTTGGATTACGAGGCCGACCGGAAGCTCGCGCTTCGCTCTCTCGAGGAGATCGCCGCGTCCGGACGTCGGCGCTTCGGCCTCGGGAAGGCGCTCCTCTGGCACCGGACCGGCCCGGTGCGGGTCGGGGAGGTCTCCGTCATCGTCGGCGCCGCCGCGCCGCACCGGGCGCAGGCGTTCCGCGGGGCGCGCTGGATGATCGACCGGCTGAAGTCGCAGACGCCGATCTGGAAGACGGAGCGAGCACCACCCGAGCGTCGACCGCCACGGCGCCCTGGCCCGCGGCGCGGACGATCAGCGGGTTGATGTCGAGCTCCGCCACCTCAGGGACCTCGACCCCGAGTTGGGAGACCCGTTCCAGGATCTCGTAAATCGACTCGAGATCGCTCGGGGGTTCGCCGCGGACCCCTTTCAACAGGCCGAAGGTGCGGACGGACTCGACCATGTGCACGGCCGACAGCGGACGCAGCGGGGCGAGCCGGAACGTCACGTCGCGCAGCACTTCGACGTAGATCCCCCCCATCCCGAAGACGACGATCGGCCCGAACGACGGGTCCCGCTCGAGGCCGATCAAGACCTCCTTGCCCGAGCGTACCATCGCCTCAACCTCGAACCCCTCGATCCGGGCCTTCGGTGCCTTTTGGGCGAGGGCGCGACCCATCGCCGCCCATGCCTCGCGCATCCGGGGGGGTGAGTCGATCGCGAGCGCGACCCCGCCGACGTCGGTCTTGTGGGAGATGTCCGGGGAGGCGACCTTGAGCGCCACCGGATAGCCGAGGCGATCGGCGGCCCGGAGCGCCTCGTCCAGCGTACCGGCGCGTTCCGCGCCGGCCACGGGAATCCCGTAGGCGCGCAGCAGCTCGCGGGCGGCGTACTCGGGCAGAACCGATAGTCCGCGTGCGGCCGCTTCGCGAAGCGTCCGACGGACCGCCGCGTGGTCGACGCGGAACCTTCGGACCTGGGTCCGCGGTCGGGTCCACCAGGAGTGGTAACGAGAGAGGCTCCCGAGTCCGGCGATCGCCTCCTCGGGGAACGTAAACGTCGGGATCCCTCTTTCCTCGAGGTACGATACATCGGCGGCGAGGTCGGTGAGGCCGAATAGGCACGCTGTCACGGGCTTCGCCGAGCCCCCGCGCGCGGCCAGGATCGCCTCGGCCACCGCGCGTCCCGAAAGGGTTCCCGTCGGCGTGGCGATGACGAGCGCGGCCTTCACCTCCGGGCGGGAGAGGAGCAGCTCGAGGGCCCGGCGATACTGCTCGGGTCTCGCATCGGCCGTCATGTCGATGGGATTGCTGAGCGCGGAGGAGGGCGAGAGGAACTCGGCCAGGGCCTTGCGCGGGCCCGCCGGGATCGTCGGAAGCTCGAGCCCGTGCCGGGCGCAGGCGTCGGCGGCCACGATCCCCGGTCCCCCCGAGTTCGTCAGGATCGCCAGTTGAGGACCCTCGACGCGCAGCCCGGAAGCAAAGATCTTCGCCATCCGGAACAGCTCGCCGATCGACTCGGCCCGAAGGACTCCCGACTGCTCGAACAGGGCGTCATAGAGCCGGTCCTGCGCGGCATTGGCGAGCGAGCCGGTGTGGCTGCGCGCCGCTCGTTCGCCGATCGCGCTGCGGCCGCTCTTGATCACCAGCACCGGCTTGTGCTCGGTGACCTCCCGGGCCGCCTCGAGGAATCGTCGGCCGTCGGCGAGGCTCTCGATGTAGAGGAGGATCACCTTCGTGGCCGAGTCTCGTCCCAGCGAACGGAGCAGGTCGTTCTCGTCGACCCATGCTCGGTTGCCGACCGAGAGGAAGCGGGAGAAGCCGATCCGTTCCGCCGCGCCGTATCGCAGGATCCCTGCGCAGAGCGCCCCGCTCTGGGAGACGAAGGCGATGTTTCCCCGGGCGGGGAGGCTGTCCGAGAACGTCGCGTTGAGGCTGACCGCCGGGTCGGTGTTCAGGATCCCGAAGCAATTCGGGCCGATGAGGGACATCCGGAACTTCCGGGCCTGGCGGACGAGCTCCGCTTCCAGCGCGACGCCCGCCCCGCCGACCTCCTTGAAGCCGGCGGAGATCACCACGATTCCCCGGGTGCCGCGGCGGCCGAGCGCTTCGGCGACCTTCGAGACCTTCGCGGCCGGTACGATGATGATCGCCAGGTCCGGGGTCTCCGGCAGGTCGTTGACCGTCGCGTAGCAGCGGACCCCGGAGACGCTCTTCCAGCCGGGGTTCACCGGATAGACGACCCCCCGGTACCCGGAGGTCAGGATGTTCCGGAACAGGGCGGATCCGACGGAATCCGGTCGGTTCGATGCCCCGATGACCGCGATCGACCTTGGCTCGAACAGCTCGGTGAGTGCCCCGGATCGCCCTACCGTCACCGCCGTTTCCCCGGGACCGCGCGGGTCACCGGGGGCGCGTTATATATCGACCCCCCCGTTCGACCGCCGATGTCCGGCGGCGCTCCCCCGTCCCACCCTCCTCCCGCCTCCACCCCCCCCGCCGCGGGGGCCCGTCCCCGGCCCGGCGGGACCCTGCAGCGGATGGACAAGGGGCGGATCCACCACGTGGTCGCCGTCGGGAGCGGGAAGGGCGGAGTCGGCAAGTCGTCGACCACGGCGCTCTTGGCGAGCGAGCTCCGCCGGCGGGGGCTGAAGGTCGGGGTCCTGGATGCCGACATCACCGGTCCCTCCGTGCCGAAGCTGTTCGGGGCCTCCGGCGGATTGCTCGACCGCGGAGAGGGGATCGAGCCGGCCGTCTCGTCGAACCAGGTCGCTCTCGTCTCCTCGCAGTTCCTGGTCGAGGACGAGCAGACGCCGGTCATCTGGCGCGGCCCGCTCGTGACCCGGCTCATCATGCAGTTCTTCGGCGGCGTGAACTGGGGGGAGCTCGACTACCTCCTCATCGACATGCCGCCGGGGACGAGCGACGTGCCGCTCACGGTGTTCCAGACGATCCCAATCGACGGGATGGTGTTCGTCTTCACGCCGCAGGACCTGGCGGCCCTGATCGTGAAGAAAGCGATGAACATGGCCCGCGACCTCCACGTTCCCTTGCTCGGGGTCGTCGAGAACATGGCGTTCCTCGACTGTCCGAATTGCGCCACCCACATCGAGCTGTTCGGGCCGAGCCGGGTCGAGGCGATCGCCGCCGAGTACGGCGTGCCGCTCCTGGCCCGACTCCCGGTCGATCCGAAGATCTCGATCGAGAGCGACGCCGGTCGCGTCGGCGGGTACACGAGCCCGGCGGTTTCGACCCTCGGGGACGCGTTCCTCGCCGCGGTCGACGGACTCACGAAGAGCCAGTTGACGGTCCTTTAGCGCCGCGGAGCTGCGCGAACGAGATCGTCTCGACGGGGACCCCGCGCCGCCTCAGGGCGTCGGCGAGCCCGGGAAGGTGCGCGTCCCCGACGACCGACGCCACGCGGCCGTACCCGCGCCGGCGGAGGTCGGTGAGGCGGTCGGCCATGTGCTCGTTGCGATCGTCGAGCAGCACCCGGGCGACCGCCGGGTACGCCTCGCGAACCTGGGCCAGATAGTCCGCGGGCTTCTCGTTGTAGTCCTCGAGCTGGCGCTCGACCCACCGGGCCGGGACGAACAGGCCGAGGATAGCGCCCGCGACGAGCGAGACCCGCTCCTGGAACGACATCGCCCGGACCAAACGTCCCAGCGTCTCGCGGATCGGGTCGTCGATCAGGAACAACGGGAGGTCGAGCTCCTTGGCGACCTGCGCCGCGGTCCGCATCTCGGCCCCCGCGACCCCTCCGCCGATCTGCTCGCCGAGGCGGTGCTGGAGGAGCGCCCAGAGCCGGGCGAACAGCGGCACCCCTTCCTTCGACCCACGCACCGGGGGGGAGTCCGAGAGTACGGTCTCGGCCCGCTCCGGGTCGAGCTCGATCGCCACGGCGTCCAAGCTTCGGCCTCCCAACGTCGCCCTCAGGGGGGCCTCGAGGTCGACGACGTGAGCGGCCCCGATGAGGAGCACCGGAGCCTCCAGCGTGGAGGAGTACACGAGGGTGGGGAGTCGAGAGCGACACTTGGCGATTGTGGCCCGGTGGGGTGGGGGCTATCCGTGTCCCGCTCGTGCCGCCGTGGATGGACGACTTCCCCGCACCTCAGGAGCCGCTTCCACCGCTCGGTCGCACCCGTCACCCGTACTTCATGCACGAGATGATCCGCCGCCAGGCGGTCGCGACGCAGGCGACGCTCGGAACGGCACCGCAGGTGGCGCGAATCATAGAGCCCCCCTCGAAGGGGGCCCCGATCCTGTTCCTCGGGATCGGGACATCATTCCACGCCGCTCTCGGGGCTCGAGCGATCGCCCGATCCCTCCTGGGACGTGGCGCGAACCTGCGGGCGGTGACGTCGTTCGACGCCCTCGATGACCCGTCCCACCTCGAAGGCGCGGCCCATGCCCTCGTCTTCAGCTCCTCCGGGGAGACCGCGCTGACCGTGAAGGCGATGGAGGCGCTGAAGCCGCAGGGCGTCCCGATGACGCTCATTTCGGGGACGGCGCAGAGCCCCTCGGCGGCGCTCGCCGACCACACGATCCTGACCCGCTACGCCGAGGAAACGTCCTGGGCCCACACCGTGAGCTACACGACCGCGCTGTGCGCCGCGCTGGTGTTGTTCCGCCATTGGGCCGGCATCCCGGCCGCCCCGGTGGGCGCGGTCGACCCGCTCCCCGAGGCGGTCGTGAGCGCCTTGGCGCTGGAGAACCCGGTCGTAGAGCTCGTCGAGCGGTTCGCCGAGCGGCCGACCCTCGTTCTGCTCGGCTCGGGCCCGGCCGAGGTCACCGCCCGCGAGGCGGCGCTCAAGCTCCGGGAGGCCACGGGGCGGTTCGTCGCGACCGGGGGGATCGAGGAGTTCCTTCACGGGATGATCCCGTCGGTCACCGACCGCTCGGCGGTCATCGCCGTCACGGGGACCCCGTTCGAGCGCGCGCGGGCCGAGCAGGGCCTGAAGGCGGTCCGGGAGCTCGGCGCCGAGACGTTGCACGTCGACTCGAGCGGTGGACCCCCCGGCGAGGGGGTCCTTGTCGTTCCGGCGCTCCCGGCGGCCGTCGCCATCATTCCCCAGATCGTGCCGCTGCAGCTCCTCGCGTACTGGGTGGCGACCTCCGAAGGTCGGAACCCGGACGTCATGGGTCTCGACGATCCGCGCTACCTGGCCGCCCGCCGAACCTTCGGGATCTAGGAACCCCGGGGGCGATTCCCCCGAAACCCCTATTATGCGGTGGCGGTCGGGCCCGCGATGGCGTGGACCCTCTTCGAGGTGCCCGGTGAGAAGCGCACTGAACTGGAGACGGTCCTCAAGGACGACCAACTGTCCCGACAGAGCCAGAAACTGCGCGATGCCGCGACGGCCGGTGGTCCCGCCGGACGGCTCTACGTCCTGATCGAGGGATCCGCCGAGGCGATCGCTCATGCCGAAAAGCTGATCGGGGCGGTCGGAACGAAACTCCCGCCGGCGGACGGCGAGGCGCTCTACCGCAGACTGAAGGACGAGGAAGAGGCCGCCTCGGCCGGCATGGGACTGTTCTTCACCGAGTGAACGTCGCTCGGGTCCTCCGGGCGCCTAATCCGTCTCTTGCTGGGACGGCTCCAGGTCCTCGGATCCGCTGAAATTCCGTAGGGCCGAACGATAGAGGCCGTCGAGGCCCAAAGCGTCGCGCGCCGAGGTTGGCAGCAGGGCCATCATCGGCGTCATCACCTCGATCGCGCGGAACAGCTCCGTCGAAAGCTGGACCTCCGGCGTCGCCGTGTCGAGGGTGACCGCGTCGTAGAGGCGGCTCGGTTCGTCGCCCCACCCCAGGACCTCCTCGAGCTGGGGAGCCGTGAGGATGTCGGACTTCGTCAGCACGTTCACCGTCGGCAGGCGGAAGCGGAACTCGACGGTCGCCGACAGCATCAACAGCGAAACGAGCCCGCGCGCGTTCCGCGCGAGCGCCGGGTCGAACAGGAACGCGATCATCGACCGATCGCCGCTCAACGCGTCGATGATCGCCTTCGAGGATTCGCGGAAGGCGAACAGCTCGACCTGGCCGGGCGTGTCGATGAGCACGAAGTCGGTCTTGAGCTCCTGGATCGCCTGTTTGACCTCGAAGACCTTGAGCGCGATCAGGTCGGAGGCCGCGACCTGCGCCCCGTTCGGGCCGAGACCGTACTCCTGCATCACGTCGGGCAGCCGCACCCACTCGCGGATGTCGATATCCGGTTCGAACGTCGTGGACTCGCTCCCCGGGTCGAGGTTGACGGAGATCGAATCGTAGCCGTTCGTCTTCATCCACTGTTGGAACGCCATGACGAGGGTCGTCTTGCCCGCCCCGGCGGTGCCGGTGAAGTAGATGGTGCCCGGTTCCTCCATCTACGGTTTCTCCGCCTCGGCCCGGCGTCGCAGCACTTCGGCGAGCTCCCGAAGGAACTTCGCCTTGGAGACCCCGGCCTTCTTGACGACCTTGAGGCGCCCCGCGTATCGGTAGTACTGCCGGGGGTACTGCTTGTCCGGTTCCGCGTGGACCCGGTACCCCATCGAGGAGGCTGCCGCCGCGATCTGCTCGAGGTTCACGTCGGGGAGGGAGAGTTCAGCGGGCACCCTCCGTCCCAGGGCCCGGGAGCCCGACTTCAGGAGATAGGCCGGGTAGACGTAGAAATGGTCCGGCATCCGTCACCGGATCCCGCGGATCACTTCGCGGTCGCCGTCTTGGCCACGCGGACGCCGTTGAGAATCCCGTCCTGGCCGGGCCGCGAGCGGACCTGGACGAGGCCCAAGTCGGTCTCGAGGATGGCGCCCCGGGTGATGATGTTCCGTTGGACGTAGTTCGGATTGGCCGGGTTCTCCCGGACGGTCAGCACCTTCGCAGACTTCGCCGTCTTCGTGGCGGGATCGAAGACGTTGATCGTCTGCGTCGTGAGGATGCGGAGCTTCTGGTTCGCGCCGCGCACCCGGTAGTGCTTGACCGTGCCGGAACCGATCGTCGCGTGCTGCAGTTCACGACCGATCTCGAACCGGCGCTTTTTGCGGATCGGCCGGAGCCGGCCTCCGGTGCTCTTCCTGCGGGAGCGTCCCTGCCAGATACCCATGGATTCGGACCGAGGGCCCGTCCCACTGGGGTGCGATATATGACGTTTGTCCGGCGAAACCGCTCGACCCGCCGCTTCCGCGTCGGGGTCGCGGCGGTATGGGAGCTCGGGGGGGGCCTACGGCCCCGTTCTGGTTCGCCCAGAGCCCATTAAGGGCCGAGGGCGGTGGGGCGGTGTCCGAGCCGATGCCGGTAAGGGAGGGACCCCGGGGCGCCGGGTGGGTGATGGGTCTCGACGAAGCCGGGCGAGGGAGCCTCGTCGGACCGTTGGTGGTCGGTGGCTTCCTGGTTCCGGAATCGCGCCTCCTCGACCTCGCGGGTCTCGGGGCGAAGGATTCGAAGCTGCTCTCCGCGTCGGAGCGGGTCATGGTCTACCGTCGGCTCGCGTCGGTGGGCCGGGCGGTCTCCGTCAGCCTCTCTCCCCGCACCATCGACCGGTACGTGGCCGACGGCCGACTCAACCGGCTCGAAGCGGAGGCGATGGCGAGCCTCATCCACGAGGCCGGCCCATCGTGCGCGTACGTCGACGCGTGCGACCCCGTGGCGGAGCGATTCGGGACCCTCGTGAGTCGTCTCTCGCGTTGCCCGACAGTGGTCATCGCGCGACACCGGGCGGACCGGGATCTTCCCGTGGTGGGGGCGGCGTCGATCGTGGCGAAGGTCCGGCGCGACCGCGCCCTCGAACGACTTCGCGCGACGCTCGGCCCCGAGCTCGGGAGCGGGTACCCGTCCGACGAGCGAACCGTAAAGTTCGTCCGCGGAACCCTCGCGGCGGCCGGTCCGCTTCCGCCGTGGCTGCGCCGCTCGTGGGAGACGACGGCAAGACTTATGCGGGAACGCTCGGCGAGGGCGTTGGAGAGCTTCGCGTGATCGAGGAGACCCTCGCCTCCCTCGTCGACCGGTTCAACCGGCACGCCGACCGAAATCCGGCCGTCATCACCGAGCTAGCGGGGATCTCCCGCACGATCGCCGTGCGCCTGACCGACGGAGGCAACTACGCCGTCGACCTTCGCGAGGGCCACCTGACCAATTTGAGGAGCTCGGCGCCGGGGAAGGCCGACGTGACGATCATCACCGACACGCCCACCTTCCAGGGGCTCGTCAAGAAGGAGATCGGGCCGATGAAGGCCCTGGTGACGCGCAAGCTGACGATCGAGGGGACGCTCGAGGACAAACTCCTCTTCCGAAAGCTCCTGTGACCCGGGCCGTGCCCGTCCACCGCCCCGGTCCTACGGCAGGAAGACGCAGGCCCCGATGCAGACCCCGTAATGGTCCATCGGGATGACCAGCTCCTCGGTGCGGTAGTGGATCCGCCGCAGCTCGACGCCGCGGAAGTGAGCGATCTCCTGCATGCGCCACTTGAGGAACTCCTTGAGCGATTTCTGGGTTCCGTGGATGTGGCCCTCGGCGACGTAGCCCCCCTGGCCGTCGGTGCGGAACCCGTAGGCGATCCCGGCGCTGATCACCTCGCCCTCCCCGCCCCCCATCCGGGCGAGGACGGTGTGGGTGATGGCTCCGCGGGCGATCGGGACCCGCTCGACCTGCCGGATGCCGATCGGAAGGACCGACGAGACGCTCACGAGATTCTGCTCGCCGATATGCGCCTGGAGCAGCGCGAGGTCGAACGCGTTGAGCTCGCTGACCTTGTTGATCCCCTTGCCGCTGGTCACGAAGAACCGGGTCGGGATCGGGACGAGGGTTCCACCTTTGGCTTCCGGCGCGCGGGGCACGGTGGCGGGAAGGTGGCCACGGCTTAAGAGTTGGGTCGATTCTCCGTCAGACCATGATGGCGTGGCGGCGCCTCATCGACTCCTCGGTCTCGCCGCGCGCGTGCATGACCTCGGCGATGATCGCGTCGGTCATCCTCAGCGCGGCGGCCTCGAAGAGCGTCCCGAGCGGGGCGAGCTGGGGGCGCTGCGGCTCCTCGGGGAAGTCGAGGGGCACGAGGAGGGAGGCGGCGTGGGCGAGCTTGCTCGTGGCGCGGGCGGTCACGACGATGAGCTCGGCGCCCTCGCGCCGAACGATGTTCGCCGTCTGCATGCTCGAGTAGCTTTCCCCGCGACCGGAGAGGATGAACACGCAGTCGCCGCGGCGGACGATCGGCGTGACGCTCTCCCCGATGACGAACGCCGTGAGTCCCGTCTGGACGAGCCGCATGGCGAACGCGCGCCCGATGATCCCGGATCGGCCGGCGCCGTAGACGAAGATCGCCGGCGCCTGGAGGAGGAGGCGGACCGCCCGGTCGATCAGGTCCCCCTGGATCTGATTGAGGCTCTCGGAGACCCGCCGACCGATGTACTCGTTGGCCCGCAGGAAGACCGCGCCGTCACCTTCCGTGGCGTCGGCCATGGTCCCCTCCCTTGCGGGCCGGACGCGCGGGCGCCCTCACGGAGGCGTGCTCGCCGACGCGGGATGCGGTGGCGGCGATGGGCCGGGAGGACGGGCGCGATGGGGACTTGCCTCCCGATTGGGCGGCCGGTGTGGGGGTCTTCGCCTTCGCGCCCTGCGCCGCCTGGGCGTGCTTCTTCGCCCAGCGCTTAGCGAGCGCGCGCTCGTAGAGGAGCTTCATGTACATTGCATCGTGCTCGAGGAGCGGCGAGCTCGAGATGACGGTCACGTCGTAGTCCCGCTCGCTCAGGATCTCCGCGACCGGATCGAAGCGGACGTGGCCCCGCTTGATCGGGGTGAGCCGGAACTCGCCGGGCCCGTAGAACTCGACACCGGAGAAATTGCAGTACAGCTGGCCGGCGCTCGCCTCGACGAACTGCTGGACGACCGGCTGGAGCGATTCGGCGTCCTCGAACGTCGTCCGCTCCCGGGCCGCGAGGTGGGGGAGGTTCATGACCGGCAGGATCCCTTTCACCCGATGCGCGAGCTCGAGGACCTCTTCGCGAGATCCGAAGACGTCCGGGTGACCGCTGGGCTCGATGGCGAGGCGGACTGTTCCCTTGCTGTAGTGGTGCAGCCACTCGCTCAGGTCCTTCGCGATCTCCGTCAGCTCCTGGATGCTATCGGCGCGATCGCCGGCGCCGTAGAAGCCGAGATGGGTGACGGTGAGACGGGCCCCGAGCCCCTCGGCGAGGATCGACGCCCATTGGATCTGGCGGATCGATCTCTCGCGGGCCTCTTGGCTCCCGAAGAAGTCGACGTAGTACGGGGCGTGGAGCGTCAGGTCGACATCGAGGGCCTTGGCCAGCAGCTTCGTCTGGTGGAGGTCGGCGTAGTCCTTGGCCAGGCTCCAGGCGAGAGTGGTCATCTGCTCTCGCTTCTTCACCGGCGCGAGCAGCGAGGAGAGGGCTTGCCCGCCGGGCACACGTCCGGTGGTCCCTCCCTCCACGACGAGCTGCACCGGGAGGTCTCGGTGGCTCTTGCCCACCTCCTCGTCGAGCGCCACCCGCGTCAGCGGATTGACCTTGATGAACTGGACTTCCATCGCGGTCAGGCCGAGGTGATGGACGTCCGAGATGCCGTCCCGCAGGGTGCGCCCCTTGCAGGATAACGGAATCCCTGCAGGTCCAAACCGAATCACACGAACCGACCCTCAAAAATGGCGGGCCGGCGCTAATCTGCGACCCTATATATGGGGTCGGACGGCGGCCGGAATCTCCGCGGACCCTCGCACGCCCCATCCCCTCTGGGGGTTCTTCGACAGGGGCGGCGGGGGGCGATTGCGCCTCTTCTTCGGTGAGATTCAGCCGCCGGTGACCCACTGCCAGGGGGTCTCATAAGCCGTACCCCGGATCCCCACGACCGCGGGGACCGACGAACCGGTCGCCGAGAACGTGTAGACCCCGTGGGTCGCGCTGAACGAGAACGACCCCGTGGGGCCCTGGCCAGAGAACACCGTGTTGCCGGTGGGTGAGGTGACGACGAGGTGGATCGCCACCGGTGGCTCGGTCGACCAGGTTCCCGTGACGGTGGTCGTTGGGAAGCTACGATCGTACGCCATGGCGCTCGCCGGCCCGGGACCCGAGCTGGCCGAGAAGACGCCCGAGAACGCCGTCGGAAGCGGAAGCCAGAAGAGCAGCAGGGCTCCGATCGCCGCGATCGTCAGGCCGATCAGGACGTCCCGGACGCGGTGATCGGCCGGATGGACCCAGTGGATCCGACGGTGAGCGGGATGGTCCGCGTGCCCCACGAACTGAATCGGTGAAGGCGGCGGTGGAGGAGGCGGGTGGGATGACGCCGTCGTCGGCCAGCCCGGGGGTGGCGGGACTGGCGGCGGGGGCGGCGCGGGTAGCGTCGAAGCGGGAGGAGGCAGCGAACGTCCGGCCGTCGCTGAGACGAACGGCACGGAGGGATCCGTCAATCCGCTCATGGGGGAGACCGGCCCAGGAGGAGGCGGTCCGGGCGGCGGGGGCGTCATCGGGTAGGATGCCGGGTCGGGATCGAAAGCGTGCCCGCACTGGGAGCAATATCGCGCGGGAGGAGCGTTCGGGCTCCCGCACTGCGGGCAGTAGACGCTCGCTGGCATCCGTTCCCGGTATCCTCTGTCCCGGTACATCAGTTATGGGTCGACGAGCTCGAGTCGACCGGGGTCCCGATTAGGGCCCGACGTCAATCGACATTGTCGCGGCCCGAACGTCGGACGGCAGCCACGCCATCCAATCGGTATGGAAGCCGGGCCGGGGCGATCCTGAGCCAGGTAGTCACGGGCTACCCGGAGCGGGTTTCGGCCGCCCGAAGGTAACCGAGACCGATCAGGTAGAGTTCGGAGGATCGTTCGCGCGATGCGGGAGGCTTCGATCTCTGAAGGCGCTCAAAAGACGGTTCCATTTCTGCGACCAGTTCCGGTACCAGATCCCCGTCGAAGACCTTCGCGACAAATCTCCCGCCCTCCCGCAGGACCTGTTGGGCCAGATGGAACGCACTCCGGACGAGGGCTACGCTGCGGGCGTGGTCCGTCGACCAGGCCCCGCTGATCCGGGGCGACATGTCGGAAAGGACGACGTCGAATGGCTCGGGTCCGAGTCGCGCCGCCAGTCGAGGGTCCCCGACCAGCCCCCGCACGACCTCCACCCCCTCGACCGGGTCGACCGGACGTGGGTCGACCGCCACCACCCGCCCGCGCGGCCCGATCGTTTCCCGAGCGACGATCGTCCAGCCCCCCGGTGCGGCCCCGAGGTCCAGCACCCGGTCGCCGTGGTGGAACACGGGGAACCGGGTCGCGAGGAAACCGAGCTTGAACGCCGCACGGGAACGCAGTCCCTCCTCCTGCGCGGCGCGGTAGAAGCGGTCCTTCTTCCGCTCGAACTGGAACCGGCGGCCCATGGAGCTCCGAGGTGCGCCTCGACCTTAAGGCCAAGCCCGCCGTCCCGGGGTTTCTGTAGGGCCCATCGCCCGACCGCCCGGTCGGCAGCTACAGAGGCCCAGCCGGAGGAGCTACCGGCGCGCTTGACGCGAGGCATCACCCTGACCAAGAGCCGTCAGCGGAGGGCCCCTGTTCCGAGGGCTGGCTGGGCGAAGTGGTCCCCTTCGGGGCGAGCCCCAAAAACCCCTTACCAAGAACCGGGGCGCGGCCCGCCTCCTCCCGTTCGATTTCTGGGCCAACGGGGTTAGGGGGTGGGGGTTCGCCGAGCGAAGCATACCCTGGGACGACGTCTTAGCAGCTTGGAAGAGAGGGGCACAGACCCTCGAAGTCGTCGGTAAGCAGCAGTTCATCGGGCTTGGAGCTGTGCTGCCCGGTGAACGCTGGGAGATGTGGAGGCGGTTCGTGCCGCTCGCCAAGGAGCTCCAGCTCACGGCGATCGGGAAGCGATGGGACGTCATCCCGCCTAGTCGATGGACTTCGGAGGCCAACCCCGCAACCGGACCGACCCACACCGAGCCCACCGACCCCTTGGCGATGGGACTGGCGCGAGGGGTCGAAGACATGGAGTCTGCGCCATGGGTCCCGAAATTCGAGGATCCCGGCGAGAGGACGGCGGAGGAAGGGGCGGAATCGGTCGAGGCCCCGAGCTCTTGGGGTCTCAAGCGAGCTGCCTAGCCGCTTCCTCTTGGGGAATCATGCTCGCCACCTGTGCTCGGAATCGCATCCACCGAGCCGACACTGCCTCTCCATCCTTCAGGCCCATTCTCGAGCGAGAGTCGTCGTACAGTTTCGAACCCTCTAGCTTCAGTTGTACTGCTCTGAGCTTTGCTGCGAGGGTGGGGACCATCAAGCTCTGAAAGAGCGAGCGAACCTCTTGGGTCTTGACCGGCTCTTTGGATATCGTGAACAGGTCCGTAAGGTCCTGGTCTCGCCCCGCTTGGAGCTTCAGCGCCCAAAGCGCTTCCGGCCTAGCTATCGGGATCTTCCGGTCAAGCCGGCCGCTGAGCAGATCGAGCTTTTCCTGCCGTCGACGCAACGCTATCCACGACTCGGGAATCTCCACGCGCGCCTCTCTATCACGGACGTACCCTGCGAGCAGGTCGAGGGTCACCTCATCTCGTGAGAACCGCGGCGCGTCTTCGAACACCTGAGTAGACTTGGCCTTCTCGCCCTTCGCGTCCTCGAAGCCTTGCTCTCGCAGCCATGCTTCAGTTGCGGTTCGCGAATCATCAGGGATAACAAAATCGACGTCGTCGGAGTAACGCGGTGCTCCGTATGCTGCGACAGCATATCCTCCGATGAGAGTCGCGCCAAGATCCCAAGGCCAGCTTTCCAAGAGCGCGACGACCGCTCTTTCACGGGTTGCCGGATCAATCAATGAGCAAGGCCTCCGCGTCGGCGTAGATTCCGGGATGCGCCCTAATCAAGGAGACCACGTCTGCCCGAGGCGGCACCGGCTCTCCATTTAGGACTACAGCGTGAACTCGCGGAACCTCCCTTAACTCAACTCGAGCTCCGATTCGCTTGCGGGCGTTGAGAGAAATCCCGTAGCTTGAGAGATAGTCGCCCCAAGCGGGGACCGCGCCTTCCGGCACTGCGACATGAAAGACCGTGGAATAGACCGTAGGCGATACACGATAACGACCCCCGGTCCACGCTTCGACCGCAGTCGGCCCATCCCAAGTCTTCGGATTGGGTCCGCCAAGGAGAATCTCTCGCATCCGTTCCCATTCGGAGCTTCGCATATCGGGCCTCTCAGACGGGCGAAGGAACCGATAGCGCCCCCGGCGCTTTCGCGCAACTACCCCGCGAATCAGTAGTTCACTAAGGACCTTGGCAGCGCGGGGGTTTCCAGTTCGCCGGGCGAACTCTGCGGCGTCGAATTCCCGTTCGCCAAAGATATGCGCGCCGACATCCGAGTAGGTTAGAGCCATGTTCCGACAATAACGGAATATATATTTAAACTAGATGCTAGCAAGTCCCTGAGGAGGAGTGACTCTGAAGCCCTCCCTGCTTAGGAGCGCCTGTACAGGCGCTCCTAAGCAGGGAGCCACGTGAAGATCATTGAGCAAATGAAGAAGAATCACTACCGTCAGAGATCGATTCACACACTGAAGATTGAGTGACACCCGAGTCGCTAAGACTGAGTCAGTAGTAGGTCCGAGAGTGGAGGTGAGGGCACGTCGCTGAGATTGGTCGAGTCAAGAGGGAGGCGCTACGTCCAGCGGGTAAGGTATGCGTGGGATCCCGTCCAGAGCAAGGGAAGGACGATAGTTCTCGAACACTTGGGGCCAATCGACGTGATCAGACACACGCGTCCAGAGCTCGTTCCCGAAATCGAGGTCGTTCTCTCGCGGGCCCGACAACCCCGACGGCAAGAGCAGCAACTGACTGAAAGAAACGTCGGACAGAGGTACGCTAGCTCGCCGAACACTTGGGAGCCACCCGAAACCTTTCTTGAGCAGGTTTTGGACCTGGTAAGGCAAGCGGGTGGAAAGGCCAACCGACGGAGAGTGAAGGAACTGGCGGTAGAAGCCAATCTCGAGTCGCAAACCGATCGCTGGCCGACTGACGTATGCGTTGGGATGGCGCTTACAGTCCTTTGTCGAAGGGGAAAAATCGTTCGTGAGGGGCGAGGCAACAGGGCAAGTCCGTTCGTCTATTCAGTCGGGTGAACGAAATCGGGAGCAAGGCTGATTCAAAGACCCAGGTGCCTTAGGGGCAATCGACCTCCCCTCGGCCCGTAGCGGCGTTGGTAAACTCCCGAACGTCGCCCAAAGAAGGGATGGCCATTGGAAGTCGCCCGGGAGAGACCTCGCAATCCGGATTAGGCCCCAAGGAGGGCGCGGGCGCTCCAGTGGCGCATCGTCTCGTCACTAGTCCTGCCCTCGGGGCGACGTTCTTGAAGAGTCCGAGAGCCCGGGGTCCCGTGCCGTCCCTAACGGGGGCATTGGCACCTAATGAGAGGTCGTAGCCCCGCACGCCTTGCCTCGCGAGCCCGGAGATCGAGGGGGAGGGAGGGGTAATCCCCTAGGTCTTGGTGAGGCGGATGGGGTCAGAAAGCGGCCCGCGGAACCCACGTCGGGGGCATCGGGTCTTGGTGAGGGGGATGCCCCCGCGCGCTTGATGGGGCCGTCCGAATTTGAATCGGAGTCTCTTGCACCCCAAGCAAGAAGGATGGTCCAAGCTACCCCACGGCCCCACTGCGGCGTCGAGGGCCGCCGACCGACCCTCGGGAGATAACCGTTTCCCCGGCCACCGACGTCGAACGTGCCGGGATCAACGGACGTAGACGGCCCAGACCGCGAGCCCGACGACCCCGATGATGAGCGTGTTGAACAGCGAGAGCCAGAAAAAGCCCCACAGGTCCGCCTGGCCTTCCTCCGCGGAGACCGACGCCCCGGGGGTGGAGCTCCCCGGGGAATAGGCGTACGGATTGACGACCTTCGCCGATCCGCTCATCGCCGGAAAACCCCAGCCGTCCGGGCCCTCATAACGGCTTGGTTCGAATCCCGCTCAGGCGGCGAACCACGGCAGGCGCGCCGCCGGTCCGGTCGGCCGGAGCACCAGGCCGTGGAGGTTCGAGCCCGAGTCGCCGGGGGCATACGAGTCTCGGACCGCGAGCTGGTAGAGCAGGAAGAGGGCATCCTCGTCGGTCTCGACCCCGAGCGACTTCGCGACGTCGACGCGGAACCTCTCCTTCAGGATCTGAAGCATCTCCTCGAAGTCGACCTGGCCGCCGCCCTCGCCCCGATGCGCGCGACGGAACAGCCCGACGACGACCCCGGTCGCGAGCCGAAGCAGTTCGCGCGGCTCGACAATCGCCGAGTGCCAGTGCGCCTCCGGCTCGACGGGGGGGATGACGAGGATCGACAGCTCGGCGTCGACGGACGTGCTCGGGGCCCGGCGGCCGCGTCGGTACGCCGCTTCCGCGTCCCCGTCGGTCGGCACGACGACGATGGCGCGGGACGGCGCGCGCGCGGACGGAGGCCGCTGGATGTACTCGTCCCAGGAGACGGTCGAGGCGCCCACCCCCTCGACGAACACCGGGAAGGTCCTCCTCGGAACTCCCGGCTCCTGCACCCAGAACGCCGGCTCGACGCCGGGCGACCGATGCGCGGGAGCGACCTTCGCGTAGCCGAACCGCCGAAGCGTCATCTCCGCCTGTCGAAGGCGGTCGCTCGTGGGAACGCTCTCGGTGGGGCCCGACCCGGGGGACATCGGC
>JABCYU010000026.1 GCA_013290045.1 Methanobacteriota archaeon | reverse complement strand
CTACACGCGATTCCAGTTCTCCGTCACCGACCTGTTGCGCAGCTACTACTCCGACGGCGAGAACGGCTACCAGATGGCGCGCCCGCTGCCGTGAGCCACGCCTCCGGCCCGGGGAAAAGGTAAAGGCCGACCGCCCTCCCCCGTGGTCTCGATATGGTCGTTGCGTGGCCGAACGCCCGGGACTTGATGACTCCCAAACCGATCACCCTCCCTTCCGATGCCCAGTTGTCCCGGGCGCTCGGCCTGATGCGCTCGAAGGGGATCCATGAGCTCCCCGTGATGAAGAAGAAGCAGCTGGTCGGGCTCATCACCTTCGAGACGATCGCCCGCCGGACGAACCTTCCGCTCACCACGAAGGTCGAGCATCTGCTCACCCTCCCCCCCACCGCCACCGTCTCGACGTCGTTCGCCGAGATCGCCGAGCAGCTGCTCGCCGCCGGCATGCGGGCGGCGGCCGTCCTCGGAAAGAAGGGCGAGCTCGTCGGCCTCGTCTCCCGTTCCGATCTCGTCCGGGCGATCCCCGGGCTGCCCACGATCGCCCGGCACCGCGTCGAGGAGATCATGAGCCCGATCGGGATCATGGTCCGCGAGGACGAGCCGTGCGGCCAATTGTTCGGTCAGATTCGGATCCTCGAGGAACACCCGCTCCCGGTCATTGATCGAAAGGGGCGCCTGACCGGAGCCGTTGGGGTCTCCGATCTCGGGCGTGTGCTCTGGATCCCGACGGTCGGCGGCAAGAAGGACGCCGCGACCTCCGGCAGCATCACCCAGGTCCAGGTCAAGACGATCATGCACAGCCCCGCGCTCACCGTCGAGAAGGGCACCACGGTCGGCGCCGCGGCCGAGCTGATGAGCGGCCAGAAGGTATCGAGCGTGTTCGTTCTCGAGGGGGGAAAGCCGACCGGGATCGTCTCGCAGACCGATCTGCTCGGCCTCGCCGTCGGGGGCGCGGAGCCGGCGGGCGGCTCCAAATTGGGGGACGTCTACGTCCAGGTGCACGGGCTCCGCGGCTCCGGGGACCCGACGATCCTCACCGAGATCGATCGCGTGGTGGCGAAGGGGCTGCGGCACATCTCCCGCCATGTCCGACCGACGTTCCTTTCGCTCGACATCACGCCGCATGCCACCCACCGGTCCGGGGACGCCACCGTCTCGGTGCGATTGCACACCGACCACGGCATCTTCTACGCGTCGAAGGACGGCTGGAACTTCTACGCCGGGATCACCGACCTGCTCGACGAGCTCTCGGAGCAGGCGCGCCGGGTCCACGACGCCAGCCGGGACCGTCGCCGCCGGTCGGCGAAGCAGGTCCCCGTTGACGAGATGCCGGTCGATGCGGAGCTCGAGGCCCAGTTGCGCCGCGTCAGCGGGCGCGACGACGACTGAACGGCGTCGCCGGAGCGATCGGAGGTAGTACGATGATGCCCGGGGGTCCTCGCAACGAGCGCCAGATGCAGATGATGATGCGCCGCCTCGGCATGAAGACCGAGCCGATCGACGACGTGGACGAAGTCATCATCCGGACCCGAGACAAGGAACACGTCTTCCAGGCTCCCGAGGTGACGGTCCTGACCGTTCAGGGGGTCCGGACGTACCAGATCGTCGGTCAGCCCCAGGTCCGCCCGCGGACCGCCGGACCCGCTCCCGTCGCGGCCGGGGCCGCCCCCGCGCCGCCGCCGGTGCCATCCGGCCCGCCCGAAGAAGATCTCCAGCTCGTGATGGAGCAGGGCGGAGTCTCTCGCGAGGAGGCGCTCGAAGCGCTTCGCGCGGTCGACGGCGCCCCCGCCGAGGCGATCATGCGGATCCTTTCTCGACGGGGCCCGGGTGACCGTTAGCGCGGAAGCGCCGGTCGCCCAGGAGTGCGTCGAGGGCTACCTGTTCGCCACCCCGCCGCTCGAGTTGCTGGTCTTCCGACGTCCCCCGTCGCGGGGCTCGATCTGGGTGCCGGTCAGCGGGAAGGTCGATTCCACCGACCCCGACCTACCATCCGCGCTCCGTCGGGAGCTGGCGGAGGAGACCGGTCTGCGGGACACCGGGGAACTGATGGACCTCGATTGGCAGGTACGGTTCGAAGGGCCGGACCACCGAACGTGGCGGCTCCATGCGTTCGGGGCCCCGGTCCCCCGTTCGTTCTCACCGGCCCTGAGCGCGGAACACGATGCGTCCGAATGGGTGTCGGTCGGCGAGGCGCGCCGGCGGCTCCACTACGAGGACAACCGCGCCGCCGTCGATCGGCTGGTCGAGCGGCTCGGCTCGGCCCGGCCGCCAAGGATTTAGTCGGGCGGCTACGTCGAGCCGCCCCATGGCGGCCCGCACGGATCCCCTGCTCGAGATCGCCCCTCCCGACGCGGTCGGGGGCCCGGGCCACCAGGTGTTCCCCGAGGTCGGCCCGGAACTGTTCGAGGCGTTGCGCCGCGGAGGGCACCGCAAGCTCTCGTTGCAGGTCCCCGCCGGCCTGCTCCGCAATGCGCACGACCTGGCGGCCCAGTTTCGGGCGGAGACCGGGCTCCCCGTCGCCCTCGTGGCGCGGGCCTGCTTCGGGGCCTGTGACTTCCCGTCGGCCGAGGAGGCATCGGGAGCCGACGCCTCGGTGGTCCTCGGCCATGCCCCGATCCCGAACGTCCGCCTACCGATGGCCACCTACTTCGTCGAGATGCGAAGCCTCGGCGGGGACCCGGAGCGGCTAGCCGGGATCGTGGACGCCGCCGGCCTCCCCCGACGGCTCGGCGTCGTCGCCTCGATCCAGCACCTCGACCTGTTGCCCCGGCTGATCCGCGCGCTCGAGGCGACGGGACGCGAGATCCGGACGGCGCCGGGCGACCGACGGCTTCAGTACGCCGCCCAGGCGCTCGGGTGCAACTACACGACCGCCGAGGCGGTGGCCCCCGACGTCGAGGCGTTCGTGTTCCTCGGAACGGGCCGGTTCCATCCGCTGGGCCTCGCCTTCGCCGTCGATCGGCCCGTCTGGTCGCTCGACCCGTTGCAGGGGACCCTCGAGGCTCCGATCGACCGTGCCCGCCTCATCGCCCGTCGACAGCTGGTCGTCGCGGGGGTCCGCGACGCGCTCCATTGGGGGATCCTCGTCTCGACATTCGCCGGCCAGAATCGAGGAGGGATGGCCGCGGCGCTGCAAGCAAGAGCGCACGCGCGGGGCCGGACGGCCGAGATCCTGGTGTTCGGCCGCCTCGACCCGTCGGATCTGACCGGCCGGGCGCTCGACGCCTACGTCAACACGGCCTGCCCGAGGATCGCGCTCGACGACGGCGAGCTGTACTCGAGACCGATGCTGACCCCTCCGGAGTTCCTGATGGCCCTCGGCGAGCTCCCCCTCGAGCCGTACCGGTTCGACACGTTCCACTGACCGGCCGTCGGCAGGTTCGAATAGCCCGGACCCGGTGGAGACGCCATGGTCACCGCCGTTCGGTGGCTCCCCGTGGCCCTCCTGACCCTCGGGACCGCGTTGGTCGTCCATTCGGTCGTCACGGGTTCTACCCGGCTCTACCTCCTGGTCGTCCTTCCCGTCCTCTCCGGGGCTTCGTGGGAGTTCGGGGGCGGGGTGCTGCTGCTGATGGCCGGGTTCTTCACGATGCCGTTCGCGTTCTCTTCGACCGAGACGGGTGGGCCCGACGAGGGCCACCGATCCGGATCGACGAAGACCACGGAACCCGGCGGGGTCCTCCTCCTTGGCCCGGTGCCATTGTTCTTCGGGAGCTGGCGGGGGGCGGGACGGGGTGCCTATCTGGTGGCCGTCGCGGTGGGGGCCGTTCTCTTCGCGGCCCTCGTGCTCTTGCTGTTCTTCTTCTGATCGGCGCCGACCCGGACCGATGCCAAGAACGCTTCGAGGATCCGGGGGTCGTGCGACAGCTCCGGATGGAAGGTCAACCCCCAGACGGTGGAGTTCCGAACGGCGACGATCTCGGAGCCGCGACGCGCGAACGGCTGGGCATCCGGCCCGACCGACACGATCCGGGGAGCCCGGATGAACACGCCGGGGAACGGCGCGCCCGCGCTCCCGTCCAGCTCGACCGGGGCCTCGAACGAATCGACCTGGGCGCCGTACTCGTTGCGCCGGACGAGGATGTCCAGTAGTCCAAGCGTCGGGGGATCCCGACCCGACGGGCTCGGCTCGAGACGCTGGGAGACGAGGATGAGACCCGCGCAGGTGGCGAGCACGGGGAGGCCCGAGCGCAGGCGGGCACCGAGCGGCTCCCACAACCCGCTCATCTGAAGCAGCTGGGAGATGGTGGTGCTCTCCCCGCCGGGGAGGACGAAAGCGGCGAGATCGGCCAGGTCGGAGGGCCTTCGGACGGCTACGACCGACTCCGGCGGCAGTAGCTCGTCGAGGGCGAGTCGATGCTCCGGGTAATCCCCCTGGAGCGCGAGGACGCCGACCTTCATCGGCCGCGCCGCAGTTCCTCGAGAAGCTCCTTGGCGCGGTCGATCCGGATCGCGTGCTCGGCGATCAGCCGAGCGACAACGGCATCGACCTCCTCGGGCCGCGCTCCGGCCGTCGCGGCGATGTTCCGGGCGTGCAGCCCCATGTGGCCCCGCTGGATCCCTTCCGTCGCCAGGGCCCGGAGGGCGCCCAGGTTCTGGGCGAGGCCGACGGCGGCGAGGACACAGGAGAGCTCGGCGGCGCTCTTCACCCCGAGGAGCTTCACGTTCGCCTTCGCGGTCGGGTGGACCGCCGTGGCGCCCCCGATCAAGCCCACCGCGCACGGAAACTCGATCGTCCCGACGAGGTCCCCGGCGCTGTTCTTCTCGTAGGTCGTCAGCGGACGTACGACGCCCCCGGGCGGGGCCCGGTAGGCGGCGTAGGTGTGGGCCCCGCTCTCGATCGCCCTAAAATCGTTCCCGGTGGCCACGACGACGGCGGAAATGCCGTTCATGATCCCCTTGTTGTGCGTGGCGCAGCGGAACGGGTCGACGACGGCGAGGGTGTACGCATCCAGGATCGCCTCGACGACCTCCGCCCCGCTGGCTTCCTTCGTTTCGAGCCCGGCGGCCGGGAACACCGCCGAGGCGCGGACGAGGCGGTGGATCGCGAGGTTCGAGATGATGCGCAGGACCACGCGTCCGCCGGCGATCCGGCCGATCTCGGGCGCGAGCGCCTCGCACATCGTGTTCACGGCGTTCATCCCGCCGGCGTCCCGCGCGTCCACCAGGAGGTGGACGACGACCATGGTCCCGCGAGGCGTGGGGATCACCCGGACCTCGAGGTCGCGGGCGCCCCCGCCGAACTTGACCAGCATCGGGTCCTTGGCGTTCGCCGCCGCCAGGAGAGGCTCGCGGGCGGACAGCACCCGGACCCGCGCGGCCTCCGGATCGGCCACTCCCATGACCTGGATCTGGCCGATCATCACCGGCGGCGTCGCCAGCGCCGTGAACCCGCCGGCCGATCGGGCGAGCTTCGCCGAGTTCGAGGCGGCGGCGACCACGCTCGGCTCCTCGATCGCCATCGGGACCAGATAGTCCCGCCCGTTCACGCGGAAGTTCGTGGCGACCCCGAGCGGTAGCGCAAAGCTGCCGACGACGTTCTCGATCATCCGGCCGAGGAGCGCGGGGTCGATCCCGGGTGGGAAGTCGTAGACCTTCGCCTCTTCGTTGGTAAGGCCCGCCCACTCCTGGACGACCTTGCGGCGCTCCTCGATCGAGAGCTTGTAGAATCCGGGGATCTCCGACGACCGCTCCATGGAACCCGCTATCTCACCGCCCCGAAGGTTCCTCGCTCGAACTGCTCGCCGACGGCTCGGCCTGCGCGGGGGCGGGGGAAGCGACGCGTCGCGCCACCACCACCTTCGCCGGTCGGAGCAGCTCCTCGTCGAGCAGGTAGCCTTGCTGCACGACTTCGACCACGCTTCCGCTCGGGTGAGCGGTGCTGGGAGGGGCCTCGGCGACCGCCTCCATCGTTTCCGACCGGAACTGCGAACCGGGACGGGCCACGGACTCCACATGCTCCGAGCGCAGGAACTTCTCCCACTCCCGGACGAGCAGGTCGATCCCCTGACGAACCGGGTCCCGGGCCGAAGCGTGCGACACCGCCTCCCGGGCGCGCTGGGCGGCCTCGTACAGGGGGAGAAGTTGGTTGAGGAGGCGTGCCTGACCCTCCCGGACGACGCGACCCCGCTCGCGGTCCATCCGTCGGCGATAGTTCTCAAAGTCGGCGAAGAGGTATCTGAACCGGGATTCCCACGACTCGGCCGGTTCGGGTGAGGGCGTCGGGGCGGAGGCGGGTGAGGAGACGGCATCGACCGGCTCGTCGCCCGATTCTACAACCGGTTCGGGATCGGCCTTCCGACGCTCCGGTGGCGGATTCTCCCCCTCCGCCGGCATGACGATGGCGACCACCGTCGGAGGCTATTTGGAGTTTGGGGAGCGGCGCTCTTGCGACGGCTTCCGGCCGGTCGATCCGGACCCGGTTTGGAGGCCCATCCGTCGGTTCCGGAGGTCCCGGAACGGGCACCGTCCGGGGCAGCCGTCGGCTCCGGTCCGGGGCCCTGAGCACCGCCGATATTTCCATCGAGAGTCAAGCCTTATAACGCGCGTCCGGCTCGCATGATTGGTCCCTTTTTCCGGGAGGTTTCGGATGGCTCCAGAAGGCATCGTACAGGCGGCGTACGACGCCAGTTCCATCCAGGTCCTGGAGGGTCTTTCCGCGGTCCGGAAACGGCCGGGAATGTACATCGGCTCGACGGACGCCCGAGGGCTGCATCACCTGATCAACGAGGTCGTCGACAACTCGATCGACGAGGTGCTAGCGGGAGCCTGCACCGAGATCTGGGTGAAGCTGAACACGGACGGCACGTGCACGGTGATCGACAACGGACGGGGGATCCCCGTCGAGATCCATCCGAAGTACCACAAGCCGGCCCTCGAGATCGTCCTGACGATCCTGCATGCAGGTTCGAAATTCGACCGGAACACGTACAAGGTCTCTGGCGGACTGCACGGGGTCGGACTCCACGTCGTGAACGCGCTCTCCGAGTGGTTCGAGGTGAAGGTACGGAGGGACGGGCACGAGTACTGGCAGCGGTACGAGCGCGGCGCTCCGGTGAGCCCGCTCAAGGTCTTGGGCCCGGCGGAGGGCACGGGGACCGAACAAACGTTCCTGCCGGATAAGGAGATCTTCGAGACGCTCATCTTCGACCGCGAGACGGTGGCCCGTCGTCTCAAGGAGCTCTCGTTCCTCAACCCGAAGGTCACGATCCATTTCGCCGACGAGCGGGACGGAACGAAGACCACGTTCCATCACGCCGGCGGGATCGCCGAGTTCGTTGGCGACCTCAACATCGGGCGGAACGTGCTGTTCCCCCAGCCGGTCTACCTCCACGCGAAGCGGGACACGACCGACATCGAGGTCGCGCTGCAGTACAACGACGGCTACAACGAGACGACGCTCGCCTTCGTCAACAACATCAACACGGTCGATGGCGGGACCCATGTCGTCGGGCTGCGCGCCGCCCTCACCCGGACCCTCAACGACTACGCCCGGACCCGCGGGTTCGTCAAGGGCGACAAGGAGGGGCTCACCGGCGAGGACGTCCGCGAGGGACTCACCTGCGTCCTCTCCGTGAAGGTCCTCGAACCCCAGTTCGAGGGGCAGACGAAGGCCCGCCTCGGCAACTCCGAGGTCAAGGGGCAGGTCGAGAGCGCGGTCAACGAGAAGCTCGACGAGTTCCTCGAGGAGCACCCCTCCGTCGGCCAGTCGTTGATCATCAAGGCGGTCCAGGCGGCCCAGGCCCGGGAGGCGGCGCGCAAGGCCCGCGAGCTCACCCGGCGCAAGGGTCTCCTCGAGGGCGGGGGCCTCCCCGGGAAGCTCGCCGACTGCCATTCGCGCGACCCGACGGAGTGCGAGCTGTTCATCGTCGAAGGCGACTCGGCCGGAGGAACGGCGAAGCAGGGCCGGGACCGCGAATTCCAGGCGATCCTCCCGCTCCGGGGAAAGATCCTCAACGTCGAGAAGGCACGCCTCGACAAGATGCTCGAGAACGAGCAGGTCCGTGCCCTCATCACCGCGATCGGGATCGGGATCGGGGACGAGATCGATCTCGCGAAGCTCCGCTACCACAAGATCATCCTGATGACGGATGCCGACGTCGACGGGGCCCACATCCGCACCCTCTTGCTGACCCTGTTCTACCGGAAGATGCTCCAGCTGATCACCGAGGGCCACGTCTACATCGCCCAGGCTCCATTGTACCGTCTCCAGAAGGGGGCGAAGATCGTCTACGCCTACTCGGAGGAGGAGCGGGACCGGGAACTGAAGGCGTGGGGGAGCAAGGGTGTCACGACCCAGCGGTACAAGGGGTTGGGCGAGATGAACTCCGACCAGCTGCGCGACACGACGATGAAGCCCGGCCACCGCTCCCTGCTCCGGGTCACCGTCGACGACGCCGTGAAGGCGAACGACCTGTTCACCGTGCTGATGGGGGAGGAGGTCGAGCCCCGCCGGCTCTACATCCAGGCTCACGCCGTCGAGGTCACGAACCTCGACATCTAGCGACGGGTCCAGGCGCACCGAACGTGGCGGTCACGACGATCCCCGAGGCGTTGAAGGCGCTCGGCCGCGCGCCGCAGGATCCGCCGGCTCGGGCAGTGCTCCATGGCGCGGCGGGAAGCTTCCTTTCTCTCGGCATCATCGACGATCAGCATCGGGTGGTCTTTCACGGGGTCTGGATCGACCCGCAGGGGGTCCGGTTCCTCGGGCCGCCCGTGACGTCGCACGACGTCTCGGCAGCGCACCACCTCACCGGGACCACCGCCGCGCTGTTCGACCTGTTCGCCGAGACGGTGCGTAACCTCCTCGAGCGGATCGAGGAGGTCGACACGCAGCTCGCCGCCCTGCAGCAGAGGGGCCGGGGCGTCCCGCTGGCCGAGGTCTGGGCGCTCCAGCGGCGGGTGGCGGGCCTCCGGGCGCTGGCGGGCCGGGCGGTCGTCGTCGCCGCCGAGTGCGAGGGCCCGCTCTCCTCCGCGTTCCCCGGGTTCGCCCAGGCGCTCCCGTCGATGCTGAGCCAGATGCGCGGGGTCCAGGAGCTGGCCGGCAGCGTCCAGCAGTCGCTCAGCGACCTCATCCTGTTGCGGAACGCCGAGGAGTCCAACCGGATCGCCGAGGCCGCGAACGAGCTCTCCCGCACCTCGAACCGGATCGCGGCGCTCGCGAACACGTCGAACATCCGGATGCTCGGCATCACCTACATCGCGCTGATCCTCGGCCTGATCAGCGCCGTCGTCCTGATCCCGAACACCGGCGCGACGATCCTCGGGATGCCCTCGGCCGCCTGGGTTCCCGGTTTCTGGGTCGACGTGATCCTGATCGTGCTCGGCGTCGTCCCGCTCCTCCTGGTGTTCTCCCGGCGTTGGGTCATCGACCTGTTGCGGGGACTGGTCTCCTCCGAGGTCCGCGTGGCCGAGGGGATCTCGGACCTGCCGGAGCTCCCGGGGGACCAGGCGGACGGCGCAGGCCCCGCCGTCGGCGGGGATCCCCCCCGGTCGCGATGATCCCCGCCGGTACCGCCTCCGGCCCCGTGGGCTAAGCCCTCGGCGGGTCGTTCCCGAGGGAACCGCGCGGAGCGGTGGACGGAGCCACGGGGGAAGGGTAAAGCGGGCCTCGCGCTCCGAGGAACGTGACGGCCACTCCCGCGACGGTCTTCGAGGGCGCCCTGCTCGTGACCCAGGACGATCGCCGTCGGGTCTTTCGGGGGTCGCTTCGGGTCGACGGGGGAGCGATCACCGAGGTGGGCGAGACGGTCGATCGGGCCGGGGCCGAAACGGTCGATGCCTCGGCGTTCGCGATCGTTCCCGGTTTCGTGAACACGCACCAGCACGTGGCGATGTCGCTGCTCCGCGGGATCGCCGACGACCGGGACCTCGGGGCGTTCCTGGAGGTGCTCTTCGCGGTGGACGCGCGGCGCACGGAGGCCGACCTGGAGGCCGGGGCGGCGGCGGGGATCGCCGAGATGCTGCTCTCCGGAACGACCACCTTCCTCGACCTCTACTACGGGGAGGATGCGATCGCCCGGGCCGTCGAGCGGCTCGGGATCCGCGGGTACCTCGGGTGGGCCGTCCTCGACCCCGCCATGACCACCCAGACAGGGGTCCCCGTGGAGAACGCCCGGCAGTTCATCCACCGGTGGGCGGGGCATCCCCGGGTCCATCCCCTGGTCGCGCCCCAGGGCGTCTACGTCTGCGGGGCTGAGACGTGGCTCAAGGCCCGCGAGGTCGCCGAGGCGGAGAAGACGCTCGTCCACTATCATCTCTCGGAGACGCGCCGGGAGGTCCACGAGCACGAGGCGAAGTACGGGGATCGCCCGCCGATCTGGCTCGACAAGATCGGGTTCCTCGGACCCGACCAGATCGCGGCGCACGGCGTCTGGCTCACCCGTCGGGAGATCGAGCTCCTCGCGAACCACCACGTCGGGATCGCCCACTGCCCGAACTCCAACCTCAAGCTGGCGACGGGGGGCGTCTGCCCGGTCACGGAACTCCGCGCCGCGGGCGCGGTCGTCGGCCTCGGTACCGACTCGACGGCCAGCAACAATTCGCTCTCGATGCTGCGCGAGATGCATATCGCCGGACTGCTCCAGAAGCACCAGCGGTGGGACGCCGCCGCCCTCCCCGCATCGACCCTCCTCGACATGGCGACCATCGACGGGGCCCGGATGCTCGGGCGAGGCTCGGACCTGGGTTCGCTCGAGCCCGGCAAGCGCGCCGACTTCTCGATGTTCCGGCTCGACCATCCGACGCTCCTGCCGGCCCGACCCGAGGCGATCGTCTCCCACATCGCCTACGCCGCCTCGGAGGAGGCCGTGGACTCGGTCTACGTCGACGGCGAATGCGTTGTCCGGCATCGGGTCTTGCAACGGGAGCCTTGGGAACCGATCCGCCGGTCCGCCGAATCGGCGGCCGACGCGCTTTGGCCTCGCTGACCTCGGATCAGCGGCCGCCGCCCGGTCCGGACTCCCGCACCACCCGCTCGAGGTGCTCCAGGACCCGCATCGCCAGGCGCTCCGTCGATACGGCCGGGGCGAGCTCGGCGAGCGCGGTCGTCCGGTGTTCGAGCAGATCGGGGGCGAGGTCGAAGAGCCCGCCCAGGAGGGAACGCTCGATCGTGCCGGCGACCATCCCCTGGTGGAGGAGGGCGTCTCGGGTGACGTGCTGGGCCGCCCCCCCGAGCGCGCGACCTTCGGCGTTGAGCACATTTCCTCGAGGGCCGAGCAGGCAGAAGTGGTCAGAGAGCGCGAAAGGAGGGGACCACGTCGAGCGGACCCCGAACTCCGCGAGCGCGTCGATCACTCCCTGGCCCAATCGGGGGTAGGCGCAGGTGAAGTCCGAGCCCACGAGCGGGTGCCCGCGCGGGAGGACCACGGACCAGACCACGTCGCCGGGAAGATGGAGGACCCCGGTGCCCCCCGTCGAACGTCGCACGACGGGGAGCTGCCGGGTCGAGGCGAGGGCGAAGACCGGGTCGGGAGGTCGCTGAGCGACCCCTACGGAGACGGACCGATCGCTCAGGAGCGCCGCCCGGACGGAAACCACCCCCACCCGCAGGAGCTCGTCGTCCCGAGCGACGTTCGCCTGGGCGGTGACCCGCCCGTCCCAGAAGGCGAGAGGGAGATCCGCGGCCATCCGGGGGGTCGAGCCCGCGAGGGCGGAAAACGCTCGCGACGCGGCCGTCCGTCGTTCGAAACGATTTGAAGGCCGAGGGTGTTGCGAGGGCGTGGCCGAGATATCGAACTTCGACCTGCATCCGGGCGACCTGGCCCCGCCGTTCTCCCTGCCCGGGGTGGACGGGAAGACCTACCGATCGGACGATTTCGCCGCGTCGTCGCACCTCCTGGTCGCGTTCTGGTGCAACCACTGTCCGTACGTCCAGGCGTGGGAGGGAAGGATGATCGGGATCGGCCGCGAGTACCGGGGGCGCGGGGTCCAGGTCGTCCTGATCAATTCGAACGACGCCCGCGCCTACCCCGACGACCGGTTCGAGGCGATGGTGGAGCGTGCCCGCCTCCGAGAGTACCCGTTCCCCTACCTCCGGGACGAGTCCCAGTCGGTCGCCCGCGCCTACGGGGCCCGCGTCACCCCGCACCCGATGTTGTTCGGGCCGGACCGTCGGATGATCTTCCAGGGAAGGATCGACGATCAGTTCGACGCACCGGAGCGGGTGCGGCACCACTACCTGACCGACGCCCTCGACGCGGCGCTCGCCGGACGGACGTTGGCGACCCCGGAGCTACCCGTCCAGGGGTGCTCCGTCAAGTGGAAGCCGTGAGCCGGACCGATTTCGTACCCCGGATTTCGATTTTCCCATCGCCCGGATCGCGTCCCGGCGGGCCCGGAACGCGTCGGCCAGCTCCGGCCGGATCGGCGACCCCTGGAGGTCGAGCCGCGCGGCGATCGAGACCTTCCCGGCCAGCGCCCGCGCGAGCTTCCCCCGCGCCTTCCGCGGGGCGCTGTGGAGGTCCGCATGGAGGAAGAGGAGACCGTGGCGTGGAGGCGGGGCGCGGCCCCGCAGGTGTTCGAAGAACGCCCGTTCGGCCCCCAGCACCTGGATCGTGCTCGCCGGCATCCGTGCCATCCGCGCGAGACCTCCCGCCTGGGCCAGCATCTTCGCCGCCAGGAGCGGCCCGAGCAACGCGGAGAGGTTCGGTGCCCGCTTGGGCAGGGCGCCCGTGACCGCCTCCTCGACCTCGGTTCGCGCCGTCAGGGTCGCCAAGTACAGTCCGGCGAGCTCGCGACGGGCGTGGGCGAGCTCGGCGTCGGCGCCGGGAAGCACCCCCTCGGGTGACCCCGCCGGATCCACCAGCCGACGCGCGAGCGACCGGACCGATCCCTCGTCCGGTTCGTCGACGACCGGAGCGTCCCGCGATACCCAGCTGGTGAGGCGCTCCCCGAGCAGGTTGAGCGTGGAATCAAGGTCGCCCATCGCGCGGACGGCTTCTTCGACATGGATCGACGGGTCCCAGGCGGCGCGGAGCGACTCTTCGGCCTCGTCGAGCAGGAGCTCCCGCCAACGGGATCGAAGGGCCGCGGGAGCCGCGGGCGCCTTCCCACCGACCGAACCGTGGAAGGTGACTCCCGGGACGATCGCGAACCGGCGGTCCCGCGTGACGAGGGGCTCCGACGCGGCCGACTCCCGCGAGATCGTCTCCTCCTCTGGGGTGAGGTTGCCGGATCTCCGCATCCGTAATCGGGCCCGAAGCGACTCGAGGTCGCGCGGGTACTCGGTGGAGCGAACGACGTCGCCGGCGTCGACGAGGTAGACCCCGTACCAGGTGCTCACGAGCGTCCTCGGCATCTCCCATCTCCCCCTAATTGGGGCGCAGACCCCCGTTCACGTGGAGGGTGGTCCCGGTGATGTACGAGGCTCCGGGAGAGGTGAGGAACGCGATCGCCTCGCCGACCTCCGTCGCCGTGCCGATCCGGCCCACGGGGATCCCGCGCTCCCGCTCCTGTCGGACCGTGGGGCTGTCACCGGCGAGGATCGCCGTGTCGACCGATCCCGGTGCGACGACGTTGACGGTGATCCGCGGGGCCAGCTCCCGGGCGAGCGATCTCGATAGTCCGAGGAGGGCCGCCTTCGCCGCGGCGTAATGGGCCCCGTGGCGGGAGCCCGTGAACGCGAGCACGCTCGAGACGAAGACGATGCGACCGCCGCTGGACCGCTCCAGGAGCGGGAGCAGGGCGCGGGTCAGCGTCGCCGCGCCAAACACGTGCGTACGGAAGCAGGCCTCGAAGTCGTCGTCGGTCAGCTCGCGGAACGATCGCCTCGGATACCCCCCCGCGTTGTGGACCAGAATGTCGAGCTCAGGCCAGCGTCCCGCGACCGCCGCCGCCAGGGCCAGCACCTCCTCCCGATCCGAAAGATCGCCTCCCACGGCGAAGGCGTCCCGGCCGCGAGTGCGAAGTTCGGGGAGCAGCGACTCCGCCCCGGTCGGGTGGCGGTGGAAATGGACGGCGACTTCGTCGCCCCGCCGGCCGAGCAACCGCGCCGTCTCCCGACCGATCCCCGAGGACGCGCCGGTGACGAGCGCTCGCACGGCCCCCGAGCAGGGCGGCCCCAGATAGGGTTGTTGCCGAGCCGTCGCCGGCCTTCCGGTCGCGAGCTGGACGCCCGCGGAGGATCCGGTGGACCCCGACGGAGCCCGGCCGATTCCACGCAGGAGGGCGAGCGCCCTGGGAGCGGAGGGGAGAATGGACTGCCGGGAGGCGGCCTGACCCCGGGATTAAATAGGGTCGTTCGGGTCGCGCGCCCATGCCCGAGACCCGACCGAAAGAGCTCGTGCGCCGCGAGCAGCGGGGAGCGGTCGCTCTGGTCACGATCGACCACCCGCCCGTCAACGTCCTCAGCGCCGCGGTCCTCAACGATCTCTCGGAGAGACTGTCCGAGGTCGAGGGCGAACCGGCGGCCCGCGTCGTGGTCCTCCAGGGCGCCGCCCCGAAGGCGTTCGCCGCCGGGGCGAACATCCGGGAAATGGCGCCGATGGGACCGGCGGAGGCCCACGTTCACGGAGGGCGGGGGCAGGCGGTCACGACCCAGATCGAAGCGCTCCCGCTCCCCGTGATCGCCGCGGTCCACGGTTCTTGTCTCGGCGGCGGAACGGAGATCGCCCTGGCGTGCGATTTCATCGTGGCGAGCGACGACGCCGTGTTCGGCCAGCCCGAGATCAACCTGGGCGTCATGCCCGGCTGGGGCGGGACCCAGAGACTCCCCGGACGGATCGGGGCCGCCCGGGCCCGCGAATGGATCTACCTCGGCCACCCCATTCCCGCGTCGCGCGCGTTCGAGCAGGGGCTCGTCCACGAAGTCGTCCCTCGGGCCGAACTGGACGCCGCGGCGTTCCGGCTGGCCACCCAGCTTTCGGGCAAATCGGCGCTGGGTCTGGCGGCGGCGAAGTACGCGATCTCCCGCGCCGTCCACCCCGCCTTGGCGCAAGGCCTCTCCTTTGAACTGTCGATGTGGCAGCAGCTGTTCGGCACGCCGGATCAACGGGCCGGGATGGCCGCATTCCTCGAGAAGAAGGCGTGGACCCCCGTGGATCGCTCCGAGTGGAGCCGAGCCTCGGAAGGGTTCCCCTGGGGCCCCACTCGCGAGCGGGGGCGGCGGGCAAGTGACCCGGAGGCAAAGGGGAAGAACTGAGGCGCCTCCCGCGAACCGGGCATGCCGCGGTGGCTCAGCTGGCAGAGCGGCTCCTTGGTAAGGAGCAGGTCGAGGGTTCGAACCCCTCCCGCGGCTCTAGGTCCCCACTCGCTCGAACTGCCGTTCGCTGGACGGCGGGAGTTGGGGTGGTCGGGTTAAATATTCCTGTATTCTTTACCAACCAGTAAGGGAGTTCCGACATGGCCAGCGGCAGCGGGACCCTCAGCGAGAAGGGCCAGATCACCGTTCCGAAGGACGTCCGGGATGCCCTCGGGCTCCATCCCGGAGACCGGCTGCTGTTCGACGTCGAGTCGGGGGACCGCGCGGTGGTGCGCAAGGCCCGACCCTCTCGGCTGACCGATATCATCGCCACCTGGGGGCCGTCGGGAGAGCCCGGCGTCGAGACCCAGCGTCGACTTCGGGCGGAGTGGAGTGTCCGTGAGCATCGACAAGATCGTCATCGACACTAACGTCTTTCTGGCCGCCCGGGACCCGACGGAGCCGGGGCATGTCGCGTCGCGCGGGTTGCTCGACGCCGTGGACGAGGAGAGGATCCGTGGCCTGGTATCGGTCATCACGATTGCCGAGATCCGTGCCGGCTTCACCTCCGCCCAGGTCCCCGCGCTCTGGACGCCGTTCGTGAGCCACCTCCGGGCCAGTCGGTCCTACTCCATCGAGGCGGTGGACGAGTCGATCGCCGTCGCGGCCGGGGAGTTCCGCAGCGAGCTCGGAATCACCCTTCCGGACGCCTTGATCCTGGCGACGGCCGCCCGCCGTGGGGCGGGCTGTGTGGCCACCGAGGATCGCCAGTTGCTTCGGGTCAGGTCCACCGTCCTCACGAAGCGTCCGTCCGAGATTCCCCTCGGCTAGGCAATTGACCGAGGAGCGCGACTCGCTGGCTCTGGGGTTGACCCACGGCGTGCCCGCTCGCCGGAATCGCCGGACGGTCTCCGGCGCCCCCTCCCAAGTCATATGGGCGGACGGTGGGGACTGAACGAACCGCCACGGTGCCGGTGAGCGCTCCACCCGCTTCGCGCGACAGGCGGGTTGGCATCCCGGCGATCCCCTCGAGCGGGGGGAGATTCGGCCGCCCGGGGAGAATAATCCTCGGATCCGGATCTTCCCGAGCGTGGGCCGCGGAGGCCGTCGAGGTCGGCGCAAGGATAATCCCCCCGATTCCATTCGCCGGCACGCTCGTGCCGCCGCCGCCCGCGTCGATGGTGCCCCCGTCGGCGAAGCCTCTCGATCCGGGCCGCCGCGCCCCGAGCGGGCGGCAAGGAAGGCATCGAAACCGCCGCTCCCACGGGGTGCCGGGGGGAGGGTCGTGAGCGGGACGATCACGGCTCCGCGGTCCGTCGAGTCGATGCAACAGGACTTCCGGGACCCGTCGCTCGAGGGCCGCCGGTGGTTCGCCGAAGGGTTCGGGACCTTCCTCCTCGTCCTGGTGGCCGCCGGCGGGCCGGTGGTCGGGGCCGCGAGCGGTGGGAATCTGAGCCCGACCGCCGAGGTGGTCGCGCCGGGGCTGATGGTCATGGCCGTCATCCTGTTCATGGGCGCCACCTCGGGCGCGCATCTCAATCCCGCGGTGAGCATCGCGTTCGCGGCGCGCGGCGACTTCCCCTGGCGAAGGGTCCCGGGCTACGTCCTCGCGCAGTTGGCGGGCGCGCTCGTCGCCGCGACGATCCTCGCCGGGCTGTTCGGGCGGATCGGCGATCTCGGCGGAACCGCGCCCGGAGCCGGGTTCACCGACACCCAGGCGTTGGTGATCGAGATCCTCCTGACCGTCGGTCTCGTCAGCACGATCCTCGGCACTGCCTCGCGAGCGCAGAGCGTCGGCCCCCTCGCGGCCATCGCGGTCGGCGGGTACATCGCGCTCGCCGGGTTGTGGGCGGCTCCGGTGAGCGGGGCCTCGATGAACCCGGTCCGTTCGCTCGGACCCGCCCTCGTGATGGACAACCTCGGCCACGCGTGGCTCTACGTGGTGGGACCGATCGTCGGGGGGCTCATCGCGGTGGGGATCGCCTACGTCCTTCGCGGTCCGGGCGGGGACGAACCGGCGATCGCGGCCGCCCAGGGGAGGCTTCCGGAGATCCTGCGGGATTCGAAGAAACGGAGCGGCGACTCCCCGTAGTCGGGGACCCGTGTCCCCGACGTCTCACTTCGTCCGCAAGGCCCTCGACGCCAGCAGGAGGGCCATGACCCCCAGCGCCGCCGCCCAGAGCACGAGGCCGCCGAGATAGACGTACGCCGGGTGCGGGTAGTAGGCGCCGCCGAAGAAGTTCTCGCGCATCACGTTGACGGCGAGGGAGATCGGATTGTACGCCGTGATGTTCTGGAGCCAGGTGGGCGAGGTCCCGTAGGGGTAGAGCGCGTTCGAGGTGAACAGGATCGGCAGGTTCAGCAGGTTCACGACGGCGAAGTACGACTCGACCCGGGCGAACAGGAAGCCGAACGCCAGAAACAGCGAGGTGAACGCGATCGCCAGCACGAAGATCGCCACGAGCACCTCGATGAGGCCGACCGCCCCGAGGTTCTGGGTGACGGTGAGCCCAGCGAGCCCCGGGATCTGGGCGAAGGCGAGCGCCAGCCCGAGCACGATGAAGATCGGCAGTACGACCAGAAGGCCGCGAAAGATGAGCGAGGAGGCGAAGATCGTGCTCCGGCGGACCGGGGTGGCGATCGTCCGCTGCAGGATCCCCAGCTGTTTGTCGAAGATGACCCCGGTCCCCGCGAACAGGGCGGAGGTGACCGCCACCATCCCCACCATGCCGACGGCGAAGTATGAGAAGTAGTTCGGGGCGCCGAGGAGCGCCGCGGAGAGCCCGGCCTGGGCTCGCGGGTCGGGGGGGACCAGTTTCCCGAGGTTGAACGCTTGGCCGAACAATAGGAGGTAGAGGATCGGCGTCAGCAACCCCGCGATGATCCAGGTCGGCGCCCGGACCCAGCGCAGATACTCGCGCTTGAGGAGCGAGCGCAGCGGGAGGAACATCAGCGACCTCCGCGGCCGCGGCCTCGGAACACCGAGGCCTGGGAGGCGCGTCCGTCGTCGTAACCTTCTTCCCGGTACGCCTTGCCGGTGAGGGCCAGGAAGACCCGATCGAGGCTCGGCCGCTCGACGCTCACGCCCTCGACGGCGACGCCGCTCGCATCACAGGCGCGAACCAGGAGCGAGACGACCCCCTCCGCGCGCGGGCAGCGGACGTGGTAGAGCGTCCCGTCGCGGGAGACCTCGCCGACGCCCGGGACCGACGTGAGGGTCGCCGAGATGTCGGCGGCGTTCGCGGGTACCCGGAGCTCCACGACGTCGCCCCCGACCCGCTCTTTGAGCGAGTCGTTCGTACCGGTGGCGATGATCTGACCATGGTCGATGATGGCGATCCGGTCGCAGAGGTTCTCGACCTCGTCGAGATAGTGGGTCGTCATGAAGATCGTGACCCGTTGCTCTTGGCGAAGCTGCTGGATGTACCGCCAGAACCCGGCGCGACCCTGAGGGTCGAGGCCGATCGTCGGCTCGTCGAGGAAGAGGATCTTGGGGGTGTGCACCATCGCGACCGCGAGCTCGAGACGCCGCTTCATCCCTCCCGAGTATCCTTTCACGCGACGGTCGGCCGCGTCGACGAGGTCCATGCGTTTCAACAGCTCCGCGATCCTGGGACGGCACTCGGCCGGGGTCATGCCGAACAATCCGCCGGAGAGCTCCATGTTCTCCCGACCGGTGAGCTCGCCATCGGCCGTCGAGTCCTGGAACACGAGGCCGATCTCCTGGCGAACTTCGCGCGGATGCTCCACGACGTCCAGACCGGCGACCGAGGCCCGGCCGCGCGTCGGACGGAGGAGGGTCGTCAGCATCGAGACCGTGGTCGTCTTGCCCGCGCCATTCGGCCCGAGGAACCCGTAGATCTCCCCCTCGCGAACCGAGAGCGAGACGTCGCGGACCGCCTCGACACCGCCCGGGAACGTCTTCACCAGGTTCTCCGTCTGGATCGCGTCGGAGCTGTTCATGGGCTTCGTCCTCACCGGCCGGGCGGCTACCCGGACTTCCGGCGGTCCGAGGAAATGGTGGGTATAAGATGCCGCCTCACGTCGAGTGGTCCGCCCACCGGTGTCGCCGGAATCCGGAGTTCGTCGGCCGCCGGACGAACGTTCGGGCCCCCGTCCCTCCTCGACCAGGTCAGGGCGCTGCCCCGCGGGGAGTGGAGCCCCGGCGGAAGCTCTCGGGGGATTCGAACGTCTCAGCCGAACGGCGCCCGACGGAGCGGACGGCCGCAATTCGTGCACGTCTGGCGGATCGGGAGGTTGGAGACGCCACAGTTGGAGCAGACCTTCGCGCCCTTGGCGACGTCGTCCGTTCCCGCGGGGGGCACGCGGCCCTGCATCTTGTTGAAAGCCAAACGAGCGGTGTGCCGCCGCCATACGTAGACCCCGATCGCCACGAGCACGAGCCCGAGGATGACGAGCAGAGCGATGGTGGTCGAGGTGAGCCACGGGGTCGGCCCGGGGGCCACGGTCACTGCAATCGGCCCCAACGTCGTCGAGCTGTTCGCCCCGAGGGCATCGGTCACCACGAGGACGGCGGCGTACGAGCCCTTGGCATCGTACGGGTGGGAGACCGCGGCGCCGAACCCCTCGGAGCCGTCCCCGAATCGCCAGGTGAAGTTGTACGGCGCGCCCCCGCCCCCAATGGCGCTCCCCGAGAACGAGACGGTCCCGCCGGCGCGAACGCTTGCCGGGCCGGATTGGGCGAGAATCTGGATGGCACTGATGTCGACCACGATCGTATCGGCCGCGATCGCTCCGTTCGAGTCCTTGGCGTGGGCGACCACGGTGAAGTTGGCGGTCGTCGCGTACGAGTGCGTGACGTTCGCCCCCGGGTACGAAGCGGCCAGATCGCCGAACGTCCACCGGTAGCCGTAGTAGCCCCCCGAGCCGTTCGACGCGGAGACATGGAAGTTGAGGAGCGTTCCGGGGGCGGCGGCGAGAGCGCTCGCGGAGGCGTGAAGCACGAGGGTGGGGCTCACGGCCACGGCCACGGAACCGCCGACGGACGTCGACGTCGCGTCCTTGGCGGTGCACTCGGGGGAGTAGTGGCCCGAGGCGGCAAACGCGTGGGTGCCGTTCCCGACCGGAAGCGTTCCGCCGTCTCCCAGGGTCCAGGCGACCACGACCGGGGCGGTGCCTCCGGACGCCGCGCAGATGAACGAGATGTTCTGGCCGATGTCGACGGCCGACCGGTTCACGGAGAGTTGGAGGGTGGGGCTCGGGTTGACGAAGACGGAGGTCGCAGCGGTGCTCTTCGCGCTCGTCGAATCGGTGACCCGACAGGTGATGTTCTGGATCCCCGAGCTGGCGAACGCGTGAGCGAGGCTGCTTCCGCCGGGCGAGAACGACCCGTTCCCGAAGTTCCAGGCAAAGGTGAACGGGGACACGCCTCCCGATGGGGTGCAGAGGAACAGATCCGACTGGCCCGTGTCCACCAGCGTCCGGGTGGCGACGACGGAGACCGACAGGGGGAGCGGGGTGCCGAAGGTGACGATGTTGGACTCCGTCGTCGTGCGGTTCGGAACGGCGCTCCCGCAGCCGCTCAAGCAGTCGGTGGTGTTCAGGTAAGCGATGTACGAGCTCCCCGGCGAGAGTCCCGTGATCGTGAAGGATCGGGTCGCCTGATCGTTGATGTTGGTCACCGCGACCGGTGTCGCTCCGTTGACGCCCTCGAACACCGTGAACGACGAGAAGCTGATCGGGCTACCGTACGAGGCACTGTCCGACCAGTTGAGCTGGGCGCTCGTCGCCGTGGGCGCCCAGAACGTGAGGTAGGCGAGCGCGGGCTGAACGACCTGGATCACGTTCGAGGAGCCGGATCCGACGAACGCGCTCACGTTGACCATCCAATAGTAGGTCCCTCCCGGGGTCAGCGCGGTGGCCACGTACGTCGTCGCCGCGGCATTCCCCGAGAGCACCGCGACGGTCGCGAACGAGCCGGCGCTTCCGTTGGCGGAGACCAGCACGGTGTAGCTCCCGAACCCGATCGTGGCCGGCTGCGTCCAGTTGAGCGCGACCGCGCTGGGGGTCTCGGCGGATTCCCCGAGGGTGAACGACGCGGCGGGGTAGACCGCTCGACCGCCAGGGGCCCGGACGTCCCCGAGGATCGGATGGGGGGTCGAAGGGGCCGAACGAGCGTGCGCTGCCGGGAGTGAGTGGGCCACCGCGGCGGAAACGGTCGCCGGCGGTGGGGCGGCCGAGATGAGAGCCACCGACGTGGTGACCAGAAGTGTCAGACACAGGCCAACCGAAAGCCCGCTGTGTCGTCGCGCCCGGCTTCCGGGGCACGCGAGCTTTCCGTGCTGGGGACCCATGGTGTGGTGGCTGTTTTGGTCGGGCCCCCGTTAAGAAGCTTTCGACGTTTCGGTCACAGGACTCCGCGATGGGAATCCCCCGCGGGCGTCCGCCGTCGACCCAGCCGGCGGTCGAGCGATGCCGTTCGGCCGACCTGATCGCCTCCCTCGGGAACCACTCGCGGGCCCCCTCGGGGACCGCCCTCTCCACAGGCGCGGGAAGGGGTTCGCCCATCGCCGGGTCCACCCGAGGGCCGACCCGGGGCCCCGGGCCCTACGCGGGAAGGGCGCGCCGGACCGTGTAGCGGGCTGGCGGGATCAGGTACAGGACCCCGGCCAGGAGCACGAAGAGGATCCCGACGAGCGCCAGCACGCTCTCGGCGGGACCCACCGTGGCCCATGCGAGGACCGCGATGAGGAGCAGGAGGACCCCGCTCGTCACCGGTCGGTCGGCCCAAGGGCGGTGCCCCAAGAATGCGAAGAGCATCCCGAGGCCGCCAAGCACGGCGAGGACCAGGGCCTCGGATTCGGCGTCCACGGCCGCCGGAAGGCGGCCCATGGCGAGATCGAAACCTCCGATCAGCAGCCCGATGAACGCCGCGAGGGCGATCAGGAGGCCGCCGAGCACGCCGAACCCGAAACCGAGGGCCCGTTCGGTGATGTTGGACATATGATTGTGTTCACCTCCTTTCCGGTAGCTCCAGGCGGGTCGGGTCCGCCGCCGGGGGGATTCCCCGGCCCGCTGGGCGCGCGGTCATCGTGACTCATCGATTCCCCGTCTCGGGGGAGTCGGCGGGTGGCCCCGGGGTCAGGGCAGGACGTTCACCGGCCGGTTGCGGTTGCCGACCGGGGGGCCCTGGTCGTGCGGGGGTTCCGTCTCGTCCGACGTCGCCTGGGCGCCCGCGGCGATCGCCGCCAGCGGGGTGCCGGGATCGAGCGGCTGGTCGACCTGGGCGGGCTCGTTCGGCGGGAAGTAGAACTCGTGGGTGGCGTACCGGCTGGTCTGGCCGCATCGGGGACATTTCTCGAGCACGTTGAGGAGCTCGAGGTCCCCTCTCGCGGACTGGTCGTGGGCGATCCCGGTCGGAAACGGTTCGTGGCACGCGTGGCACCGGACGAACAGCATCGCCATCGAACTCACCTCGTGGGAAAACCTCCGGGGAGGGGGGATTTAGACCTATGTCCAACGACGGGTGCCGGGAACGGGACCTCTCTCGGGGCCCCTCGCGATACCCCCGCCTACCCCGACACCCGGGGCCCGTGGCGCCGTCGAACCGCTCTCGCGGCCCGGTACAGCCGAGGCAGCTGGCCGTCGAACCCCGCCCAGCGGTCGAACCGGGGAGAGTCCCATCCGGACGGTCCCGGGGACGAGCCGGAGACAGATCGCCAGCGCCGGAGGCCCGTGTAGGTCGCGGCGGCGGCTCCCGCGCTCCACGCCGCGTCGCGGTCCGCCGGCAGGTCGCCGATGTGCAAGGACCGGGCCGCGGGTGTGCCGAGGAGGCGCAGCGCGCGCCGGATGGGGACCGGCGACGGCTTGGCGTAGCCGATCTCCGAGGAGAGCACGACGGCGCTCACGTAGGGGGCGAGGCCGCAGTGCCCGAGAAGTCGCCGGACGGGCGACCCCGGTTCGTGGACGATGTTCGACACGATTCCGACCGGGATTCGGAGGCTCTGGAGCCGGTCGAGGGCCCGAAGCGCCCCCGGGGCCACTCGGACCGACGCGGTTCCGAGAGCCCGACCGAGCCCGGCGCGCAGAACGTGCGCCGAAACGGGGCGACCCAGATGCGACCGGGCCCAGTCGGCTTGCCCCTCGATCGACCACCCCTGACCCGAACGGTCCCGCCGATCGTTTTCCCGGGCGTGGTGCCGCAGGAGGGCGTCGAGCCGGCGATCCGGGAGCGCGGGGGGCCCGATCGATCGGCCCCAGGCCAGCCGGCGGTCGGCTTCGTAGGCCTCCCGCTCCGGTGGGGTCTGGTAGATCAGGGTGTACCACAGGTCGACGGTGATCGCCTCGGGAAGGGCGGTGGGGTCGCTCGAGGAGAGTCGCACCACACCCGGTCTCCGTGCCCGACGTCCGTGGTCGCGTCGTGCCTACCGGGACCCCGACGTCGGGGGCGGGGGTTCGGAGCTCGCCGGGGCTGCGGCCGGCCGGTCGGGTTGGCCCGTCGCGAGTTTGGACGGGCTGCTCGGGATCCGGCCGCGGGCCTCGAGGATGCGCTTGTTGACCTCGAGGGTGATCGCCTCCCGGTCCTCGGGGCGTCGGATCATGACGGTGACGACCACCTCCGTCGCAAGGGCCGTCCGAGACCGGGTCGTCACGACCGGGGGGAAGCGGCGGTCGAGGCGGCTGCGGAGCTTCGATAGGCTGCGGATCACCCTCCCCTCGAACACGGCGAGGTCCACGTTCCCGGGCAGCGAGACCGGGAACGTCAGCTCGCGCCACGCCTGCGGCGTGGTGTTGACGACGACCTCGCGCATGAACAACGAGTTCGGCACCGCGACGAGATGGTCCGCCTCCGACAGGAGGATCGTGGTCATCGCGTTGATCTCGATGACCTTGCCGGAGAACTCTCGGAAGCGGATCGAGTCGCCGACCTTGTACGGGCTGTAGACGTCGGAGAAGTACTTTCCCCCGTAGTTCTCGAGCTGCTCGCGCAGGCTCAGGAGCGCCGCCACCCCGATCAG
>JABCYU010000025.1 GCA_013290045.1 Methanobacteriota archaeon | reverse complement strand
AGTTCCTCCCGGTCCGCCCGAAGATGGGAGTCCGGGAGGAACTCCTCCGGGTTGACGAGCGTATGGAACAGGTCGAAGATCACGGTGTCGGCTCCCGTCGGATGGGCCGGCTCTCGACGAGCGTGGGCGATGGCTCGAGCAGGGTCGGCACCTCGTGAGCGATCCATCTTCACCTCAGGAGACCGCCCGACCGCGTCGGAGGAGCTCGATCCGGCGATCGATCCAGGTCGGGTAGTCGCGGTCCGCCACGCGGAAGTTGTTCTCCACCCTGGCCACGCCACGGATTCGGAGTCCCGCCTGGACCACGGTGTCGATCTCCGCGGTCGTGGCGATCTCGACCATGTAGGTCAGCCCTCGGCCGGGTTCGCCGGGCGGGAAATCGAACCACGCGCGCTCCTGGCATCCGGGGACCATCCCGTGGAACTCCCTCCGTACGTAGTTGGGGTCGGCCCCGGGCTCCAGCCTCAAGGTGAAGCCGGCCACGAGCGACGGGAAATGCGACCAGTCCTCCAACCACATTGAGAGCATTCGGTGCGACCTTCGAAGGAGGGCCAACTGGCGGGAGACGGTCTTGGTGGATCGTCCCATCCTCGACGCGAGCCGCGTGACCGGCGCCTCCGGAGTGTTCCGTACGATCGTCAGGAGCCGCCAGTCCTCCCCGGTCAGCTCTCCCTCGCAGGGCGGAAGCCACGCGCGGTGCGGTGGACTCACCACCGCGGTCCCGGGCAATCGCCGAAGAAGCTCCCGGAGCCGGTGGGGACCGTCGTTGAGCTCGGTCGCGCCGATCACCGCGAGCTTGACCCCAACCTCGTTGACGGCGAGGATGACGCCCTCCACGAGCTCGAGATCCTTCAGCAACCGAGCTTTCGCGATGGGGTCGGTGGCGGAGACCGTGTACCGGGTGATGGCCGCCTGAAGTAGGTTCGGGTGGGGCAGGATGATGTAACCCCTCAAGAATCCGCGTCGACGCCAGTCGCCGAGCTTCCGCCAGACCGTGTTCGGCGACACCCGGAGGCGCGAGGCGACCTCCGCCGTCGGCGGTCGGGGGAACCGGCCCCAGATGGGGCTCTCGGTCCGACGGAGGAGCTGGTCGTAGATCTCCCAGTCCAGCGTCACGATGAGGCCCTCAACGACCGGACGGGTTACCGGAGATAAGGGCGCCGTCCTGTTTCTCTCGCCCGTTGCAAGAAATGGGAACGGTCAAGCAGAAATTTTCCCCAGAGCCCCCGAGACATTTCAGAACCATTTAACGTCCGGTCGAGGTCGCTGCGAGTGCCGAGGGAACTCTGGAGGTGGACCGTGTCGAATCGAGTGAGCGTGAGGGTTCGGAGCACGAGGCCGCCGACGGGGGTCGGGGGAAACTAGCGATGAGGAAGAACGGGAGAACGAGCGACGATGCGGAACGAGCGCCGGACCGGATGCGGGGCTGGGGAGCACGGACGGCACGATCGCTGACCGTCGGGACGACCGGATTTGCCCTTTCGGTGACGCTCTTGATGGTGTTGAGCCCGATGAGCGCTGGCGTGGGGGTGCACCCGAACGCGGTGGTCATGAAGGCTCCCTACAAGGGGACGGCGAGCATGGCCCGTTCGTTCCCGCAAATGCAGGGCTGCTACAAGCAGCACGGACCCGGATGGGTGTGGTCCCCCCTCACCGGCGCGATCAACGGATCCGAGAGCGTATCGGCCAAAGTCTGTCCGAAATCCGTGGGATATGTGGGCGCGGACAGCGGCATCTACACCTACAACGATCTCTACGTCGGGATCCCGCTCAAGGCCGGGCTGGTCGGGAATCGCTCGATCGACTCCGCCTGGACGGTTCAAGTGGCCCGGAGCCAGGTGTACACGGTCGGCGGTTGCCCGGCGAAAGTGAACATCAACTACAACCCGCCCTACGGGACCGACAACTACGCCTTCTGCCTCGCGTACGCCGCTGTCATTTTCGAGGAACAGGCCTACGTGGTCGACCTGCAGAACGGGAGCTGGTACAGCAACTTCAGCTCCGTCGAAAGCTACAACGAATCGAGTTGGTGGAACTACACGGAGTGTTACAACTACAGCGGAGCGTATTGCACCAACACCACGGGCCCATTGTTCAACAACACCGGCCAATACGGCTCCAACGCTCCCGGCTTCGGGTCGTCCTTCGCCTGGGGTACCAAGACGTCCTACCAGATGTGGACGAACGGGACCAACATGGTGCGGACCCACCACTACATGTTGTTCATCGACATGTTCTTCGAGGTGTTCTCCGAGGCCGACGCGTACAATGTCGCGGGCCACTGGCACGGCGCCGCCGCCGCGTCGATGAACATGGCGACCTTGGGCAACGGAGCCACGATCCAGCGGATCACCATCACCTGATGTGAGGTCGCGCCGGCTCCCAAGCGAGCCGGCGCGCGGGCGGGCACAACCCTTTCCCAACCGAAAACCGACTTCGACCGTCCCGGGCTCCGACGCGTTCGTTAGGGCCGCCGGAGACGGTTCCCGGCGGAATCGGAGTGTTTCGTCGCCGATGGGCTCGGCCGGATTCGAACCGGCGGTCTTCGCTGTGTGAGAGCGACGTCTTAACCGCTGGACTACGAGCCCGCGCGACGCGGCTCGGACGCTCGGGCGCCCTAATAGGCGTTCACATCCGGCCGAGGCTCAACAGGATCGGGAGGACCAGGCTGGCGGTGACCGTGAGGGTGAGCCCAGAGGCCAGGGCCATCGTCCCATTCGCCGGGTCGCCTCTCGGCTCCCCATATCGCACGGCAAAGTAGAGGGTCGTGTCCATCGACGTCGCCCCTCCCATCGCGACCAATCCCTCGGCCCGGACCCGCCTCCCCAGATAGGGGGAGAGGAGGATCGTCAGGTCCTCGCGCAGGAAGTTCGTCAGGAACGCCAGCAGCCCGAGGGACGCGCCGTACTGAGCCGTGAGGAGCGGTCCGGCCAGCGAGTACCAGCCGAACCCGAACGCGGTCGCGAACGCCGGCACCCACCCCACCGGGTGCAGGAGCTCGAACGCGACCGCGCCGGCGATCGCTCCACCGACCGCCGCCGTGAGCGGGGCCCTGAGTCGGTAGAGTCCGCTCTTCGATAGGCGCAGATCGTACGCGACGAGCCCCAGAAGAAGATAGAGCGAAGCCGTGAGGAGGGAGGCCGACGGTAGGCTCGTCCCTCGGCCCACCACGAATCCGGCGACGAGCGCCAGGACGAAGAGGATCCAGGCCGGAGCCGGTCGTTCGGGCTCCGCGACGCCGCGGTCCGGGGGTGCCGGCCGCTTCGGGAGCACGAGAGCGATCGCCATAGTGAACCCGACGATCAGACCGGCGAAGCCGAGGCCGGCGGGAACCTCCGTTACCGGATCGAACCCCGGGATCGAGCCGAGTTCCGACCCCAGGAAGAAGATCAGCGCCCCTACCGTGGCGAGGGTGGCTCGGCCGATCCACGGGTTCGGCCGGTGCGGGATCCGGCCGAGAAGGAAACCTGCCCCGAAGGCGACGTAGAGGAACGGGTCGATCCCCACGCTGCGCTCTCCGGCCCGCGGGAGCGGAGGTTCAGCCGCTCCAGGCCGGGAGATCCGCGCCCGCCGAACGGGCCGGTGCTCCCCGGCCGAGCCAGAGGGTATCGTCCCGGTCCGCGCCGAAGCTCACGTACTCGACCGGCACCTGAGTCTCCTGCGCGACGAACGCGAGAAATCGCCGGAGCGTCGACGGGAGGGCGTGAGCGCCGTCGGTTCGGAGCCGCTCCTTGAGCCGCTCGTTGAACTTCGGCCATCCGGGGAACTTCTGGTAGACGGGCTGGACCCCGGCGAGGTCCTCGGCGATCGCCGGCGGGTAATCGGTCAGCGTGTCGCCGTGGGGAGTGACGTACTGGACCGCCACCGGCACCTCGTCGAATCCGCCCAGCACGTCGACCTTCGTGACGGCGAGCGACGTGAAGCCGTTCAACTTCGCCACATAGCGGAGGAGGACGAGATCGAGCCAACCGACCTGCCGAAGTCGCCCGGTCGTCGCGCCCCGCTCGTGGCCTTCGCGCTGCAGGTACTCGCCGACCTCTCCGCCGACCTCCGTGGGGAACGGTCCGGCCCCGACCCGGGTGCAGTACGCCTTCGTCACGCCGAGCACCTCATCGAGCTCTTGCGGCGGTATGCCGGAGCCCATGAGCGCCCCGGCGCTCGTCGGGTGGCTGCTGGTGACGTACGGATAGGTCCCGAAGTCCACGTCCAGGAGAGCGCTTTGCGCCCCCTCCAGGATGACGTTCTCGCCGTTCGCGATCGCCTCCCAGAGGAGCGGCTCGGTGGCGCGGATCATCGGGGCCAACCGGCCCCCGACCTCGACGAGTCGGGTCTGGAGCTCATCCTTCGGCGGCAATCCCTTGAGGTGGCCCTTGCTGGCGTACAACAGGTCCAGCCGTTCCGAGAGGATCGCGGGTCGGGCCAGATCGGCCATCCGGATCCCCCATCGCCCGGCCCGGTCGGCGTAGGCGGGTCCGATGCCCGTGCGCGTCGTCCCCACTCCGCCCTTCGGAGAGGCGGCCGAACGAACCTCCTCCTCCCAGGCATCCTCGATCTGGTGGATCGGGAGCAGTACGTGCGCCCGCTCGCTGAGGAGGATCGTCCCCTTGAGCAAGTGCTTCCCCTCGAGCTCCCGGATCTCCTCCTCGAGCCGGAACGGGTCGATGACCATCCCGGGCCCGCTGACCCCGGTGACTCCGTGACGGAGCACTCCGCACGCCAGCTGATGGAGCACGACCGATCCCTCGGCCAGGTGGATGCTGTGGCCGGCGTTCGGGCCGCCGCCGGTTCGGACGACGTACCGAGCGTCGGCCGCGAGATAGTCGGTGATCTTCCCCTTCGCCTCGTCGCCGAACTGCGCGCCGACGACTACCGTGACGGTCATCCGCGAGATCCCCGGAGATGCGGAGCGGCCCGGCTACAAGTCTCTTTGGAAGCGAGGCGCCTAGGGTCGGGAATATCGTTCCGGCGATGGCCCACGCCGGCGCGCGCGGGGTGGTCCTTCAACTACCCGTGCGCCCCTCACGGATGGGCGGGGGGAGTTTCCACGCGACGGTTGTCGGCGCATCTTCACGCTCGCGGGGCGGTCCTGGTTCTGGGGCTCGCCCTGGTCCTGCTTCCCGTGGGCGCGGCCTCCGCGCTCCCCGATGGAGCCGCGCGGGCGACGGAGATCCCCGTCTGTACGACGATCAACTCCAACGCCACCCTCAGTAACTGGTATTCCGGGCTCTACGACAGTCTGGCGAACAACTCGAAGGACTGGGCCGGGGGGATCAACGTGACTCCCCCCGATAACCAGAGTGCCTACCCGAAGATCGCCGACGGCGACCGCTTGCTCATTGCCGCATGGAGCACGATCTGCGACAGCGCGCCCTACCAGGCGCTCTACGGTGCCTGGGGGGCGAGCCATCTGACGAGCGGGTCGCAGCTGAACGGCAGTTCTGGTCATTACGAGTTCAATTATGGATTCGTCTATCTGGCGCCCTGCAGCGACCCGACGGTCCGGGCGAACGGCAGTTGTGAGTTCTTTACCACCTGGACGGTCGATTTGGTCACGGAAGCTCTGAGCGGACCGACGACCACTCGGGAGCCCGCCGAGGCACTCGGAGGGCCCCCCGCGGCACCGGGGCCGGGCGCCGACGGAATCTTCGGGCCGCTCTCCCCGGGAGGGAGCCCATTCGGTATCGCGCTGGTCGTGGCGGCCGCGTTGGCGACGACGACGGCGGTGATCCTCTCCCGACGGTACGGGCGAGGCGGGGTTCCGCCCACGACCCCTCCCCCCAGGGCGTAGGGTCGCTCGGGAGGTCCGGTGCGCCGGCCCGGCGTGGGGCGTTGCCGGCAGGGGCCGACATCTAAATACCTCGAACCTCAGAAACTTCCAGTGCCCCGAGGGGCGCACGATGAGACGCATTGAAGGACGGACGATCTACGTTGCCACAGCAGCTACCATCCTCGCCTTGATCGGCGGATTCACGATCGGATCGATCGGTTTGACGAACAGCACGCAGAACGCATCGGGGAACTTTGTCAGCTCGAGCGGGGCGGTCACCGGGGTCACTTACACCTCGACCGTGCTCGGGGCGACGTCCAACCCTGCCCCATCGGCGTCGACGGGGAGCGCCGGTGCGCCGCAAGTGGTCGTCACAGGGGCGAACAACTTCTGTGCGAACACCTGCACGGCCGGCGACTTCGCCCAGATCGTCACCTACACCTTCACGACTTCGATGACGGGATCGATCCAGATCTCGATCCAGGTGACCGCCTCCTCCGGAGGAGGCAGTGCGACGATCTATCTCAAGCAGGCCGGGACCGCCGTGGGCGGGACCGTCGTCCTGACCTGGGACGTAGGCACTTCGACTTCGACGTTGACTGCCGTGACGCTCGGCGTCCAGCAGTGCAGTGGGGCGACCTGCCCGTAGGCGGGCCGCGATCCCCGATCCGGGGGACCGGTTCCCGGTCCCCCACGAACCCCTTCCCGACGAGACCGATCGTCAAGGCCGAACTCCCTCGATCTCGGCCGTCTTCCGACTGCTCCTCCACCGATATCCTCATCCTCCGAGCACGACGTATATCACGTGAAACCGGTGGCCGGTCGTGGCGAACTCGGTAGGCAGGCGTTGGCACGGACCGTTAGGCCCCCGGGATGCCGCGGCTCTCGAGGAGGGGCCGCGTAGCGAGCGCCGGCAGCTGCTGCTCCTCAACCTCCGGGAGACCCTGCCTCTCTTCTTCCTCGCCGCCGCCGCCCTCATCGTGGGAGCCGTGCTCGCTTCGATCGCGGGAGGTCACTCGACTCGCCTGCCGCTTTGGCTCCTCAGTCTGGCGATCGGCACCGTGGCCCTCGGCGGCGGAGTCACCGGCCTGATCTCGGGGGATTTCCGCACTCCGGACGCTCGTCGCAACCCGATTCCACCCGGGGGGTACGTCATCGTTCCGGTCGAGGAATGGGAGCGGGAAGCGCGTCCGGAGGTGCCGGAGGTCCCGGAGGTCACGGACCCCCAGCCGTGGATCGAAGAGTCGCCCGACGCGTTCGTCGCGCCAAACCCGCCCCCGACTCCCCCGGTGGCCGCTCCCCGAAGCGTCCCCTCCGACCGAGGCGGAGTTCGGGCCGCCGTCCGACCGCCCCCGACGGCGGTGGCCTCGGGCCCACTTCCTGAGCCTCCGGCGACCCGCCCGCCTCCCGCCCCGGCCCGCGGGATCCGACCGACCCCACCCGTCGCGGTTCCGCCGGCGCCCGGCGGTCCAACTCCCGCGCCCGCGAGGGCCGAGGCCACGGATCGGCCGACGGCGATCCCGGCCAAGCTCGCGGCACCCCCCAATGAGATCCTCAGCGATCTCCTCGCCGAGCTCGAACGAGAGGCGGTCGAGCGGCTGAAGCAACCGCGGGTCGAGGCGCCGGCGGCCAAGCCGACCATGGTGGTCTGCGTGACGTGTCTCGGCCGGATCGACCCCGCGGGCGAGAAGACCGCCTGCAAGAGTTGCGGCCTCCCCCTCTGCCCGCGCTGCTACCATCTGGGAGAAAAGGTGACCAGCGTCGCCCACCTCTGTCGGTTCTGCCGCTCGAGGTGAGACGCCGGGTCGGCTCGCCCCCCCAGTGGAAACCGCGTCGTGGCGCCGAAACCGGTCGAAACCGGTCGAGGCCGGTGGGCCGGGGCGGCTCCCTCCCTCGGGACGGCACAACGGTAAAGAGGTCGAGGCTGGTCGGCGGCCCTCGTGGTCGCCCAGCGCGCTCACGAGGTCGAGATCTCGGGCATCCGCAAGATGTTCGAGGCGGCTCCGCCCGGGGCGATCAACCTGGGCTTGGGGGAACCCGACTTCGAACCTCCCGCGGCGGTCGTCGACGCCCTATGCGACGCCGTTCGCCACGGGATGAACCACTACGGACCGTCGGCCGGGATCTCCGCGCTCCGCGACAAGGTCGCCGAGCGATACGTCGACCGGGACCCCGACACGAACCGGGACAACGTGATCATCACCGGCAGCGGATCGGAGGGGTTGATGGCGACGGCGCTGACGCTCTACGACCCCGGGGACGAGGTTCTCGTTCCCGACCCCGGTTTCGTCCTCTACGCGCCCCACGCCCGCCTCTGCGGCGCCGTCCCGGTCGCCTATGGCCTGGACGAGGAGAACCACTACCTTCCGAACGTCGACGAGCTCGAGGCCCGGATCACTCCGAGGACCCGCGCGATCGTGGTCAACAGCCCGTCCAACCCCACGGGCGGGGTCTTCCCGAAGGCGACGGTCGAGCGGATCGTCGAGCTGGCCGAGCGCCACGACCTGACGATCGTCTCCGACGAGGTATACGAGGAGATGATCTACGACGGGAAGTTTGCCTCGTTCTGGGGACGAGGCGACCGCGTCGTCGTCGTCAATTCGTTCTCGAAAACGCTCGCCATGACCGGTTGGCGGATCGGATTCCTCGTCGCTCCGCGCTCGCTGGCCGTCGAGATCAACAAGCTGCACTACCACATGATGGCGTGCCCGTCGACCCCGGCGCAGGCGGCCGTGCTCGCCGGCCTGAACGCGGGACCGGGGGCCACCCAGGTCATGATGAAGGAGTTCCGAGCCCGCCGGGAGCTCGTCGTCAAGGGCCTCAACCGGATCCCGGGGCTCTCGTGCGTGCCTCCGAGCGGGGCGTTCTACGCGTTCCCCAAGTTCGCCTGGCCCGGGACCGCCCAGGAGGTCGCGGGCGCGCTGCTGCAGCGGGGGCTCATCAGCACTCCCGGGGACGCGTTTGGCTCCCGCGGTGCGTCGCACCTCCGACTCTCCTTCGCCGCTTCGCGGGCGAACTTGAAGAAAGGGATGTCGATCCTCCGGGCCTACGCGAAGGAAGTGAACGGCGGATGATCCTCGCGCTCCTCGGTTACCTGTTCCACGCCGGGACCCTCCTCAAGCGCGGCGAGGAACGAGAGGCCCTGGAACGCGTCTCGGCGGAGCTCCGGCGCCTCGATCGCCCTCCCTAGGTCCCTGGCCCGCGTCCTCTCCACCCGGCGGCCTCCGGTGCTTAACTAGGCCTATCGTCTTTCGGGTCGTGTGACGAGGCCGGGGGTCGGCATGGCGATCGCCGTCCTGCTGATCCCGGGCATTTTCGGGCTCGCCGCGGGGGCGCCCACCACGATCGCGGTCGGGGCCGGGGGCCCGGTGGTCGGGGGAAACACGACGTGGACGAACCTGACGGCGAACCTGTCGTACTCCCCACCGCAGATGATCGGGCCCCAGATGACCTTCGACCCCCAGGTGAGGGGCGTCGTGATGTTCGGGGGGTATCCGTCGACGGCCCACACGTACATCTTCGGCGCCTCGGGGTGGCGCGTGGGGTCGCTCGGGGGACGGGTCTCGACGACCAACCTCGCCGGGTTCGCCTATGATGCGGCCGCCGGGACGGCGGTCCTCTTCGGCGGCAACGGCTACACGATCAATTCCGGAGCGGCGTTTAACTTCACGCACGGGCACTGGGCCAAGATGAACACGTCAGTGCTCCCCCCCGGTCGGAGCTCGCCGAGCATGGCGTACGATGCCGCTTCGGGCAAGATCGTGCTGTTCGGCGGATGCGGCCCGCCCAACACCGCAGGAACGTGCCTCCCCTACGGGGACACGTGGACGTTCGCGAACGATACCTGGACGAAGCTCAACCTCAGCGTCACCCCCTCTTCCCGGATGGGCGCCGCGATGTCGTACGATCCCGTGCTCCGAGCGGTGGTCCTGTTCGGCGGGTGTGTCTCCGTGCTCAGCAACGTCTGCCAGGCGATCTCGAACGAGACCTGGGAGTTCCGCGCCGGAACCTGGACGAACCTGACGACCGCGGTGGCCCCCCCGCCCCGATACCTGTCGGAAATGGTGGAGAACCCCGGGCCCTCGCACGTTCGCCCCTCGGGAGTGGTCCTCTTCGCCGGCACCCAGCTCAACGGTACGCTTTTGGGGGACACGTGGGCCCTCCACGGTACCCGATGGGTCCAGCTCCACCCCCTGGCTTCCCCGTCCCCCCGGGTCAGTTTCTCCTTGAGCTACGACCCGTTGCTCTCCGAGATCGTGCTGTTCTCAGGGTACAGCGGCGGCGCGTACTTCACGAACGACACCTGGGTCCTCGCCTGAGGTCGAGCCCGCGGCCGCTGGGCACGAAGCCCCCCGGACCCCCAGGGAATTACGCTGGGCGCAATTGGGGGGTGGATTTCGGTCGGTCGAACCCTCTCGAAGGGTTTTTCAGCCCGCGGGCCGCGTATCCATCCCGAGGTCGGCTGCGGTGAGGGCCGCGGCCCGAAGAACGACGCATCTCGGTCCGCACCGCCGCACGGCGATCGCTTCGGCGATTCTCGTCAGTTACCTCCTGCTGTTGTCCGCCGCCCAGGCTCCTGGGGTCGGCCCGGCCCCCCGGCCGGTGCACTCGGAGGCCACTGGCGGGTCGACCCCGCCGGCGGCCCCCCCGCCCGCCCTATGGCCCTCGACAGGTTCGGCCCAGCTCGCCCGCGGATCGGGGGCTCCCGCCGCCCCTATCGGGCTCTCTACCGGCCCCCAGGCGAGCACGTTGACCTGGTCGAACCTCACCGGCGTCCAACGCCTCTCGCCCCCCCCGCTCCGGGGGGCGAGCCTGACGTATAACCCGACGTCGCAGGATCTCCTGATGTTCGGTGGCTGCGAGCCGTCGGCGTGTCCCGCTCCCGCGACGACCGAGATCTATTCGGGGGGACAGTGGTCGAACGCCTCGATCGCCGGGACCCAGCCACCGGCGCGCTCGTACGCGAGCATGACCTACGACTCCCGCGACGGCTACGTCCTGCTCTACGGCGGCATCGGGAGCGGCGGTAGGGTGCTCAACGACACCTGGGCGTTCGTCGGCGGGGGGTGGGTCAACCTCACGAATCCCGGGTCGGCCCCGCCGGCTCGTTGGGGGGCGGCCCTTTCCTTCGACCACGCCGGCGGATTCACCGTTCTCTTCGGCGGTGCCTCGGCCGGCGGAGCGCCCCTCAACGACACCTGGGGGTACACCCAGGCGGGTTGGCAGAACAACACCTCGAGGGCCGGGTCGGCCCCCACCGCTCGATGGGGAGCGGGGTTCGTCTGGGACGAGGCGGACGGATACGCGCTCCTGTTCGGAGGCTCCTCGGGAGCCGCGGGCCCCCTGAACGACACTTGGGAGTACGTCGGGGCCCACTGGGCGAAGGTCGCCGTGTTGTCGCCCGCCTCGCCTCCGGCCCGTTCGGGGCCGTTCCTCTCCTACTTCGGGATCACGTCGACCGCCGTCCTATTCGGCGGGAACGGGACGCGCGGCCCGCTCTCCGACACGTGGCGGTACGGGGCGGCCCGTTGGACGAACCTCACCGGCCAGACCGGTGCCACCCCGTCCGGACGGTTCGCGGCCGCCGCGATGGAGAGCACGTCGACGTGGCCGTCCGGGACCCTGAGCCGGACGGGCTTCCTGCTGATGTTCGGGGGCACCAGCTCCGGGTGCCCGACGTGCCCGGGCGGCGGCGGAGTTTCCGACACCTGGGTGTTCGAACCGAAGCTGCTCGCGATGGCCTCCGTGCTTCCCTCGGTGGTCGAGGTCGGGCAGCCGGCCTCGTTCGCCGGCTCGGGGTCCGGCGGGACCCCCCCGTACATCTATCGCTGGACCCTCGGCGACAACTCGAGCACGTCGCTCCAGAACCTCGCCCACCCCTACTCGGCCACGGGCGGCTACACCGCGACGTTGGTGGTCACCGATGCGGCGGGCGTTCCGGCGAACGCCACCACCTCCGTGACCGTGCTCCCCGGACCGAGCGTGGGCGTATCGATCACGCCCCGGGCGACCGACGTCGGGCGGACGTCGCAGTTCAATGCGAGCGCGTCCGGCGGAACGCCCCCGTACGGATTCGCCTGGGCCCTCGGAGATGCGTCGACGGCCAGCGGAACCTCCGTCGCCCACGCCTTCGCCGCTCCGGGGACCTACAGCGGGAACGTCACCGCGACGGACTCGGTGCGCGGGGTCGGTTGGGCGACGTTCGTCGCGACGGTCAACCCGCGACTCTCCCTCGTCGCCTCGGCGCCCGGGGGCGATGTCGTTTCGGGAGCCGCCTCGACGTTCAGCTCGACGGTCGCCGGGGGGACGCCCCCGATCGTCGTCCGTTGGAGCTTCGGGGACTCCTCCAGCTCCGCCGTGGCCTCGACCACCCACGTGTACAATCGGTCCGGAAGCTACCCGGTCACCGTCAGCGTCTCCGACGCCGCCGGCGAGTCGTCCTCGCAGAATTTCACCGTGATCGTCGTCGCCGCGCCGGGGGGGAGCCATGGGGGGTTCGTCCTGACGACGACGGAGCTCGAGTGGCTCGTGGGAGCCGCGGTGGCGTTGGGTGTGGCGGCGGTGGGCCTTTTCGCGTGGCGGAGGCGCCGGGCCCATCGGTCGGATGCCGCGGCCCCGATCGCCGGGGCCGCCGCCGGTCAGGAGCCTTGGGAGAACCCGCGACCGAGCGACAGCCGCGATTCGCGCGAGGCGCGACGACGGCTGATCCGACGTTAGTCCGCGACGCGGCCGGGGACCCCGAACCTAATCCGGCGGCCCGACTCGCGCGGGCCGCTCCGAGTCCTCGGATCGTCGGGCCCTTGATACGACGAACCGATGGGTTATATTGGGCTCCGGTTGAATCCCCTCCGAGGCTCCATGGGCGCACGTTCGATCGCCGTCGGAAGTTGGGCTACCGTCGCCATGATGCTGGCCCCCGCGCTCCTGCTGGCCGGGGGGCTGGGCTACACCTCCGTCTCGCGTGCCGTCGGGAGCGATCATCCGTTCGTCGTGCCCGCCGCCGTCCACCCCCGTTCGTTCAGCTGCTCGTCGAGCGGACTGTGCGTCGGCGACGTGCGGACCGCCTACAACTTCACCAGCGCGGTCACGAACCGGCAGCTCAACGGCACGGGCGAGACGATCGTCATCGTCGACGCCTGCGGTGACTCGAAGCTCGCCTCGGACCTCACCGCGTTCGACAAGGGGATGGGGATCCCGGATCCGAAGCTGACCGTGCTCCGCTACAGTACGGCCGGGGGACTCTGCTCGAACTCGGGGTGGTCGTTGGAGACCGCGCTCGACGTCGAGTGGTCGCACGCCGTCGCCCCGGGGGCCGCGATCGAGATGATCGAGGGCAACTCCCCGACGAACAGCGCCCTCTACGGCGCGTGGGGCTACGCGCTCTCGCACCACCTGGGGAACCAGATCTCCAACTCCTGGGGCGGGACGTCCAGCTGCGGGTCGAAGGCGACGAGCCTGCTGAACACCGCCGCCACCGCCCACGTGACGGTCCTCGCCTCCGCCGGCGACAGCGGTGCCTGGGGCTCGGGGACGTTCCAGGGGAGCCAGAGCCCGGCCGACTGCCTCAAGATCCTGACCGTCGGGGGCACCACGCTCTCGCTCGGGAGCGGCAGCACCTACTCCTCGGAGTCGGCGTGGTCCGGATCGGGCGGAGGCTACGCGGGCAGCACCTCGGAACCGTCCTACGAATCGACCGTCAAGATCTCCGACAGCTACAAGGAGCTCGCCAAGCCGGAAGTCGCCGCCGTGGCCGACCCCAGCACCGGGGTCTGGGTCTACGACACCGCCTACGGGGGCTGGAACGTCGTGGGCGGGACGAGCGTCGCCTGCCCGATCTGGGCCGGGCTCACCGCCGACGTGAACTCGTTGAGGGCCGCGAACGGCTTTGCGGCCGCGGGATCGTACGGGGCGTATCTGTTCCTCCACGTCTACGGGATCAGCGGCGGCAGCGGGAACTATTCCGCGGAGCTCCACGACGTGACCTCCGGCTCGAACGGTTGGTCCGCCGGCACCGGGTGGGACCCGGCGACCGGGCTCGGTTCGATGAACGCCTACCCGTTCATCCAGCAGCTCGGGTCGGACTCGTCGGCGTAGTCGCCGTTCGCGGCGCGCTCGGGCGCGCCGGGCTTCGTCCCCGGCGGACCGCTCGCCGGCCCGGCCGACGGGTCGGGGGCGCGGCGCCCTTGCCGACGATCCCCTGAGCCCGTCCGCCAGGACCCCGATCCAACTCAACCCTTTTTGCCGCCCGCGTGCTACGGGGTAGCACTCGGAGAGGGTCTGTTGCGAGGCTGCGCTGGAGTCGATCAGTTTCGACGCGTCGCTTTCGAAGCGTTCGGGTGTCCCTTGCCCCCGGAAATGCGAAGGCTTCAGAGGGCAACCCGTCGGATCAACAATCTCATGGACCCGTGGGACGGGGTGTTCGTGCTCGGCGTCACCCTCGCCTTGTACGCCGTTGTGGTGCTGTCCGCGACCCTCATCATTTTGTGGGACGGTTCGTATCTTAGCCTTGCAATCGGCGTCCCAAGCATCGGCGCATCAGCTGCCGTCGCGGGACACATGGTCCCGAGGCGGGCACTCGAATTGGTCCAGCGATTCTGAATCCAAGGTTTTGGCTCGCTGCAGGGGATTTGGGGGGGCCATGGTCGAATTCATGGAGGCAGAAGATCCCGCGGTCAAACCGAATTCGGACCAGCGAGGCCACGAGGCCGAAGTGGGGCCGACGCCGGTCTTCTCGATTGAGGATCTTGTCCTGGGAGACCGCACCAAGTTCTTGCCGGTAAGGATCATCGTGGTCCGCTTGGTCTTCTTGATGCTCATCCTCATCGCGGCCTCCGCGATTGTGGTAGGACTCCTCAGGCTCGCCGCTTCGGGCTGAGAGGCACCGACTCCGCCGGTGAGTCCCGAACGAGGACTTATCCCCTCGATCTCCGTCCTGTCGGAGGTTACAGGATGCCTCTTGACCTCGGCGAGCTCATCATCTCCGAGAAACGGGAGCGGGCGCGTCTCGTTGTAATTCTGGCGGCCTTCTTCCTTTTGGCAATCCCGACTTTTTGGCTTTGGCAGGCCGCAAATGCCGTGCGCCTCGCCACGATTACCCGGGCCCCTTCGTTCGTCCCGTTGTGGATTCAGGAATTCTGGCTCGTGGTCGGCCTCCTCTCTGGGGCGTCAGTTGTCGTCGGCATCTGGGCGTTTGCCCAGATGGCCCGCTGGGGGCGGGTCCGCCAGCAGCTCCGCATCTTAGGCCCGTCCCCTGCGGCTAGGGTGGCTGTCGACCCGGGCCGAGTTCCTCCTAACCGTTGGCCGTGAACATGAGTGACGGGAGACCGAAACACCCTTCCCACAGGCTCGAGCCGACGGCCGAATCCAACCCTTGACCCCACCCGCAACGAGTGGGTTCGCTATGGGCAGGGGGTCGTCTGTCGGCTATGCCCTGCGATCGGGCCGACCACGCGTTCATGAAGACGGGCGCGCCGTCGTGGGCGATTGACGCTCGGAAGTGGCGCGATTCCGGAACCGTTCCCCTCACGAGTAGGTAATCGAGTTCAGATAGAATCCGTGCCCGGTTCGCGCCATATTGAGCTCGACGCTGTTCGAAAAGCCACTGAGCGTTGCCTTGGCGGTCTGAGGTCCAGCGACCGAAGTGCTGACACCGGCATAGACTACCCATAGGAACGACAGCTCGAGCAGGTAACGGTGGGGGGTGGTCGTGGCGGGTATCTTGAAAGTCGTGTTCCACGATGTTCGCACTGCCGTCAGATTTGAGATTGGGCCGGAGCGATACGAGAAGCAGGTGTTCGCTCCGTTGACGATCTGACAACCGTCGATGTACCCTTGCACGCCTTTCCAAGATGAGGTCGTGAGAGTAGTGTTGGACGGTCCATAGCTGCGGTTAGCCGTTACATCATCCAGGTAGGGTGAGCTGACCTGGACGAGCCACAGGTCATACCAACCACAAACAGAGGTCCGTCCGGTGACATTTTGGAAGTGGCATGTGCCCGGATGCGCGTGGAGGGTCTCCACAAAGGTCAGGGTCGAGTTTAGCTCGACCGACGTGTAGTTTGCAGGAACGTTGATCGGCAGCTCGACTCCGAGCTGAGGGCCTGCGAAGCTCGGGCTATAGTCCGCTTGGACTGAGTTGCAGGTACCGTTGCACCGAGGGATTACTGCGTCCCCCCAGTACCCGGCAAAGCCTGTTTGTCGATTAAAGAAAGGCTTGGTGTAATTCATCGAACCGTTCCCTGAGGAAATGATGTAGTCAGAGCTGTACACCGTCTTCGCCTTGAACGGCGGCGTCAGGACAATAGCGTGGGTGCCAGTGGCGACCGTGCTCGGCGCGACGAGGAGTAGCGTCACCACTGCCGCGGTAATGCCGCCACCTGCCCCGATTCTCAAGTGGTGGTCCGCCCAGGTAGCCATTTAACCCATCGCGAGCACGGAATAAAATCGCGCAGATAAGGGGGGCGAAGCCCGCTCCCCGCCCTCAAGAATCGTGGGCGGCAGTGACCCGCCGGACCTTGCACCAGGGGGGGCCTTCCATGCCACGTTACTCATCCTGAGCCTTCCGGCAAGGGGTCCTCTTGACAGCCTCTTCAAGAAAGTCCCCTTATCACGGGGCATGGATTTGCCGAGCCCGTGACCGCACTCGATTTCACCACGTGGGCGACGATCATCGGCACGTGGGCGCTGGTTGTGGGCACCCTCGTCTTCGCCTATTGGCAACTCCGCCAAGCCCAACGCCTCCACTCGTCCACGACGCTTCTCGACCTTCGGGAGCGGTTCTACAGTCCGAGAATGCGCCAAGCCCGGAAGGAGCTCAGTGAGTGGCTGCTCCGGGAGGATAGAGGGGAGGAACCGGACGACTGGGAGGTCGGAATCTTCTTCGAACTCATGGGAGCCTTGACCCGGGGACGCGTGCTCGAAAAGCGCATGGTCTGGAGCGCTTTCGGCACCTGGATCACGGCGTACCACAAGGCGATCATCACGCCAGAGAACCTCCTCACGAAGTGGAGAGAAGAAAGCAATGACCCGCTGATCTTCGCCGACTTCGAATGGTTGGCCAAGCAAATGCTCGACTTTGACCGGAGGCTATCTACAGCCCCGAACCAGCACCGATTTTCGATCACGGACCATCGATCCGTCCTGGAGAGCGAGTCTCACCTCAGGATCCCCGCGGTGCCGGCCCCCTGACACCGGTGACCTGCGGCCCGGGCGGGACGGACCGGTCGAGGGAGAGAACGACGAGTTCCGGGAAAGGGATGCTTTGGCCCCCATCGGGCGGACGGGGGGGTCAGGTAATCTCGTCGTCCCAATACCGTGCGGCGGGCCGTCAGGGGATCACCGGCGGGGCGATCGCCGCCTCCGGACGCGCCCTCCCGTCGTGAATCGACTGGGGGCGGCCGCCATCACTGCCCAGCGGCTCGGGCCTCCGGGTCCCCGAAGCGGACGGTACCTCCCGAACTGGACCGCTCACTGCCCGTACTGTGCCTCCGCCGGGTGACAAGGCGCTCTCGGCTCAATGGGTGGGACCGGGGACGTCGTCCGCCGGATCGAAGAACCTCTGGACCTTCTCCCAGATCGTCGGGTGGAGGTACTCCATCGGATCCTTGAACGTCCCGCAGTGCGGACATCGCGCGTCCTCTGTCGTCAGCTCCGATCCGGGTCCGTACGGGGATTCGGCCGGGAGAGGCGGGTCTCGGGTCGACCGGGCCCACGCCCTCCCCATGTTCATCCCGGCCTGGGTCAGCGCGGCGGAGGCGAGGACGCCGGCCAGGCATGCCGAACAGGAGCAGGCGCATACACAGGCCACGGCTCGGAAGCCAGGCTCGTGGGATTGAAGGTTTCGACCGGCGCCCCAGGATGGGACCCTCGGTGTCAGGCGCTTAGCCCGCGACGTCCCGGTAGAGGCGACGATGGTTCTCGATCGATCGGGTCATGCTGAACTGTTCGACGCGGCGATGGCCCACCTTCGCCAGGTCGCGGGCGGCACTCTCGTCGGTGGCGAGCTCCTCCATCTGTCGCGCGAGCGCGGGCGCGTCCCCGAACGGCACGAGCCGGCCGGCCTTCCCGTGGTCGAGGACCTCCGGGACCCCCCCGACCGCCGTCGCGACGATCGGCCGCTCCGCCGCCATCGCCTCGAGGAGCACCAGGCCGAACGCCTCCCACTCGGAGGGGAGCACGAAGACGGTCGCCCGCCGAACGACGGCACGGTACGTCGCCGACTCGGTGTGACCGAGCCACCGGAGGTCGGCGGTGACCCCGAGCTCCCCGGCCAGGCGCTCGAGCATCGGCTGCTCTCCCCAATCCCGGCCCATCACGACCAGGGGCAGTCGCCGCTCCTTGGGGATGCGGGCGAGGGCCTGAAGGAGCGACGGAAGCCCCTTGTTGGCGGCGATCCGCCCGGCATAGAGGAAGTACCGGTCGGGCAGCTCCGGCACCGTCGCCGGTCGGCGGGCGTCCGCCCAGGCCGCGAGGTCGATCCCGGGCGGCACGACCCGGATCCGGTCCGCCGGACAGAACTCTCTCAGGAGGCGCGCCTCGTTCTCGGTCTCGACGACGACGGCCCGCGCCACCCGGTAGGCGGTCATCCCGAAGAAGTGGTCCTGGCATCGGAGGAGACCGGCCTTCCAGGCCGGTTCTCCCCGATCCGCGGGGTGGTAATGGGCCGAGACGACGAGGGGGATCCCGCGCTGCCGGGCCACGGCCGCCGCCTGGAGCACGTGTCCGTACCGGTGGGAATGGGCGTCGAGGACATCGGCCCCGCTCTCCGAGAGGGCGTCCATCACCCCGGCCATCATCGGCATCGTCAGCCCGGGGATCATCTTCTTGACGACGGGGAACCGGCGGACGGGAACGCCGTCGACGGTCGGGGGGTAATCGGTCCGTCGGATCCACGCCGGCTCGTCGAACAGGTCGCTCGCGAACACCTCGACCTGATCCCCGGCCGCGGCGAGGCCGCGGGAGAGCTCTCGGACCGTCGTCTCCACGCCCCCGGGGGCGTCGAACCGCAGGGCGAGCTGGACGATCTTCACCCGCCGAGCACCTCCCGGTAGAGGGACGACAGCCGGTCGGCGACACGGTCCCAGGAGTACCGGGGCACCACCTCGTTCCGACCGTACTCCCCCATGGCCCGTCGCCGGGGCTCGTCGTCCCAGAGGGCCAGGATCGCCTCGGCGAGGGGAGGGACTTCCAGGCGGGGAACGAGCAAGCCCGCGCGCCCGTCCTCGATGAACTCGGGGACCCCGCCGACGCGCGACGCGACGACCGGGGTCCCCTGCGCCAGCGATTCCAGGAGGACCAGACCGAACGCCTCGTACTCGCTGGGGAGCACGAACAGCCGGGCCTCGCGGAACGCCGCGGCGAGCATCCGTTCGTCCGCCACGAATCCGGTGAACCGCACCCGGGAGCCCAGCTGCTGCTCATCGACCCGGCGTTTCACCGTGGCGAGCATGCCGCCATCCTCCCCGATGAGGACGAGGGTCGCGGAGGGGTCGTGGCGGGCGAGCGAGGCGAATGCGTCGACCAGGGGCACCAACCCCTTGTTCGACGCGAGCCTCCCGACGAACAGGAGGAACGGCCCGGGAAGGCCGAGCGACCGGGCGAACGGACGGTCGCCGGGCGGAGGCTCGGGGAGCGGCGTGTACCCCGGCGGGATCAGCTCCACCCGGGGGAGGGGGAAGCCGTTCTCCCGGATCAGCCGCTCCTCTTCCCGGCTCTGGACGATGAGCCGGGAAGCCCCGGCGACGATCGGCGCCGCGAGCCGACGGTCGTAGAACCCCCGGATCCGGTGGCGCAGCCACCCGCCCTCGATCGACCAGATCGGATGGTAATGGGCCGTGATCACGTAGGGGACGCGGGCTCGCCGGGAATACCGGCGGGCGACGGCGGCGTGGTGGGTGCCGTACGTGTGCACATGGAGCAGCTCGGGACGATCCTCGGCGAGAGCGGGCTCCAGCCCACGGAAGAACGGGTAGTGGAGCTCGCCGGGCAGGCTCCACGTAGGCAGCCGCCGGATGGCGACGCCGTCCCAGGTCTCGCGTCGGGGAATCTCCGCGCCGAGCCGCTCCCAGGGGAACTCCCGGTAGAGATCGGTGGTGTAGACGCCGACCTCGAAGTTCCGCGGGGCGAGCCGCTTGCTCACCTCGGCGACGTGGCGCTCGACCCCGCCCGGTCCCGGGGGAAATCGGGTCGAAAGTTGAGCGATGCGCCGGCGGGCCGGGTCATCCGGCACGGGCGACGGAGAGGCGCTGCGCGTACTTCTTGTAGACCTCGGCCGCGCGGGCGACGGCCTCGACCTTGACGTACTCGTTCGCCTGATGGGAGAGCTCCTCCTCGCCCGCCCCGAAGATCACGACGCGGGGGTTGACCTGGGTGTAGTAGACGGCCTCCGAAGCGTGCACGAGGACGGCCGACTCGGCGCTCGAGACCTCCTGGAGGATGCGGACGTGCTCGCTCGCCGGGTCGATCTGGACCGACGGCATGCTGACGATCCGTCGGAGGGTGAACGGGGTCTTGATGCGACGCAGATGCTCCTCGATCTCCCGGTAGAGCTGGTCCGGGGAGTACGGCGGCGGGAAGCGGATATCGACCTCGGCCGTGCACTTGTTCGGCACGACGTTGAGGCGCGTGCCCCCGTTGAACGTCCCGATGTTCATCGTCACCGAGCCGAGCTCGGGATGCGCGATGCGTCCCTTGAACCCCTCGAGGCCGCGGAGGATCCGCATCATCTTGGAGATCGCGTTCTCGCCCAGGTGGGGCATGGCGCCATGGGCCGCCTTTCCCCGGGTCTCGATGGCGAGGTCGAGGACCCCCTTCTCGGCGTGGGCCACCCGTAGCCCGGTCGGCTCCCCGACGATGATCGCCTTCGCCCGGCGCATGGGAAGCGTCTTGGCGAGCGCCATCGCCCCCTGCATCGTCGTCTCCTCGTCGGTCGTGAGGGCGAGGGCGACGGGGATCTTCCGCGCGACGAGGTCCTGGGCGGCCTGCAGCATGGCGATGACCGTCCCCTTCATGTCGGCCGCGCCGCGGCCGTACATCCGGCCGGAGGCGAGCTGGCTCTGCGAGAAACTCCAATAGTCGCCGATCGGGGGGGTGTCCAGGTGGCCGGAGAGGACGATGCCGGCCTGGCCGTACTCTGCGAGCAGCGCCGGGGCGGCCGTGTCCCCGAACAACGTGTTACGCATGTGGAGCTGGTCGGTGAACGACTGCACGTAGTCGAGCACCTCCTGCTTGTCCGAGAACGGGTCGCTGGGGATCTTGATCAGATCCGCCAGCATATCGACCATCTGCCGTTTCATTCCAGAGCTCGGCCTCCGGCCGCCGGACGTACGGTCCAGCGGTAGGGATACCCGGGCGGCCGCAAGGGCTCTGTTCGTTTAATCCCTCGCCTTGCGCTTCCGGAGCCGCGCTAAGCGGGTCGCGCCCGTGCGCGGCGCGTCCGGTGGCGGGTCCGCTGGAGCGCCCGGGCGAACCCTTCCGGCGAGCCGACCGACCGCCATTCTCCGGCCCGGGTCGTCAGCACGAGGGCGGAGACCCGCCCTCCGGTCGAGAGCAGGTGCTGGATCGCGGCGGTCACCTCGAGCTCCCGGGGGTGGTCGTTCGACTGGACCCATCGCAGGGCATCGAACAGCTTCGGGGAGAACGCGTAGGCGGCGGTCGCCGCCCAGGGCGACTTCGGGCGTTTCGGCTTTTCCTCCATCCCGGTGACCTTCAGTTTCGGCAGGCCCCCGAACCTCCCGTCCGCGATCCCTTCGACGACGCCGTAGCGCGTCGGGTCGGCGACGCGACGGACGAGCAGCACCGCGTCCGACGATTCCAGCTCGAGGAGGCGGGACATGGTCCTAAGGAGCGCGCCGCGCTTCGGCTCGAGGAGCACGGCATCGGCGGCGTGCAGGATGAACGGGGAGTGGCCGACGTACGGCTCGGCCTGCAGGACGGCGTCGCCGAAGCCGAGGGGCGCCGATTGGACGGCATAGCGCAGTCGCAGGCCCTTGAGGGTCCGATAGAAGCGCCGGGTCGTCGCGAGCCGCTCGGCGTGATGCGAGTGACGGGCCAGGAACTCCTGGTCGATGGAGAAGTAGTTCTGGACGAACGCGAGGTCCTTCGCCCCGACGACGAGGGTCACGTCGTCCACGCCGGCCTCGACGAGGGTCTCTAGGACGAGGTGGGCGACCGGCTTGAGCACCGGGTCGCCGTCCGGGTTGTGGTCGTAGAGCGGCAGGAACTCCTTGCGGAGGCCGCGCGTCCAAGGGAGCATCCGGGTCCCCTCCCCGGCGAGGGTCAGGACGCCGTGCATCGCGCGTTACGCCGGAGACCGGGTCGGGTCCGTGGGGGAGCCGGGGGCAGCGACGGGGGCCGCCGGGGTCGCGGCGGGTTCGGCGGGGGGGCTTCGGGCGTCGAGATGCGGCCGGTTGTCGGCGTCCCGCCAGCTCACCGCGGGCATGACGACATGGCGCCGCGCCTCGAGCCGGCGCTTGTACTTCCGGACGTCCTTGAAGATCTCCTGGAGCGCCTCCTCCAGTTCCCGGGTGCGCCGGTAGCCGAGCGCGGGAAGGTGCTCGTGGATCGGGTAGTAGTGATGCTGCTCGGCCTCGACCCTCGGGTCGGGCGGATGCTCGATCGTGGCGGGGATCCCTTGGGCCTCGGCGACCTTCTTGGTGATCTCAGCGAGGTGGTTGACCGAGTACGCCGCGTCGAACTGGTTGAAGACGCGGTATTCGCCGGGTTGGGCCGGGTGCTCGATGGCGAGCCGCAGCGATTGCATCGAATCCTCGAGGGCGATGAACCCCCGGATCTGGTGGCCCTGCCCGTACGGGGTGATCGGGAGACCGAGGACGGCTTCGGCGACGAAACGGTTGAGGGCCGTCCCCCACGTCTCGTCGAAATCGAAACGGGTGAAAAGGGCCGGGTCGGTGATCTCGGGGGTCCGGGTCCCGTAGATGACCCCCTGCATGACGTCGGTGGAGCGGAGGTTCCAGATCTTCGTGGCGAACATGACGTCGCCCGAGTCGAACACCTTGCTCCAGTGATACCACGAGCCGGCCTGGCGGGGGAACGGAAGGCGGTCGGAGCGGCCGCGGTACTCGATGTCGAAGAACCCCTCGGGGATGTCGACGTTCGGGGTCCCGTACTCGCCCATCGTCCCCATCTTGACGAGGTGGCAGTCCGGGACGATCTCCTTGATCCCGTAGAGCAGGTGCAGGGTCCCGGTGACGTTCTCCACCTGGGTGCTGACCGCGTGGTGCACGTCGATCATCGAGTACGGAGCGCTCCGCTGCTCGGCGAGGTGCACGACGGCGTCGGGGCGCTCGGCCCCGAGGACCTCCCGGACGAACTCCCAGTCGCCGAGGTCGCCCTTGTAGAACCGGATCTCCTTTCCGAGCAGCCGACGGACGGCCTCCTGCCGTTTCGGGAACGACAGGATGGGGAGCGCCGACCAGCTACCGACCTCGGCGACCCGCTTTCGGGTGACGAGATTGTCGAGTCCGGCCACGTCATGGCCCCGGGAGAGGAGATGGAGGGCGAGCGGCCAACCGGAGTAGCCGTCGATCCCCGTGATGAGGACCTTCATCGGACCCTTGCTGGCCTTGACCGGTATAAAGGCATACTGGGATGCGCCGACGCCGGGCGGGGCGGGGAGATTCTTGTCGAACGATTTAAGGCACGGGCGCCCTGCAACCGTCTGGGAAACCGGTAGCATGGCCGTCGCGCAGGACCTCCATATCGTCGATACGCGCGACGAGTCGCTGAAGGGGGCGATGATGGTCGTGGGCTTCCCGACGCACGGGCTCGTGGGGTCGGTCGCCGTCTCCTATCTCGTCCACACCCTCGACATGACCGCAATCGGGTACATGGCCAGCGAGGACTTCCCACCGACGGTCATCATGGAGGAGGGGGTCGTCAACGCTCCCGTCCGATTCTACGCCAGCAAGACGGTCTGCGGCGTCGATCAGAGCTGCGAGCAACTGGTCGTCGTCATCTCCGATATCCAGCCCCCCGCCGAGATCCTCACCCACATGGGCCGAGCGATCCTCGACTGGGCCGAGGCGAAGGGGGTCCAGCTGATCGTCGCCGTCGAGGGGCAGCCGATGGAGGAGGAGTTCAAGGGGGACGCGCGGGTGGTCGCCATGGCGAACCGCGCCGCCGCACCCCTCCTCGGGAAATACCATTTCGACCCGGCGAACGGGGTGGTCACGGGATTCGCCGGCGGGCTCCTATTGTCGGCGATCGGCCGGCAGATCCCCGTCCTGTGCGTCGTGGCGCAGGCCCACAAGGACTACCCGGATGCCCGGGCGGCGGCCAAAGTGATCGAGTCGATCAATCCCCTGGTCCCCATGCTCGTCCTCGACACCAAGCCGCTCCGGGAGAAGGCGCGGGAGATCGAGGGCGAGGTCCGCAAGACGCTCCAGCAACAGCAGCAGTCGATCTCGGCGATGCACGAGAACCCATCGGCGGGGCCGGGTGAGATGTATCGCTGACGCCGCGGCGCCTCCCAGTTCGGGGCTCCCTTCCAGCCCCGCGACCTCGATCCACCTTAGGGGCTTCCGGTCGCCGGACGTCCCGACGATCTCCGCGATCGTCGCGGATTCGCTGCACGAGCACTACGACCCATCGCTCTACCAGTCGCTGAGCCAGCAGTGGCCGGAGGGGTTCCTCGTCGGCGTGGACGCGCTCGAGCGCCCCGTCGGGTTCCTCCTCGGCGTCTCCCAGATCGACGGCGAGGCCCGCATCCTGATGTTCGCCGTCGACCGCAACGTCCGCGGGCTGGGGATCGGCTATCGGCTGATGTCGACGTTCTTAGAACGGTGCCGCAGCCGTGGGTTCCATCGGACGACCCTCGAAGTCCGCGTCAGCAACGCCACGGCCAT
>JABCYU010000024.1 GCA_013290045.1 Methanobacteriota archaeon | reverse complement strand
GCCTCGACTGGTCCCCCAACACCCACCACGTTCTGGTCCTGCTCGGGTCGGCGGCGCCGCGCGACCCGCATTACATCGAGAACTACCTCGTGAGCTCGAGCTTCTACAACGCGTTCTCCTATCCCCAGTACCAGGACGGTCCCAACAGCTGGACGTGCGAGCCGGCGTACAATTTCGGCGACGGCGTCAGCCCCAACTGCGAGGGCTGGGTCCTCTCCCAGGACGGCAACCTCAACGATTCGATCGCCGCCCTGGCGCACCATTCCCCGACGTGCACGGATTCGGTCGGCGGGGTCTGCACCATCGATACGATCGACGTCTGGGACACTCCCACCGACCCGCTCTCCCCAGGCTGGCCTACTTCCGCCGCCTCCATCGGCGGGGGACCCGGCGGGCCGGCGGTCCAGACCGACTCGACGCACATCCTGCTCGGCGGCTGCGATCTGGCCGCCGCGACCGGCGGGACGTGGGACGGGCCCTCGTACTTCGCCTGCCCGAACGGGAACACCGGCGACCTCACCTACGTCACGCACGGGCCGATCTTCACGCCGAACGACGAGAACCCGAACCTGCTGAAGGCGCTCACCCGGATCGGGTTCGGACCGGTGACGAACCTCCTGGTCGCCAACAGCACCTCCCAACCGATGTTCCGGTTCGTCCCGTTCGGATCGATCGCGCTCGCCCCTCAGCCCCAGTTCGCCGCGTCGTGCTCGACCGCGGACGGATTCCTCCCGAGCTGCCAGACCGTGCCGACCCCGATCACGGCAGGCGGGGTCCGGATGATCGCGTGGAATTTCAGCACGAAGCCGTCGCTCAACCACCTGAGCGTGGGCGACCGGTGGACGGCATCGTTCAACGTCGTGGCGTCCGGGCCCCCCTACGCCCTGGTCCCGGTCGATGCGTGCCTGACCGTCCTATGCCGTGCCGCCGGGAGCTCGGACGTCGGCGGTTGGTTCACGAGCGCGACGCTGGTGCCGAACGTCGGCGGCATCACGGGCGCTGCGCAGACCTACTCGTTCCCGCTCTCCCAGCTGGTCGTGGAGTCCGCGCTCCCCGGGGGGGCGTCGGGGGCGCTGCCGCCGGCTCCGCCCTCGCCTCCGGGCGCCGCCCCGATCCCCGTCGGCCCGATCGTTCCAGTCGCGGCGCCGCTCGGTATCCTCGCGAACGTCGGGGTCGCCAACGTTTCGCTCCAGGCGACGGCGGCCGGATTCCTCGGGGCCGGGTTCGTCCGCGTCAGCCTCAAGAACCGCCCGATCGCCATGCGGATCGCCGCGAAGTCGGGGAGCGTCCGATCCCGGTTCGAATCGGCGACCTCCGCCGAGAGCGCGCCCGGCGTCGGCCGGTTCGAATAGGAAGGCGGGAGCGCCGGCCTAGCCGACCGAGCCGGCCATCTCCATCTGGATCAGCCGGTTGAGCTCGAGCGCGTAGTCGACCGGGAGCTCCTTCGCGAACTCCGCGAGGAAGCCCATCAGGATGAGGTGGATCGCGTCCGACTCGTTGAGCCCGCGGCTCATCAGGTAGAAGATCTGCTCCTCCCCGATCTTGCCGACGACGGCCTCGTGGGTGATCGTCGCATCCTGCTCGTGGATCTCGTTGTACGGGTAGGTATCGGAACGGCTGTCCTCGTCCGGGAGGAGCGCGTCACAGCGGACCGCCGCCTTGACGCCCGTCGCCCCCTTGGCGACGTGGAGCAGCCCGCGGTAGCTCGTACGGCCGCCCCGGATCGCGATCGATTTCGAGATGATCTTGCTCGAGGTGTCGGGGGCGGAGTGGACCGCCTTGGCCCCCGAGTCGATGACCTGGCCCTGGGAGGCGAAGGCCACGGAAAGGATGTCGGCTCGGGCTCCCCGGCCCTTGAGGTAGACCGACGGGTACTTCATCGTCACCTTGCTGCCCATGTTCCCGTCGACCCACTCGACGAGGGCGTTCTCGTACGCCACGGCGCGCTTCGTGACGAGGTTGTAGACGTTCTTCGACCAGTTCTGGACGGTGGTGTAGCGGACCTTCGCGTTCGGCTCTGCCACGACCTCGACGACGGCGGCGTGGAGCGAGTCGGTGGAGTAGACCGGCGCGGTGCACCCCTCGATGTAGTGCAACTTCGCGCCCTTGTCCGCGATGATCAGCGTGCGCTCGAACTGTCCGACATTCTTCGCGTTGATCCGGAAGTACGCCTGGAGGGGGATCCCGACGTCGACCCCTGGAGGCACGTAGACGAAGCTCCCGCCGGACCAGACGGCGCTGTTGAGCGCCGAGAACTTGTTGTCGTTGTACGGGATGATCTTGCCGAAGTACTTCCGGACGATCTCCGGGTGCTCCCGGACCGCGGTGTCGGTGTCGCAGAAGAGGACGCCCTTCGCCGTGAGATCGGCCCGGATCTTGTGGTAGACCGTGCCGCTATCGTACTGGGCCCCAACGCCCCCGAAATAGTCCCGCTCGGCCTTGGGAATCCCGAGCTTGTCGAAGGTGTTCTTGATGTCGGCCGGGAGATCCTCCCAGCTCTTCTTCGTGTCCCCTTCCGCCATCGGGTTGGCGTAGTACGTGTAGGCGTCGAAGTCGATCTCCTCGAGCGAAGGCCCCCAGTCGGGCATCGGGCGGTCGAGGAAGTGCTCGTAGGCCCGGAGCCGATAGTCCAGCATCCACTCCGGCTCGTCCTTGAGCTTCGAGATCTGCTCGACGATCTGCCGGCTCAGCCCCCGGGCGGTACGCACGAGGTACGTCTCCGGATTCTTGAAGTCGTAGCGAGTGTAATCGAGCGGGGTGAGGTCGGATGCCGTCTGTGCCATGATCTTCCTCACCTGATTCCATCACCCTGATGTATTTAAATCGTCCGTGAGGTAGCGGGCGACAATCGTCCCACGCCAGCACGGCGCTCGGGAGCCCCCGGGGTGCTGGGCCGGGAGTTGCCCGCCGAGCAGGAGACGCAGCCCGGAGGGCACGGATTGGGGGCACCCGTCAGGGGTGGCCCAGTTGGGTGGGTGGGGGCCCCATGCTCGGGCCGCCCGGATTGAGGATCGGGTAGCCTGCCCCGCCCTCGAAAGCGAACACCGTTCGAACCGTGTCGTTCAGCGGGTCGATAGTGGCCCCGAACATCTGGACAGGTCCGGAACACGAGCTAAAGATCGCATACGGAACGCAGCTCGTGTACGATACCGACCAGGAGGAGGGAACCGAGTAGTTGGTCGGAGGGACCGGTGGAGGGCCCCAGCATGGCGGAGGGGCCCCGCTGCCGCTCGAGGAGTTGTTGCCGCACGGTATACCGGAGTAGAGGTTGGGGTAGGTCATCGCCCCTTGCACCGAGTAGATGGCGTTCACGCTCGTCGTGTTGGCCCGGAACGCGGTCCCGCCCCAAGCATCCGCGGTCGCCGCCGCCTGCGTCGAGTCGATGGCGGCCGGGGAGATCGCGCTGTACTGCGCCAGCATGGGTCCGCAGGCCGCCGCGGTCGCGGTCTGGAACACGCTCACCTGGGTCCCGAGGACGACGACGACGGAGAGGTTGTGCTCCGAGTCGGTGAAGACGAAAAGCCACGCCGCGGCGAGGCCGGGGGCGGCGGAGTTCGGGGTGGACGGAATGGTCAACGAGGCCGACGACCCGACGGAGGACGTCGAGGAACAGCCCGGGAGGAACGATTGATTGGTGGTAGAGTTCCCTCCGGGGAGGGTGATCGAATGTTCGAGCGCAAAGCCCGCGGCGAGGACGGGGCTCCAAGGAGCACCATTCGCCGTTGTGAGCAACGCGGCTGCGGAGCCTTCCGCGCCCCAGAACGATGAGGTCGAGGAGCTGGACGAGGCTTCCGGATGTCCGAATGGCATCGATCCGGACCAAGGCGCCACGCCGGCGTAACCGGAGATCAGGACCGCGGCCACGAAGACCGTCGCCAAGCCCGCCGCCACGGTCAGCAGACGGCGGGATGGCACGAGCCGGGGGCCTGACACGGCCGGTGGGTAGGGGGGTGTGGTCAGGGTGGGTGACCCGGCGGTAGGGGCGGCCGAGATCTCCCCGACGGTCGGAGCGGGCTCTACCGACGTGGTTACCACCAAGAACTGAACGGTTCGCGGCTACTTCAGGATGGCGCGAGGTCGGTATGGGGTCGTGGCGGATCGCGTTCGAGTCATCCTCACCCCCGATCTTCGAACGGCCGCGGGCGGCGATCCCCAGTCGTAGGTCGAATCGATGGCGTCCCGAAACCCCCTGACCCCTCCCCGGGAGAAGCCGACCGTCAAGGTTGAGCCGTGATCGGCTCCGAGGAACTGCTCGACTCCAACCAAAGGGAGCCGGTGAGCTGACGGAGCGACCACCACGCGAGCGCGGCGACCATCAGGAACAGCACGAGCATGACGACGGTGCCGGCGTTCGTCGAAACCCACTTCAGGGTGACGATCGAACGCGAGAACCCATAGGAGACGAGGAGGCCGTCGAACGCCATCACGAACCGACGGAACGCGTCCGGGGAGACGCGGTGAAGGATGAGCGTCCCGAGCGGTACTCCGATCACGACCGGCACGATGAGGAACGGAAGGAGAACCGCGGACGGGGCGGAGACGAGCCCCGCCCCGAAGAACGTGCTGAAGATCACGTACGTCGCCAGGGTGAGCGACGACTCCCCGACCCGGACCTGGGCCATCGTTGCCCGGAACTCGTTCTTCGTCAGCCCCTGGTTCCGGAAGAACACGGCGAGCGGTGGGCCGGAGATCGTGGTCAATGCGTAGAGGAACCCGATGCCGGGCCCGATCGCCAGACCGGTACGCCGTTCGTTACGGAACGGTCGAGAGACCCCGTAGAGTTGCACGACGACAAGTGGCAGCAAAGTCGCGTAGACCGCCAGTTTCACGTCGTTGACGGCAAGGTAGGTGAGGCCGGCGGTTCCGAGGATGACCCCGGGCAGCAGGGTCGTGATGACCCCATTGGCGCGATGCCAGGTGGCGCGGAGGAACTTGCGCTCCCGGACCAGGAGGGTCAGGTTGACGGCCAGCTCGACGGTGACGAGCGCCGGATTGAGGACCTTGTTCGAGTACCAGAAGATCGCGATCGGCGTGATGATCGACGAGAAACCGTAGCCGACGGCTCCGTTGACGAGCGCCGCGCCGAACGCGACGATCGCCAGCCAGAAGCCCGACGCGAGGTCCACGAATCCCCTCCGGTTCCGGCGGAGCCGGAGCTGGGTATGTAAAGGCGAATCCTCCGTCTTATCGGTGGCCGATGCGCGCGAATACGTGTCCGTTCAGGCGGCGGCCGGGGCGCGCTTGAACACCTGCTCGACGCGAGCGAGGGCGTCGAAGCACCGGTCGAGCTCGGCGATGTCGTTGTAGACGTACGGGCTCGCCCGGGTCAAGGCCGGTACCCCGAGGCGTTCCATCAGCGGCTGGGCGCAGTGGTGGCCGCTTCGGACGGCGACCCCCTCGGCATCCAGCAGGCTCGCCACATCGTGCGGGTGAGCCCCTGCCAGGGAGAACGAGAAGACCGGCGCGCGCGGTTCTCCGCGCCCCGGGCCGAAGATCTTGAGCCGGCCATTGAACCGGTCTTCGGCCTGGCGGAAGAAGTGTCGCGCGAGGGCGTCCTCGTGGGATTCGACGTCCGACCATCCGATGTTCTCCAGATAGTCGAGCGCCCGATGCAGCCCCACCGCCCCTCCGACGTTCGGCGTGCCCGCCTCGAACTTGGCGGGCGACCCGCGGAACGTGACCTTCTCCTTGTGGACTTCCTGGATCATCTCGCCACCGCCCATGTACGGTGGGAGGCGGTCGAGGAGCTCCCGGCGGCCCCACACGGCGCCGATCCCCATCGGCCCGAGCACCTTGTGGCCGGAGAAGGTGACGAAATCGGCGCCCAGTTCTCGCACGTCGATCCGCTGATGGGGAACCGATTGGGCGGCGTCGACGATGACGTAGGCCCCCAGGTCGTGGGCCCGATCGGCGATCTCTCGCACCGGGTTGATGGTGCCGAGGACGTTGGAGACGTGGGTCAAGGTGACGACCTTCGTCGGTCGTCCGAGGAGCTGCCCGTAGTCGCCCAGCCTTAGTTGGCCACGGTCGTCGATATCGACGAACGCCAGGTCGATCTTCCCCTGCTGTTTCGCGAGCTGCCAGGGCACGATGTTCGAATGGTGTTCCATCACCGTCGTGACCACCCGATCGCCCTTCTGGAGGAGGCCCTCGGTCACGGAATGGGCGAGGAGGTTGAGGCCCTCCGTCGCGCCACGCACGAAGATCACCTCGGAGGAGTCGTAGGCGTTCAGGAAGCTCGCGACCCGTTCACGGGCGTGCTCGTAGGCGTCGGTCGCCTCCTCGGAGAGGGCGTAGACCCCGCGGTGGACGTTCGCATTGCGGTGGGCGTAGAAATCGGCCTCGGCCTCGATCACCTGCTTCGGTTTCTGGGAGGTCGCGGCGGAGTCGAGGTAGACGAGCCGCTTCCCTCGAAACTCTCGGGTGAGGATCGGGAAATCTTCCCGGATGCGGGCTACGTCCACGGTCGGTCGCTCCCGGGATCTCGACGCCCGGTCACGTGCCGGCGGCGGCGCCGACCTTGACCCAGTCGTATCCTTTCGCTTCGAGCTCGAGGGCGAGTTCGCGTCCGCCGGACATCGCGACGACGCCGTCGACCATCACGTGCACCCGGTCCGGATTGAGGTACTTCAGGATCCGCTGGTAGTGGGTGATCACCAGGATGCCGGCGTCGGGTCGGTGCAGCTTGGCGACGGTCTCGCCGACCGCTTTGACCGCGTCGATGTCGAGGCCGGAATCCGGCTCGTCCAGGATCGAGAACAGCGGCCTCAGCGTCGCCATCTGCAGCACCTCGACGCGCTTCTTCTCGCCCCCGGAGAACCCTTCGTTGAGGGAACGCTTCAGCAACGCATCGTCCATGCCGAGCAACCCGAGATTCTTGGTCAGGTCCCGGCCGAACCCCTCGGCGTCGGCGTCCTCCATGGTGTGGCGCTGCATGTGCGCCGTCCAAAGGAATTTCGAGAGGGAGAGCCCCGAGACCTCTTGGGGATACTGGAACCCGAGGAACAGCCCGGCCCGCGAGCGTTGGTCGACGCTCATCTTGAGCAGGTCCTTCCCGTCCAGAACCGCCTCGCCTCGGGTGACCTTGTACTTCGGATGCCCCATCAGCGCGTAGGCGAGGGTGCTCTTTCCCGAGCCGTTCGGGCCCATCAACGCGGTCAACTCGCCGGCGTGAATGGTCAGGTCGACCCCTTTGAGGATCTCCTTTCCGCCGATCTCGACGTGCAGGTCCTTGACGGCGAGGCTGTGCGGCGCGGAACCGGCTGACGTCATGGCCTTGGAACGTCGCGACCACCCGACACGCTTATTTAAGCATGGCGCGGTGTGTAAAATCCGAACCGCCAGACGGATAGGCCCGGCGGAGGATAGGGGGTCGACGATGAGCGCGGCGGAGTTCCGGGTCGGTGAGGGCACCCGGGGGCGCATCATCGAGGAGCTCGCCCTCGCCCCACGCACCGCCCGAGATCTGGCGAAGAAGCTGGGGATCCAGGAGTCGGCGGCCCGCGGCCACCTCGAACGACTCGAGGAGCGTGGGTTGGTGGTGCCGACGTTCCATCGCGAGGGGGTCGGCCGGCCGCGGAAACGATACCTCCTGACCTCCGAGGGCCAGGACCTTTTCCCCCGACGCTACGAGCTCCTGCTCGATTCGGTCATCGAAGAGCTCCTCGCCCGGGAAGGCGAGGGGTTCGTCTCGGCCCTGTTCGCCGAGGCCGCGCGCCGGATGGCGCATCAGATCGTACGGAAGATCCCCACCGGCGGCTCGACCCGCGTGCGCACCCAGGCCTTGGTGGCGGCGCTCAACGAGCTCGGATTCCGGTCGGCGATCGAGGAGAGCGACTCCGGCTCCCTCCGGATCACTCGGACGAACTGCGTGTTCCGGCACACAGCCCTCACTCATTCCTACCTGCTGTGCGAGGTCTTCGACAAGCATCTCACCGAGGAGCTCCTCGGTCAGGTCGGGATCGACCTTCAGGACTCGATCACGCGTGGGGGAATGCGCTGCACCCACCTGATCCAACTCCAGTAAGGGCCGCGCGGGGGGGCCCGAAGATGCCAGGGTCGGCGCGCCGGAGATTCCGAACGCGGGCGCCGGCGCGAGCGCCCTCTGTCCGGCCGCCCGTGGGCTATCCGACGGGGTACGGGCCCACAAGGAGTATCTGAGCCCGGAGACATGAACCCGGGAGCGAGGAGGCTGTGATCGGATCGGGCACACCGTCGCTGAGCCCCGAGGAGATGCGTCGTTACAGCCGGCATCTCTTGCTACCGGAGGTTGGGGTCCAAGGCCAGAAGCGCCTCAAGTCCGCCCGGGTGCTCGTCGTCGGCTCCGGTGGACTGGGCTCTCCGACCGCACTGTACCTCGCGGCCGCGGGGGTGGGTGAGATCGGGCTCGTCGACTTCGATCGGATCGAGCTCTCGAACCTGCAACGGCAGATCCTGTTTGGAACGCCGGACGTCGGCCGACGGAAGCTGGAGGTCGCGGTGGAGCGGCTCGCCGACCTCAACCCCAACATTCGCATCGTCCCCCACGAAGCCGCGCTCACCTCCGAGAACGCGTTCGAGGTGCTACGACCGTACGACGTCGTGGTCGACGGGACGGACAATTTCCCCACTCGCTATCTCGTCAACGACGCCTGCGTTCTCCTCGGCAAGCCGAACGTGTACGGTTCGATCTACCGATTCGAAGGACAGGCGAGCGTATTCGACGCTCGTTCGGGGCCCTGTTACCGGTGCCTTTACCCCGAACCCCCGCCACCGGACCTGGTCCCCTCCTGCGCCGAGGGAGGCGTGCTCGGGGTCCTGCCCGGGGTCATCGGATTGATCCAGGCGACCGAGACCGTCAAGCTCCTGCTCGGAGCCGGCGAGCCGCTGGTCGGGCGACTGCTGCTCTACGACGCGCTCCAGATGCGGTTCCGCGAACTCGCCCTGCACAAGAACCCGCAATGCGTGATCTGCGGTGAACATTCGAGCCAGCGGGGCTTGATCGACTACCCGGCGTTCTGCGGAGTCCCGGTGCCGAGCGCCAGCGACTCCGCCGCGCGCGCCGTCCCCGGGGTGTCGGTCGAGGAACTCACCCAGGAGCTCTCGAAGTCGGAGCCCCCGATGCTTCTCGACGTCCGGGAGCCGGAGGAGTGGGAGATCGCCCATCTTCCCGGGGCGGTCCTCATCCCCTCCCGCCAGCTGCCGGAGCGACTGACCGAGCTGACCAAGGCGCGGGAAGTCGTCGTCTACTGCCATTCCGGTAACCGGTCGAGCCGCGCGACCCGGATGTTGCTCGAACTGGGATTCACGCACGTCCGGAATCTCGAGGGCGGGATCGACGCGTGGGCCACGAAGGTCGACCCGACCATGGCCCGGTACTGAGCGCGGTCGACAGCCGGTATCGGGGCGGATACGCCGATTCCTCGCCTCGGTCAGCTACATATCCGAGGAATCGCCATGGTTTCGGCGTGCGGCGACTGCGGCTGGGCGCCCGAAGGATCGCTGGCCCGTCGATCGCTGCGGGATTCGCACTCGTCGCGCTCCTAATCGCCAGCCCGTTAGGGAGCGGTTCCGGGAGCCGTGGCGCTCATCCGTTCCCGGTCACCGGAACCCCCGGGCCGGGAACGGTCGAGGTGACCGGGGCGATCCTCTACAACGGTCACCCGACGGCGACCGCCTCGTCCGCCTCCTCCGCGCTCGCCGTCACGTTCGGGAGTTCGGCGAACGTCCAGTTCTCGTGGCAAGCCTCCGGCGGCAAGGTCAACCAGCCCCTCTCGATCGCGATCCAGACGGCTCGCCTCGAGGTCTTCTTCCTCGGACTCAGCGTCTGGACGAAGGACCAGAACATCATCTCGCCCGTCCCGGCCCCGAACGGGACGGTGAACTTGACGGCGGACTTCAGCCTCAACCACTACCTCATCGAGGGAGTCTATCAGCTCGCCGGGACCCTGATCACGGCCAACGGGACGAGCATCTGGTCGGAGGTGTTCTACCTGAAGGCGACTGCACCCGATCACCTGACCGTCGTCAACATCGGACTCGCGCTAGTCGCGGTTTACGAGGTCTACACGATCGCCACCGTCGGCCGCTGGATGACTCAGTCGACGCGCTCCAAGGCGCCACCGGAATCGACGGATGCGGGATCGACGCCGGACTCGACCGCGGAGGACTCGGGTAAGGGGGGTTCGACGTAGATGGGGGCCGGTTCCCACTCCGTGGCGAGCGGAATGGTGCTGGGTCTCGTGGTCGTTCTCCTGGGCCAGCAGTTCGGGTACATCGACCTGAGCAGTTCGTACAACGGGATCCTCGACCTCGTCATCGCCGCGGTCGTGGGGGCGATCGTCGCCGGGCTCGTCGGCCGGGCGATCGGTCGACGCGCCGAGCGCCGTGGCGGACCGAAGCCCTGGACCCCGCCGGAGAGTTCGAAGGACCCCGCGAAAGCGTCGTCAAAACCCTGATCGGGACGAGGGCGACGGATCCCGCCCGACATCGGTCTCGAGGTCGCCCGTGTAGGACCGGGCCCGCCTCGACAGCTCGCGCGCGAACGCTGCGGGGTCTTTCGGCGAGATGAACAGCGGGTGGTCGCCCGCGGTGACCAGCAGCCCCGTCGAGATCGTGTAGATCGCATCGAACGTCCCGGCCACCGGGCTCCACATCCGACCGCGCCACCCCCAACTGCCGAACATCCCGACCGGGCCGAGGTCGCGCAGGTTCGCGAACTCGATCTTGCGTACGGATTCGAACCGGACGCGCCGGTTCCCGAAGATCCGCCAGGCGACGAGCTGGTCGGAATCGAGACGGTAGCGGGTAGAGAGGTTGCGCACCAGGAAGACGAGGAACACGGCGATGAGCAGCTCGGTGATGAACGGAAAGCTCGAGAACGATCCGCGGGTGGAGACGTAGACGAGCAAGAGCATCAGGATCAGGTAGAACCCGATCACCGCGTACGAGACCGGAGCGTTCTGGCGGTAGACCCCGGACGAGTCGATCGTCCCGGCCGGGCTCCCGCGGCCGGTGGGATCGCTCGATGTTCTTTCGGCTCCCAAGCCAGTCCCTGACGCGAGTAGGCCCCCCTCGTGATAACGGGTAGCACCAGATGACGTGCGCCACCGATTGGGGCAGGCGAACCGGGGAGTGCCTCCGACCGGGGACTGAGCTTCGCCGTCCTCGACCTTGATCCACCGTATCCGATGGGACCTCGGGACACCGGCCCAGGGGATGGACGGATCGGGCATCCCTCGGGCGAGAGGGAGACGGCGCGGGACCGCGCGCTTATTGATGCTCAGGCCCTGCAATCCCCTACGGCGACCATCCGACTCCGGCGATCCCCTCGGTCCCCACCTACGTCGTTCGTGCGGTCCGCCACCATCGCGATCGTTGTGCTCGTGGCGGCCTGCCCGAGCGGGAGCGCCGAGGCATTCGGTTCCCACAGGCTCGTCCTGACGATCGGCCCCGGCGCGCCCTTCACGGCGAGCAGCGGTCGCTGGAGTTTGGTGGGCGGTTCGGCCGCGCCGCCGGCCTGCGGGGGCGGCATGACGTACGACGTAGCAGACTCGTTCGTCTTCCTGTACACAAGTGGCTCAGCCGCGACGCACGGACCCTCCGGCGCCTGCACCGGTCCCCCCACCGTGTGGAGCTATTCGCACGGCGTCTGGGCGCCGCTCCCGGGGTCCAACGCTCCACCGGCCCGGCTCGGGCCGGCGATCGCGTACGACGCCCTGGACGGGTATGTGTTGCTCTTCGGGGGGATCGACCCCAACGGCCGGTATCTCGGGGACACGTGGGGGTACCATGGCGGGGCCTGGACGAATCTCACCTCCGGAGTGTCCCCGCCCGCCCGGGACGACGCAGCCATCGCCTACAGCGACGCCGACCACGCCGTCGTCCTCTACGGAGGGTTCGGCGTGAGGCCTGCCGGGGCCCCGGCTCCGCTCTCGGACACCTGGGAGTACCATGCGGGCGTCTGGAGCGCACAGAGTCCGTCGTCGGCTCCTCCGGTCCGGGACCGAGCGCCGATGACCTACGACGCTCCGGCATCCACGACGATCCTCTTCGGAGGCACCGATGATGCGTTCGCGAGCGGCTGTTGCGTCCCCCGTTCGGAGACCTGGGGTTTTGCCTCGGGTACCTGGACCAACCTGACTACCCAGAGCTCGCCCGTCCCCCGGCTCTCTCCCGGCATCGCGTTCGATCCCGCCGCCTCGGCGGTGATTCTGTTTGGGGGGGCGTCGCCGAGTTTCCTGGCCGACACCTGGGCGTATGCCGGGGGGGTGTGGACGCCGGTGATCACCGGATCGGGTCCGTCCTCGCGGGCCGAGCCGCTCCTTGCCTACGACGTGGTGGACGGCTACGTCCTGCTGTTCGGAGGCGCCGGAGCCACGCCCACCAACGACTCCTGGGCGTTCGGTCCGGGGTCGTCGGCTCCCGGTCGATCCGACGGCTCGACTCTAGTATGGATCGCCGGGGTCGGAGGAGCCACCGTGGGGATCGTCGCGGCTTGGTGGCGATTGAGGCCGACCCCAAGGCGACCTGCCTGAATGAATCTTGATCCCGAAATCGTTCCCCCTCCAGCGCGAGCGGCCAAGGGATTCCCGGCTCGTTCAGGCCGGCCCCCGGCCCGACTCCGACCGCGCCCGGAAACCGTCAAGAAACGTGGAACGCTGCCGGGAACGATGGTCCCCCCAGCAGGTACGCCGGTCCGCTTCTTCGAGACCCGGGAACGGCTCCGGGCCTGGTTCGAGAGGAACCATGACCGGGCGACGGAGCTGTGGATAGGATACTACAAGGTGGGGACCGGCCGGAAAGGGGTGACCTATGACGAGGCCGTCGAGGAAGCCCTCTGTTTCGGCTGGATCGATGGGTTGGTGCGGTCGCTGGATGCCGTGAGCTACACGAACCGCTACACTCCGCGGCGGCGTGGGAGCCCTTGGAGCCGGTTGAACGTGGCGAAGGTCGGAGCGCTCCGACGTTCAGGTCGCATGCATGAAGCGGGGATCCGAGCATTCCGGGCGAGGGTCGACGCTCGACCGGCGGGATATTCGTTCGAGGAGCCGCCTCGAGATTTTTCTCCTCCGCTCCGCCGGAAGTTCGAATCGAACGTACCGGCCTGGAAGTTTTTCGAGCGTCAGCCCCCTTCGTACCGCCGCACGGCCGCGTTCTGGGTGATGTCCGCTCGCCGAGAAACGACGCGGATCCGCCGACTCGGGGTCCTGCTCGAAGCTTCGGCCCAGGGCAGGCGCCTCGACACCCTATCTCCCGCACGGCCGCGCATCTCGAGATGGCTGTCCGAACGTCCGCGGATTGCGGCCGGCCGCGTCCCCCCCGCTGCCCACGCGAGGCGGAGACGTGGGCGAACTGGAGCGGGAGCTACAGCGGGGTCTCACCGGTCCCGGAACTTCCTCGAGATCGGCGGGAGGTAAAGGAAGGAAAAGGTTGGGAGGCGCAGAGGGGAACCTCCGCGCCCGAGTGCCCTCGACCTACGAAACCGTGATCGAGGAGACCGTGGCTCCGTTCCCGAGGGTCGCCATGTTGACGAGCCCCGAGGCGCTGGCCGCCCAGTGGCCTAGGAGGTTGTAGGCGTCGACGTAGGTGTCGGTGTAGACGTACATGTTGACCTCCAGGATGTAGTGGTGGCCCCGAACCATGTTCGTGCCGTTGTTCCACATGCTGAAGCTCGTGGCTCCGTTCCACATGAACGTCGACGACGAGAAGCCGGGGGCGTTGTACCCGTAGGCGTACCCGTAGCTCGACCCATAGGACGAGTTCGAGCACGACGGGGTCCCGTAGTTGTAGCAGTCCGTGTAGTTCGTGATGTACGAGCTGTTGTACGCGAACGCCGAGCTGGAGTTGTAGTTGTACCAGCTGTTGTTGCTCAGGTCCGCGAGGTAGGCGTACATCTCCCACTCCACGAACGCCCCCGCCTCACAATAGGCGTAGGAGGAGCCGTACAGCGGCGGGTTGTAGTTGACGTTCTTCGCCGGGCAGGCCCCCGTGGTCAGCGCCGAAGACTCGGCGAGATTCACGGAGATCGCCTCGCTGATCGAGTGGTTCCCGCCCTTGGAGACGGTGAACGGGACGGCGACGACCATCGAGGTCTGGGCGTACCCGGAGCTGTAGGCGCCGACGCCTCCCAGGACCTTCGGGCAGCTGCTCGACGAGGAGGACGCGAGTCCCGTCAACGTGCCGGAGCCGGGGTTCCACTTGCCGGCGACCGTCTTAGCCTTGGCACATCCGGATTGAGAGAGGTAGCTGTTCGTTTGGCTCACGGTGTGCTTGTAGGCGGGCGTCATCACCTTGAGCGGGGCGACCCCCGCGCTCGCCGGCGCCAACACCATCAGTAAGGTGACGGCGGCGGCGAGTCCGGTGGATCCGAACGCCATCGCCCGCGCCGACCACGCCGTGTTCTTTCGTCTCAGGGCATTCCCGTTTTCCCCCATAGTTCTTGGTTCCCCGTCCTGACGAGCGCTCGAGGCGTACCGTCGATCGTCCCCAGGACCGTGGCCGGAACCGCAATGGGGTATTTAGACTTCGGAAACGGCGTGGCTTTCCCCGTAACGAAGTGAGAATGTCGGGCCGAGCCGGCTCGAACCCGGTGCTCGTTCGGGGAGAATCCGGCTGGACGTTGATTCTCGAAAAAATGGGCGGGGGAAAGGGTTGGATGGCGGCAGGGCGCCGAGCCCGGCCGCCGTTGGTGGTCGACCCTACGTGATGGTGACCGAGTTGAGGGTCGCTCCGTTGCCGAGCGTCGCCATGTTGAGCGAGGCGGTGCCCGAGCCCGCCCACGGACCCAACAGGTTAGCCGATTCGGCGAATGCGCCCGCGTTGCAGTAGATCTGCACGATCAGCACGTAGTGGTGGCTCTTGACCATGTTCGTCCCGTTGTTCCACATCGACCAGGACGTGGCTCCGTTCCAGGTGAACGCCGAGAACCCGGGGTCGTTCCACCCGTAGGTGTACGAGTAGGAGAACGGTCCGGAGGTGTTGGAGCAGCTCGGAGTCCCGTAGTTGTAGCAGTAGGTGTAGTTCTCCCAGTACGAGTCGTTGTACGAGTCCGCGTAGCTGTAGTTGCCGTACCAGCTGTTGTTGGTCAGGTCCACGACCGTAGAGTAGACGTCGAACCCGAGGTTCGCGCCGGCCTCACAGTAGCCGTAGCTGTACCCATAGAGCGGCGGGTTGTAGTTGACGTTCTTTGCCGGGCAGGCCCCCGCGGTGTACGAGGAGGAGGTCGCCAGGTTGACGGTCCAGCTCGAGTCGATCGCGTGGTTGCCGGAGCTCGCGACCTTGAACGGGATGGCGACCTCGATGCCGCCATCGGCGTAGGCCGAGCTGTAGCCGCCGACGTACCCGAGCGACTTGCCGCACGTCTTCGCCGAGGCCGCGTCCGACTCCGAGATGACACCGGAGGTAGCGGTCCACTTCGTCGCGCCGACCTTTTCCTTCGCGCATCCCTGGATCGAGTTCGACATGCTCGACTGCGTCACCGTGTGCGTGTACGCTGGCGACAGGACCGTCGCCGAGTGCACCGTTCCGGCGCTTGCCGGGGACAGGATCATCAGCAGCGCGACGGCCGTCGCGAACCCGGTGGTTCCATACGACATCGCGCGGGCCGACCAAGCCCCATTCGTTCGTCTCTGAGTCTTCCCGGTTTCCCCCATGTTGTTTCGTTCCTTGCCCGGGCGTCTCGGCGCCCATCGCGCGCTTCGACCCTAAGGCGAGGAGGGAACAACGAAGGGGTATTTAGACCTCAGAAGTGTCGGCCCTGTGGCCACCTTCCGGGTGAGAACGACTCGTTCCTCTCGAACGACCGACCCCGGTGCGCGGGCCTACCTCAGAAGACTCGTCTCCGGCACCAGCCACGTCGCGCACCCGCCGCCGCCAGCAGAGTGAAATCGGGGCTCGGACCGCTCCGTCCAGAGCCGCCGAGGGTTCCTTACGGGCGGATGGCGATGAGCTGACCCAACCCCGATGACGTGTTGAACCCTCCGAGGAAGATGTACCCCCCGGATTCGGAGGTCACGAGGAAGAAGTCGGCGAGGAATCCACTCGGGAGAAGGGACGATTGGCTGATCAGTTTCCCTCCGGGAACTCCCACCGTGAAGATCCCCCCGGACTCCCAGGAACTGTTGGCCGTGAACTGGAACCCCTCGACGCTGAGGAGGACCGTCGCCTTCCACGGAGCGAGCGCCCACACCGTCTCGTTCTGCGTGGGGAGCAGCGAGCTGCGATTCGTGAACGCTCCGGAGGCGGGAGAATACCGATAGAACAGGCCGAAAACGGTCTGGATGTCGAACGGGGAGGTATTGAATGATTGGACCCCGCCGCCCACGTACACGTACCCCCCGGCGGAAGCCAGCGCGTAGAAGGCCGCGCCGACAGGCGCCTTGAGGTAGTGAACCGCGGAGATCCGGGTGAGGGATTTCGTCGTCGTATCCAAAACGCCGAACCAAGCGCTCGTGTTCGAGGAAAGCTTGCCGAACAGGGTCCCGGCGAGGTAGAGCGAGGTCCCCGACGGGAGGACGACGTCGATGAGCAGCCGGGACGGGAGCGCAGACGAGTAGTTGGCGGAGACCGCCAGCGTGGCGGGGTTGAGAACGAGCAGACGACCTTGCGCCCCGGCGACCAGGGCCGTGGCGTTCCCGTACGGAAAACTCCAGGGGACCGTCGAGACCAGCGGAGGCGCGACGGACGACACCTTTCCCGCGGTCGTGACCTTCTCGTACGATTCCACGAGGGTGGTAGTGTTGAGCAGGGCCACGAAGAACGCCCCTCCCGCCCCGGTGATCGAGTTCGGGGAGACCGCACTTCCACCGGGAACGAGACCGAGGACCTTGGAGGTGTTGGTCTTCGCGTCAGACAGGACCAGCTCGAGGGAGAGGTTCGGGAGCGAAACGGCGCTCAACGCCTTCGTTCCGATCGACCCAAGGGAGTAGATCGCGGTGGTCCCGGCGAGCGGCTGGCTCACCACATGCACCATGGGGCGAAGGATCGCGTTCATCGTCCTCGGCAGCGCGACACCGCCCGGGTGATTCTCCGACCCGTGGCGAATGGGCGACGGCGAGGAGGCCAGTGGGCAAAGGATCGAGGCCAAGACGGCCATGGCGAGGACTACCGAGATCGTCGTCCACCACCCAGGCGAACTGCTCCGGGTCCGCGGTGTCCACTCCAGCACCGTCCCACCCCGCAGGTCATCGCATCGCGGTCGGATACATCAGCTTGCGGCCCAGTCGCACGGCGAGACGTCTATTCGGGTGCCGGTCCCAGCTCGGGGTTCGAAGGGCCCGGGCGTTCGGTGGTATCAGCCGCGATTCCGGGACTCCGACGGCAGAAATCCAGGCCGTCGATGGCCCCGCGTCGGGATCGACGACCGATTCGTACATCGGCGTCGAGGAGCAACGCATGTCACCGGGGATGGCACAGATGGCAACCCATTTCGAGGGGGTTCGGTAAATGCGCCGTCGGACGCCGTCCAGGTTGCTCACGTCAGGCGGCGGGTTCGTAGTAGTACTCGCCGCGACTCCGCTGCTCCCGGTCCAGGACCGACCCCTCCTGATTGATGCGCGGGCGCAAGGTCTCCGCGTCCCGTCGGAAGGTGATCTCCACGTGGCGGAGAAGCTGGTTCATCCCTTCGCGCATGGCGAACGGCCCCTCGCCTCGACCCTCCCGCCCGTCGGTCCCCTCCGGCTGGAAGACCATCAGCCCGTCGCAGGCGAGGTCGAGGAAGTAGACGTCGTGGTCGACGACGAGCGCCGTCGTCCCGGTGCGCTCGACCTGGCGACGGACGAGGCGGGCCATCGACATCCGCTCGTCCGAGTCGAGGTACGCGGACGGTTCGTCGAGCAGGTAGAGGGTCGCCGTGCGGGCCATGGCCAGCGCGACGGCTCCGCGTTGCAGTTCGCCGCCGGAAAGATCGGGAAGCGCGACGTCGAGGAGGCCGTCGAGGTGGAGTCCGGGGACCAGTTCGCGTTCGAATAGTCGGGCGTCGAACGATGGGTCCGCGGCGAGGGCCGTGACCCGTTCGCGGAGACTGGCGGACTGCGTCGCCTTCAGGTACTGGGGCTTGTAGCTGACGGTCACCCCCTTCGGGGGGCTCCCTTCGGAGGGCGTCTCGGCCCCGGCCAGCATCCGCACGAAGGTCGTCTTGCCCGTGGCGTTCGGACCGACGATCCCGATCGTCTCCCCCTTCGCGAGCTCTCCTCCGCCGACCCGGAGGCGGAATTCGGGGAACGATTTTTCGAGCGGGCCGAAGCGCACCGCGATATTGCGGTGGGCCGGCGGCTTCGGCGGGTGGGCGATGAACCGAACCGCCTCGGTCCGGAACCGGACGTTCTCGTCCTTCAGGTATCCGTTGAGGTAGGTGTTGACCGCCGTCCGCATCGGGAGCGGGTGGCTGATGACCCCGAACGCCGCCTCCTCCCCGTACACCAGGTGGGCCTGGTCGGCGAGGTAATCGAGAAGGGCCAGATCGTGCTCGACCACTAGAACACTGTGGGACTCGCCCAATCGGCGGAGGACGCGGGCGATCTCGAGTCGGTGGACGATGTCGAGGTAGCTCGAAGGTTCGTCGAACAGATAGAGGTCCGCATCGGCGGAAATGGTCCGGGCGATCGCCGTGAGCTGGAGCTCGCCACCGGAAAGCTCCGAGAGCTTGCGGCCGGCTTTCGACGCGAGGCCGACCTGGGCGAGCGCCGACGTCGGGTCGGCGGTGCCCCCCGCGGCGACGTACCCCTCGGCCGTGAACGGCTCGTCGCTGAGCCGGTCGACGTACTGGGGCTTGATCGCCGCGCGAAGTTCGCCGCGGGCGATCTTCGACAGGTGGGCATGGAGCGCCGTCCCGCGATACCGCGCCAGCACCTTGTCCCACGAAGCCGGGTGCTCGTAGTCGCCGAGGTTCGGGACCTCGATCCCGGCCAACACCCGCAGGGCCGTCGACTTCCCGGTCCCGTTCGGTCCGAGGAGCCCGATGATCCCCTTCGGGGTCGGGAGCGGTAGCCGGTACAGTCGGAAGCCGTTGTAGCCGTACCGGTGGACGATCTCCGACTCGTCGGCTTCCGGGGTATTGAGGATCTTGATGGCGTCGAACGGGCATTTGTGAACGCAGATGCCGCAGCCGATGCACAGCGTCTCCGAGATGATCGGCTTGCCGTTCGGCCCCTCGACGATGCACTCTTGGCCCATCCGAACCGGGGGGCAGTACGCCTGGCACTCCCACTGGCATTCCTTCGGGTGGCAGCGGTCGTTGAGGAGGATCGCGATCCGTGCCATCCTAACGACCCCCCCCGTCGCCGACGACGAGCCCGTCCCGCATCCGGATGTGGCGGTCGGCCCGAGCGGAGACGTTCGGGTTGTGGGTCACGAGGACCAGCGTCGCTCCGCTCTCCGCCCGGGACCGGATCAGCAGCTGAAGGATCGCCTCCGTGTTCGCCGAGTCGAGCTCGCCCGTCGGCTCGTCGGCGAGAAGGAGGCCGGGCCGGTTCGCCAGGGCCCGGGCCACGGCGACCCGCTGCTCCTCTCCGCCGGAGAGCTGGTGGGGGTAGGCGTCGGCGCGCTCGGAGAGTCCCACCGACTCGAGGAGCTGGGAGGTCCGCTGATGCCGATCGCCGGGTGACACCCGGGCGGCTCGCATCGGCAGCTCGACGTTCTCGCGGGCGGTCAAGGTCGGCAGAAGATAGAACCGTTGGAAGATGAACCCGACGCCGGAGAGGCGGAGACGGGTGCGCTCCCGCTCTCCCAGGTGTCCGATCGGCGTGCCGTTCCACCGGAGCTCCCCGCGGGTCGGGGTGTCGATGAGGCCGAGCAGGTTCAGCAGCGTCGTCTTCCCGCAACCCGAAGGCCCCTCTACCGACAGTAGCTGGCCCGGCGGGATCTCCAGATCGATGGTGTCGAGGGCGCGGACCGCCCCGGCCCGACCCTCGCCATACGTTCTGCCGACCCCCTCGAGGACGATGCGAGGAGCGTCCGCGGAGCTCATCGGAGCGCCTCGGGGATGGAGAGCCGAAGGGCGTACCGGGTGGCGATGGCGCTGGCCGCCAGCGAAAGCGCGACCACACCGAGGGTCAGGCCGAGGAGGGTCCGCGGGTCGAATACCGCGAGCCCGGCCGCGAGCTCCACCGCAGGCCCCCCGAAGCGCTGAAGGATCAGGACCAGGGCGATCCCGCCGACGACCCCGAGCCCGGCCCCGATGGCGGACAGCATCAGGCCGGCGCGGACGATCCCCCCGGCGATGAGACGCCCCGGCACCCCGATCGCGCGAGCGACGCCGATCGACCGACGCTGAGACTCCACGCGCCGGACGAGGACCAGGGCCAGGAAGATCAACCCGACCGTCAGCGCGACGGAGGAGAGCGCCAGATAGAACCCCGTGAGCACCGAGCTCGCCGCGCGTACGTGATCCACCTGGTCCGTCAGCGAGCTCACGCCGTAGAACGGGACCAGGCCTTGGATCGCCGACGCGACGCGAGCGATCTGGGCGGGGTCCCCGGCGGCCCCGCCGGCGAGGGCGACCTGCACGGTATCCGCCGCGTCCAGCGGGGGGGCACCCGACGCCGACGCCGCTGCGAGCCCGACGAGCAGCTGGAGGTCCGAGAGCGGGACGACCATGCCGAAGGCGGCCGTCGGGCCGAGCGACGTAGGTGGGACCCCGAAGACCCCCGTGATGTTGAACCGAACCCCGGCGGTGCGATCCGCGGTCGGCGAAAGCACGAGGGAGGATCCGACGTGTTCCCCGGAGCTCGCCAGGAACGGGCTCGAGACGAGGACGCTCCACGTCGCGGCCCCGGCGTAGCTGCCTTGGGCATAATGGACCGAGTCGGATCCATCGCCGAGCGGGAGCGGCGCCGGGAACAGCGCCCGTTCGGTCGGTCCCTCGGTTGCCGTGAACGATGCCGGGAGCACTCCCTCGACGAGAACGGGCTGAGGGCCTCCGCTCGCCGCGAAGGCGTCCACCGCCACGCTCAGGACGGGGGAGGCGGCGGCGACCGACGCGATGCGATCGATCGAGATCGCGAGGGTGTGCGCTTGGTTCACCCCATGGATCCCCGAGGCCGACACGACGATCTCGTAACCGGCGTTCTGCAGCTGCTCGATCTCGTGCTCGGAGACCCCCCCGCCGACGGACAGAAGAACGACCGGCAGCGAGACCGACGTGGCGATCGCCGCGATGGTGAGGATCGCCTGAAGGCGATGGTGACGAAGCGCCGGCGGCCGGGCGCGGTTCATGCGGCCCTCAGCTCCTCGGCGATCGACAACCCCATGGCGCGCAGCGCCGGCAGGGCCGAGGCGAGCAGGCCGATGAGAAGGACCTCGACGAGCCCGCTCGCGATCACCGTCGGGTCGAACGAGACGAACGAGAACCCGGCGGGGAGTCCCGGGAGCAGGGATTGGAGGAATCGGTTGAGGGCGTACCCTGCCGCGCCCCCCGCTCCGAGGCCGACCCCCAGGCCGATCAGGGACAGGTAGATCCCTTCCTCGGCGACGAGTCCGCCGACGCGAAGTCGGGAGAAGCCCACCGCGCGCAGCAGCGCGATCTCGCGGCTGCGGTCGTCGACGCTCATCAGCAGGACGGTCGTGGTGAACAGCGTCGCGACGGTGAGCCCGATGATCCCGATCAACGTCCCGAACGTGCGGTACAGGTCGACGATGCTCTGGACGGCTCCCAGGATGTTCCCCAGAGTGAACAGCGTGAGCCCGGGGAAGTGAGCGGCCAGTGTCGACTGGTCCGACCCCGGGTTCGTCGGGTCGGCGAGGTGGATCAGCACTAGGGAGGCGTAGTCGGAACCGACCGCGGACCCCCCGACGAGCGCCTGGAGCTCGGAGAGATAGAAGAAACCGAGAAGGGCCGAGGGGATGAGCCAGAACGGGCCGGAGATCCCCACGACCCGGAACGGCACGGCGGCGAGATACCAGTCGCGGAGGCCCGAAGAACTCGCGACGCTCGCCGGGCTGGCCCAGACGATCGAACCGGGGTGCGCGTGCAGGATCGCCGCGAGACCGGAATCCAGGACCACGGAATCGGTCGCGGGCCCCCGGTAGTCGCCGTTCCCGTAGTACGGGTCACCGGTCGCCGTGAAACCCGGGCCGACCACGCTCGACGGCGTTTCGATGCCGGCGTTCTCCGAAGGGATCCAGCCCACGGCCCCCGACCCCGCGGGCGCCCAGCCGCTCGGGACCGCGCTCGAATTGGCGGCGGCGAACAGCGACTGGTTCCCGAAGGTGAGGGCGGTCACCAGCCAGGGGCTCGCAGCGGCGACGTTCGGGTCCGCCGATCGCATCGCCGACGGGAGCCGATGGGCCCCGGTCACCGGCGGGAACGTCCCCGAGGTGATGGTCGTGTTGGCGCTCGTCGCCAGCAGGTCGACGCCGCTCGCCGCCGCGAGTCGGGTGGCGCTGGATTGGATCCCGGCCGAGAGGGCGAGCAGAACGACCACCAGCGCCGTGGCGAGGCCGATGCCCAGGGAGGTCGCGGCGGCGCGACCGGGGCGACGTCGGAGCGCACCCAAGGCGTATCGCACAGCGCCTCCGAGAGTTCCTCAGGGCCGGTCGGGCGAGCCGCGCAATCCGCCGAGGGTGGCGGTGTGGGCCGCCGCCACGTCGTACTTGTGGATCGATTCCTCGCTCGTCGTCTCGGCCGTCACGATCGTGTCGTCCGGAAGCCGCGGGAACCGCTCGACGACCCCTCCCATGACCTCGCGGATGACGTCCTCGACGAACCTCGGATGGCGATGGGCATCGAGCACCACCTGGGCCTCGTCCCCGCGCTTGAGGATCGCGAACGTCGGCGACGACTGGGAGGCCTCGACGACGGAGATCATCTCGTCCGCCTCGACCTCCGAACCCGGGGGCAGCTCGAACGTCAGCCGCGTACGATTGCGCTGGTTGTGCGTGATGATCGGCAAGCCGGCGAGCGAGGGGTCGGCGAGGAGCGGGAATTCGGCGGTCAGTTTCTCCCGGCATCCTTCCATCGCGCACGGGCACGCCGTCATCCCCACCGCCTCGACCCCGATCGACCGAGCGATCGTGATCGACCCGTCCGCTCCTCGCGTCGCCCGGGCCTCGGCGATGAGGAGATAATCCTCGAGCGACCGGCGCTCCTCGGTGATCCCGCGCGAGAGGAAGTACGGGGCGGTCGCGTGGACCGTCGACTCCCGGGCGTAGGCGTGTCGGACGAGGAGTTCGGCGGCGATCTCCGAGCAGGCCGATTCGAGTCCCGAGGCCGGGCGGGTCGCCGTCCGGTCCACGATCTCGGCCAGAAGCTGCGCGTTGCGGGAGAGATCGGAGCCTTTCCGCTCGGCCGGCAGGTCGACGGCGACGGAGAAGGTCGCCGTGAGCGTGGTCAGCTGCTCGGGACGACGCACCACCAGCGGTTTCTTGAGGGCCGCCACTCCCACCCGGCGGAGCCTCAACGACCCCCGCGCCGGTGGCATCGCGTGGACGTCCTTCACGCGCCAACCACCCGGTGACGGCATAAACGGGTTTGCCCGGCGGGAACGGGGTCACCCGAGCGCCCCCGACAGGTTATACGGGAAGGCTGCCTCGTTCCGGACGATGAGCGAAGCCGCCCCGGCCTCTCCGCCGCCTGTCGCCCGGTCGTTGCCGGCCACGACCGGACCGTACGCGGAGCGGGAGTCGCAGATCGTCCAGGGACTGAAGAAGATCTACGATCCGGAGATCCCGATGAACATCGTGGACCTGGGACTGATCTACGGGATGGATTGGACGGGCGACGACGTGACGTTGCACATGACGCTCACCGCCCCCGGCTGCCCGGTCGCCGGAATCCTCGCGGAGGAGGTCAAGGGCGCGATCGAGAAGGTCCCGAACGTCCACGCCGCCGTCGTCGACATGATCTGGGAGCCGCCGTGGACCCCGGAGCGGATGAGCGAGTTCGCGAAACGCCAGTTCGGCTACTTGTAAGCGTCGTCGCCTCGAGGCGCTAATCCGGCTCTCGCCGGCGCCGCAGGACGACGATCGCGGCGACGATCACGACGGCCGCGACCGCCAAGATCCCCTCGGCGAGGGCCATCGAGCCGCCGAGCGAGAGGAGGCCCGAGCTCGAATCCGTCACCGCGATGGTGAGGTTGGCGGTCGAGGTTTGACCCGCAGCGTCGCTGACGGTCACGCGTACGGTGGTCGTCCCGACGGCATCCGGGGCGCACAGGATCGACGGGGCGTCGGCGGCGACGCATCCGCTGGGCAAGCCGGTCCAGGCGAACGCGAATCCACCGGAACCGCCCGTCACGACGGCGGAGACGTTGAGGGCGTTGCCGGCGGGCAGGGAAGAGGAGCTCGAGGTCAAGGAGACGGTCAACTGCGGGTTGACGAAGAGGTCGACCGGCGCGCTTTCCGAGCTGCCCCCCAGCCCGTCGGAGACAGCGACGGCGATGCCCGCCTCGCCGGTCCCGGCGGGGGCGCAGAGGAGGGTGGAGGCGTTGACCCCCATGCAGCCGGGCGGAAGACCGACCCAGTCGTAGAAGTACCCGCCGCCCCCACCGCTCACCGACGCCGTGAGCCGGATCGATTCGAATAGGTCGGCGAGGGTATGGGTCGCGCTCAGGGTCACGTGCACCGGCGGGTCGACGACGACAGTGAGCGCCGGGAGTCGGAGGGCGAACCCGTTGGCGTCGCTGACCGTCAGATCGACCGGGAACTGCCCGGGGCCGGTCGGGGTGCACTGGATGCGGTTCGAGGTGC
>JABCYU010000023.1 GCA_013290045.1 Methanobacteriota archaeon | reverse complement strand
TGCCGATCTGGAAGGTTCCCGGAACGTCTCTCCCCGAGCCGGGCCGGCCGACTCGCGTTACCATAGACGGCGCACCGGTGGCGGTCTTCAAAGTGGACAATTCGTTTCTCGCCGTCTCCGCCCGGTGCACCCACGTCGGCGGTCCGCTGGATCGGGGCACGGTGACGGGCGGAGTCGTGACCTGCCCGCTGCATGGTTCGCAGTTCGAACTGGCCAGCGGTCGGGTGATCCGGGGACCGGCTACCCAGCCGATCAAGGCGTACAGGGCTCGATTCGAAGCCGACACGCTAGTGCTGGAGACCGACTGATTCCCGGGTCGGGAGCGGGTTCAACGCGTATCTCGCCCTCCGCGGCTCACCGAGGCGTGCCCCGCGCGTCCCGAGTGGCCTGAGTCGCGCGATCGAACGGCGCGGAGCGGGGCCATGGCCGCCCGCGGATCCCGACGGTCCAGAGCGGGCCGCGCGGACGTCGGAGAGACCGAGGCGGGAACGGAGGTCGTTGGGCCGGAGCCAGACCAGATATCCGAGTACGACCTGCGTCCGGACATGGCCGCCGAGAATGCCCCGCCGTCGCCTCCCAAGCAGTGGCTGAGGCTCCGGGACTCGACCCTCGAGACCCGCGACGTGACGACCTTCCGATTCGATCCTCCCGCCGTCGGCTTCCAGTGGCGCGCTGGGCAGAACCTGGTCATGACCGTCCCGGGCCTGGAGGACCCCAGAGGGCCGACCCGGCCGTTCACGATCTCCTCGAGCCCGACCGAGGGAGGCGTTGTCGCCGTCTCGACCCTCATCCGGGACAGCCCGTTCAAGCGCCACCTGACGAAGATGACCCGCGGCGACACGGTGGACTACGAGGCGCTCGAAGGCGAGTTCGTGCTGGAGCCGGGGCGACCGGCACTGATGCTGGCCGGAGGGATCGGGATCACTCCGTTCCGTTCGATGCTGAAGTTCGCCGTCGACACCCGACTCGAGAAGCCGCTCGTCCTGATCTACTCCAGCAAGACCCCGGAGGATATCGTGTTCCGAAAGGAGCTCGAGGAGTTCGCCGAGCGCAATCATGCCATCCGGGTGATGCACACCATCACTCGACCCGAGCAAGCGAAGGAGCCCTGGACCGGCCGAACCGGGAGGGTCGATGCCGATCTTCTCCGGGAGGGGTTCCGAGGCGTCCGACATCCGCTCACGTACCTCGCCGGTCCTCCGGGATTCGTCCAGGAAACCCGTCGCCTGCTCGCCGAGGAGTTCCACACATCTCCCGAGGACATCCGCACGGACGAGTTCGACGGATACTGAGTCGACCTCTCGCGGCTACCTACGGCGAATCTTCAGGGGACCCGCCGCCAACCTCGTGATGACGGGCAACGCCACGGCGCGCCGCCTCGTGCGGGGTTCCACCGGCGTTCTGTCGACCCCGTTCGGCTCGCGTTGGGGAGAGCAGCCATGCTCGTTTCCGTCTCTCCCCGCCGTCGCGGTTGAAACAGCGCCGGAGGCGCCGCCGCCGTGAGCGTCCCATAAGTTCATGGGTTAATGTCTCGGCGCCCGAAGGCTCCCCGGATCTCGCCGGAAGCGGCCGTCCAGACGAACGGCGCGAGCGGATCCCGCTGGCGGCGCCGCTGCTCCCGGAGCGCATTCTTGAGCCGATAGGCGCCCGGCGAAACTCCGGGTCGGTCCTTCCGTCGGGAGAACCCGTCGATGAGCCGATCCATCAGACTGAGACCCCCCTGATCGGGGGGGAGGAAATGGAGGTGGAACCGCGGATGACGGCTGAGCCACTGGTTCACCTCGGAAGGGATGGGGCGCATCCGCGAATCGATCAGCAGGTGAACATCGAACACGCGGGGGGTCTCGCGATCCGTTCGTTGCAGAAACCCGCGAAACTCCGCGGCGGGGTTCCGATGGGTGGGCGGGGACGACGGGTCGGTCCTGCCGGGCGGGGGCGCGAACGCCAGCAAACGCTCGTCGGTGGAGAACGCGACAGCGCGCCCCGACGGGTTCATGTACAGCCCGACCAGGTCGGTGACCATCTCCAGGAACGCTAGTCCTCCGGGCGGGCGCCGCGGGGGTCGGTTTCGCGCCGGTGGCGACCGGTTCGACTGTCGGATCCTCTGGACGGTGGACTTGCTAATCCCCAGCTTCTCCGCCAGCCTCCGGACGGACGGCCTTCGTTGCGAGGACGGTCCCCCCGGGGCGGCGGAACCGATCACGGCCTCGACGGTCGACCCCGGGATCGAGTGCGGTCGACCCGGGCGCGGCGCGTCCCGGGTGAGCCCCCCGACCCCGTGCGAGAGGAACCGGCGCCTCCATAAGGCCGCGGTGGCCGAGGTCGTACCGAGTTCCGCCGCGATCTGCTTGTTCGCGGCCCCTTCCGAGGCTCGCAGCGCGATCCTCGCTCGCAGGAGGGTCCTCGGAGGAGTCGAGGGGGAGTCGACGAGGGCGAGCAGCTGCCGACGCTGTTCCCAGTGCAGCCGAATGGAAGGCGCCCGCCGCACGTTCTCTCGAAGCATGTCCAAGATAAAATAGGTTACTTTTGGGTCACTCACAATCCTTGATAAGGCGACGCCGCCCACTGCGGTCCAATGAACCCTCCGCAGAGCCCCTCGAGCCGCGCGGAGTCAGCGGGGTAGCACGATGGTGGCAGTGACGTCGATCTGGCTCGGGCTCCTTGCCCTGTGCGCGGCGGTGGTCAACGGCGCGGTCGGCTATGGGTTCTCCTCGATCGTCACGCCCGTCGCGATCCTGTGGTACTCGAACAAGGTGCTCAACCCGGCCCTCGTGATCGTCGAGGTCGCGGTCAACGTCACCCTCCTGATCCGGGAGCGACAGTACATCCGGCAGACCTGGGGCCGGGCGCGGCCGGTGGTCTCCACCCTGCTTCCGGGCGTGATCCTCGGAACCTTCGGCCTGACGTACCTCGCGGTGAACGACGTGAAGGTCGTCGTCTACGCCACCCTCCTCCCCCTCGTCATCCTCCAGCTCATCGGCTACTACCGACCGTTCAAGAACGAGAAGCGCGGGGGGATGGCGGTCGGACCGGGGATCGGGTTCCTGTACTCCCTCACCACGATCTCCGGGCCCCCGCTCGCCCTGTTCCTGCGCAACCAGGGGATGTCGAAGAACGAGTTCCGCTGCGCGATCGCCCAGATCCGGGTGGCGGAGTCTTCCCTGACGCTCTGCACCTACATCGTCTTCAGCAGCCTGTTCGGGGCCAACCTCGTGTCCCTCCCCTCGCTGAGCCTGTTGCCGGTCCTCGTCATCCCGGTCCTGATCGGCGTCCCCGTCGGGACCCTCCTCCTCCGGAAGGTCAGCCCCGAGTTCTTCCGGCGTTTCGTGATGAGCGTCGACGCGATCATCGTCTCCTACGGTCTCTCCCGGGTCCTCGTTTCCCTGAAATGGGTCTCCAATGAGGTCGCGTACGTCGCCCTGGTCGTGGCGTTCCTGGCGATCGGCGTCCTCACGTGGCTCTCGATCCGCACGCTCCGGCGTACCACCGCTGGACCCGAGGAGGAGGATCCGCCCGGACCTCCGCCGGGCTGGACGGCGACCGACTCCTAGGTCGGTGAGCCTGCCGAGCGGGAGTCTTCTTTCCCCGCGGAACGACGGCCGCCGTTCAGGCGAGATGGACCCGGCGTAGCAGCGTTCGGTAGCCCGGGTCCTTTCGAGCGGACGCCAGCCGGGGGTCCAGCTGGAGCCACTGCCACGCGTCTCCGGTCGACCTGACCCATCGGCCGGCGTGGTTCTCGACGATGGTGCGGGCCAGGTCGCTCGGTTCCCGAAGGAGCTCGAGGGTCTCCGACTCGTTCGCCTGGCCGGCGGTGGTGAACCCCACGGTATCGGTGAACATGATCGCGGCGAGATGACGGGCTCCCGCCACGGCACCGTCAGCAGGCGGCCGGGATTAGGGTCCTTCGGCGAGTGACGAGGGCGTTCGCTTCTGCCCCACCGGTCTGGCCATCGGCGGGGGGAGGCCCAGAGCCCGACCGGAGACTCCCGCGGTCCCGGAGCCCGGGTCAGTTATGATCCGGATGGGTAGCGGACCCGCGGCCCCCGGCCGCCATCGTACCGCCCCCGCTGCCGTTGAGGGCGCCGGTCCCATTCGCGCCCGACGAGCCGGAAGCCGCCTGAACGCTCGCTCCGCTGAATCCCCCGGCACCGCCGGTGCCGCCGGTTCCGCCCGTCCCCCCGGTCCCGCCGGCGGCGGGGCAGCCCGTTCCGGCGCCCAAGCAGGGCGTGGTCCCGCTCCCGCCGGCTCGCACCGTGTCGGCCCGGTAGATCATGTGGGTGAAGTTCGTCGAGCCGTTCGCGAGATAGAGCCCGCCGCCGTTCGCGTCCCCTCCACGCCCGCCTCCGCCCTCGCTCCCGCCGTTTCCGGCCGTCCCGCCGTTACCCGCGGCGCCACCGTTCCCTCCGACCCCGCCAAGGCCCACGGTTCCGCCCGTCCCTCCGGAGCCCCCGGAACCCCCATAGCCGCCGCCGGATCCGAATCCTCCGGAACCCCCGCTCCCGCCGAGCCCGCCGATCCCGGCATTGCCCCCCAAAGCGGCGTCGCGGACCAGGCGGTCCTTGGTCGCCGAAAGAGGGCCCTGAGCGTACAACCCTCCGCCGTAGGCGCTGCCCCCCGGGCCCCCGCCACCGCCCGGTGCCCCGTCGGAGCCCGGGCCGCCGTTGGCACCGGCACCTCCCGAACCGCCGGCGCCGCCGGGTTGGCCGGATCCGAGGGCGGTGCCGCTGCCGCCGGAACCGCCCCCGGCACCAGGTCCACCGCCTCCGCCGCCTCCCCCGTATCCGCCGGGCCCGCCGCGGCCGCCCTGGCCGCCAACGCCGGCGATCGCCGAGTCATCGTTGAAAAGGCAGTTGCTGATCGTCGCGGCGACTTCGCTGTCGACCCCGCCGCCGATGGCCCAGCCGCCGGGTCCCCCCTGGGCGCCGTCCCCGCCGGAACCTCCGGCCCCGCCGGACGCCGATCGACCCCCGCCTTGACCGGAGCCGGCCGATCCGCCGTTGTACCCGACGCCGGAGCTCGAGGGGTTGACGACCGCGCTTCCGGCCGAACCTCCCATGCCTCCTCCGCCGCCGCCCCCGCCATTCCCCCCTTGTCCGCCGGCGCCGCCGGTCCCTCCAACACCTCCGATCCCTCCGACCGCGGAATCATTGGCGATGATCGAATTGCTGAGGCTTAGCGAACCGAGGCCACCGACGTAGATCGCCCCGCCATCCCCGATCCCCGCCGCTCCGGCCGGCCCGGCCGCTCCGCCGTTCCCGCCGAAGGTCGCATTCGCGCCGTTCGCCCCGGGGCGAGCGGAGCCCCCGTTGCCTCCGTTGCCTCCCGTGACGTTCGCGGTGTAGTGGGCGCTCCCGCCGATCCCCCCGCTGCCCCCGTGGTCGCCGTTGCCCGCCGTCCCGCCGGATCCCCCGTTGAGGAAGGAGCCGCCTCCACCGGACCCGGACATCCCGCCGTACGCGTGATCGAACGTGAGGTTGGTCGAAGAGATGACGGTCGCACCGGCGCTGAGGATCGCGCCGCCGAAAGCGCCTCCGCCGTTCCCTCCCTGACCGGCGACCCCGGCATCGCCGCCGGCGCCCGGAGCGCCGCCGTTCGCCCCCCGGCCCGCGCCGCCGCCGGCGTAGCCGCTGCCTCCGCTGGACGGGGATCCACCGCCCCCACCGCTGCCTCCGTATGGGCTCTGGCCGGCTCCGGCGCCTCCCGACCCTCCCCCGAAGCTCTGGGAACCGGGACCTCCCACGCCCCCGGTCGCCGAGCAGAGCGTGAACGTGCTCCGTTCGACGGTCAGATCTCCGCGGCTGTAGATCGCCCCGCCAACGGCAGCGCCCCCGGCTCCTCCGTTCCCGCCGTTACCGGAGTCGCCGGCATTCCCCCCCGCGCCGTTGCGTCCGGCGTTTCCGCCGTTGCCTCCGCCGAGCCCGTTGCCGGTTCCTCCATTTCCGCCCGAGCCGCCGGCGCCGCCGGTGCCGCCGTTCCCTCCCGCGCCGCCGAGGCTCCCGGAACCCCCGTTGCCGCCGGTGACCGAGTCGTGGAGGAAGTTACTGGAGATGATCGTCAACCGTCCGAGATTGTCGATGGCCCCGCCCATCGCGACGCCACCGGCTCCGCCGTTTCCCCCGGAGCCGCCGGAACCTCCGGAGCCGCCCTTCGCACCAGCTCCTCCGGCTCCGCCGTTGGAACCGGAGGATCCGGTCCCCCCGTCGCCCCCGCCCCCGCCGGCGCCCCCGAACCCGGCGGCACCGCCGCTACCGCCGGCGTATCCGTTCTGGGCGATCGCTATGTCGTAGGTGAACTGGTCGGAGCGAAGCGTGACCGTGACGTTCGGATAGATCACGATCGCACCGCCAGATTCGTCGAGCCCGTCGCTCCCGTTTCCCCCGGGGGCCCCGTCCATGCCATTGCCACCGGTCGTCCCCATTCCGCCGGGAAGTCCGGGCCCCCCCGAACCCCCCGAGCTGCCGCTCGCGCCGGATGCGCCCGGGCCCCCGTTCGACCCGGGACCGGTCCCGTTAGGAACGATGAAGGGTCCGCCGGCCGATCCATGGGCGAACGCGATCCCCGTGATGGTCGCGTTACCGGCGATCCAGAGGATCTGGTGGAGCCCCTGGCCGTTGAATGTCACCGCATACCCGCCGGAGCTGAGATTCAGAGCCGGCGTCGTCGGCGTGAGGATGACGCTGGTGAAGAAGACCGTGCAAGGTCCCCCGTAGGTGACCTTGCCTCCGTGGGCGATGGCGTTCGCCAGGGCCGCTTCGGTGCAATTGGTCAGAACCGTCCCCGCCGACGGAGAGACGTTCGCCGCACCGGCTCCGGCGCTGCCGGGGGCAACCGTGACGGCGCCGACTGCTCCTATGAGCAGGAGGCTGCCGACCGCAAGCGCGACTCGCGCCGCCCGGGTCCTCAGGCGGAGGCCGGCCGCCCCGAAATGGGAGACACTCGCCGTCCAGCTCGGGCCTTCGATGCTCCTACCTCGCCGCGTGTTCATCGGTTCCTCGGCGGCCCTCGGACCCGCCGCCTTCCCTGGGGAGGGGCGTAGGCCGCCCCCCCGAATCTCGGAAGGGGTCGATAAACCTCCCGTCGGTGCCTCAGCCGCGGCCGTTCGCCGACGGCGGCCCCCGAACGGGGAACGAATCCGGCCAGAGCCTTGCCCTCCCGGGTGGACGGGATGCCTGGGTCGTGGCACCCGGCCAGCGTGGCCGCCCGCCACCCCGCGATGGGGGCGGGTCAGACCGGACCGCTCAGCAACCGCCGGTGACCGTGAGCGTCGTCGATCCCGAGCTCTTGTAGAACGCGGTGTAGCCAGGGTAGACCGCCGAGATCGTCCCCCACCCACAGGTGTTGTCGAACGGGTGCCAAGTGAACGTGCACTGGCCGGCCGACAGCGTGCAGACCCCCTTGTTGGAGAACCCTCCGGTCCCGCCGCTCGATAGGCGGACCTTTCCGGTCGGAACGTTCGTCGAGTTCCACAGGTTCACCACCTTGAGCGTGCAGCTCGTCTTGCCCGCCACATGGACGCTCGTCGGCGTGCACGACACGGTGGTCGACGTCATCTCGGCTTGGGTGAAGTGGAACACGATCGTTCCGTTGTCCGTGGTGTAGGTGTAGGTGCAGCCCCCGCCCCGGCCGCTGTGGCCGTGGCAGGTGATGGTGTAGTTCGTGTCGGTCGTGCCGAAGACCACCTTTCCCGTGTTCACGTCGGTGCCGAAGAAATTCCCGACGGTCCAGTACGTGTACGTGCCGATCAGGCTGCCGATGTAGGTGGAGTAGCTGAGATTGTAGGACGCCTTCGCTTCTCCCGGGAGCTGGAACGACAAGAGACCGGGCTGCCGGTAGCTACCGGTCCCTGCCCCGTACGCCCAGCCAGTGCCCGCAGACGTATTGAAGACGAAACTGCACGTGTAGACCGAAGTGCACGTCGTGACGACGCCACTCACCGGAGCGGTCGCACCGGAGACGGGCACGAGGAGAAGAAGGGCCAAGCCCAACGGCGCCGCCCAGGCGATTCTGGAGATCCGCATGGTCCGGGGGATGGCCGTCGGGCCTTAAGACGGCTCGCTTCGATCCGGACCTTGGAGCGGTCGCGAGATGCCGGCGGCGCTCCCCCGCCGAGGAACGGAAAGCCGCCCGAGGGGGGCGATGGCCATTTCGGCTCGTCGGCGAGCGAGATATCCACCGGGACCCTTCATTACCCGCGAACCCGTCCGCCGGTCGGAGTACCAACGGCGCGGCCGGGGGAGATAGAGAAACTTGGAAGCGCGCCCTCGGTCCGTTCACGGTTCCCGACGGCACTCCATCACCCCCCGGATCGGAACGGTCTCGGCGGTTCTGGTGGCCCTTCTGCTGGCCGGGCCGGTCGGGGCCGGAACGCTCCACTCGCTCACCACCTACCTACCGGCGTACCGCCACTCGCAGGGGCAGTCGCTCATCGCGGCCACGTCGTACGGGTGCGGTACGGCGAAGGGCGCGCGCTCGGCGTGGCACCCGACCACCGGCATCGTTACGATATCGGACGCCACGTCGGCGCGTACCTGCGGACGGACCCTCGGGCCCGTCGGGGGCTCCAGTTTCGCCGAGCAGAGCGACGGCACGGGAATCACCCTCCCATTCCGCGTCTCGTCGAGCGGCAACCACTCGATCTCCACGCAGGTCACGGTCAGTATAGCGAGCACCTGGCGAATCAACGTGTCGTCGTATTCGTGTGCCAAGTCGATCAGCTTCCGTCCGCCTCCGAACTCCTCGAGCTACGGGATCTGTGAGGCGGGAACGTTCGGATCGTTCCAACTGGTCACGGAGGTGGTGGACTTGAACGATCCGAATTGGTCCTTGTTCAACTCCAGCTACGTCGACGTCTTCAACAACTCGGACTTCCAGAACACCACGCTCTGCTACCATTACCGGACGCTGACGTGCACGAACACCTCCGGGTATTCCTATGTGAGCCGCACGTGGAGTCTGCATGCGGGAGGCCTTTCCACGTGGAATTGGAACGGCATCACCTCGTTCACCTTGTGGAGCAATTCGACCGCGATGCTGAAAGGCCATCACTACCTGCTGATGCTCCGTTTCTACGTGGTGTCCGCGTCGTTCACGAACAAGCTCAAGGTGGTCGGCCCGTGGACCGGGAGCGCCTCCTCGGACCTCAACATGGGGGGGTTCGGAAACGGGGCCACCATTACGTCGGTGACGATCGCCTGAGCGGGCCGCAGCTTGCCGACGGCGCAATGCGCACGCGACCCCCTACCATGTTCCCGTCCGACGGAAGGCCGCGCGGGCGTTCCCTGCGAGTCCGGGCGCCCACCCGATTTTCTGTCACTCGGGTGAGCTCCTCGCGACGGTCGTCGCTGACGGTCTGGAGCGGTTCTGGCTCAGGTACTCGGTAGTAGATCCATTCGTGCCGTTCATCGATCGGGCTCTCGGCGAGTGCCGGATCCCAGAGGGCAACGGCGAGCGATGCCGGCAGCATCTCCATGACGAAGGCTGCCAGTGGGACCGACTGTGGAGACTCGGGCCATGGCTTCGCACCAGACCGCTGGTTTCCCGAAGTCATATCCGATCGCAGCGTTTCCACGGACCGTGCGTCGGGGCTACCTCCTGCTCGCGGTCCCCGTCACGAGTTGTGCGTTAGCGCTTGGGTATTGGGTCGTGCAGGTTTGGGGGTCCCTGCGACTCCTCCCGTGCGCCGGCCCGCTAGAGTGCGGTGGCGCTCCTCCGATCTTGAGCTGGCCGATCGTCCTCTTGTTGTTACTGGGAGTCTACTTGTTCCGGCTGGGAGCTCGACCGGCGCGGCATGGACCGGTTTCACGAACTCCAACGGCTTCCGACCGCGTGTAGGCTATGAGCCAAGAGGCTCATGGGACGGCGAAGCGAATCCGTCCATGGACCTCCGGTCGTCTCCGGGGTACCCTCCGATCCGGGTCGTTCGGATCTAGGAGCGAACCGCAGCGGGCAGCGTAGGATTCCGATGACCCGCTGGCCTACTTATTCCCGGATTTTTGGGAGTTCCAACTGCCAAGAGATCCCATACTTGTCGTCAAACCAGGCAAACAGTTGGCTAGAGGGGTATGGGCCGAGCGGCATGTGAACCTTCCCGCCCTTCGAGAGTCCTGTGAAAAGGCGGGTCAGCTCTTCCGCGGAATGACAGGCCACGTACAGGGAGAACGCGGGCGTGAACGCGAAGCGATCATCCCCCTCGGTCTCGGTCGCCATGAAGCGCTGCCCCGCGAGGGTGAAGGCCCCTCTCCGAAGTTCCCCCACCGGTACGTGCTCCCCCTCTCCATGACGTTCCAGGTACTCGACCTGCGAATCCGGGAACAGCGAGACGTAGAATTGGATGGCTTCCTCGGCTTTTCCGTACTGCGCGGCGGAGAACGTCAGAAAGGTCGTGATCGTCGGTGGCTCGGCTCGGTTCTTGGTGCTCCCTGATGGGTTCATCCCTCCCGCGAACGCGAACCCCCATTTTCAGCTACTCGCCGATGTTGGTTGGTACCCGGACGTCCCCCCGGGGGACGGATCCTCGGCCCAAACGAGTTCGCAACGAGAGGCTCGGAGGCGACGCGGGCCCCTGCCCTGCCTTCGGCCGCGTCGGTTCGACGGGTTCCGGCCCCGTGTTCACCTTGGTCGGGCTAGGGACCGGTGCAACGTGGCCGCCGTGCTGAGATGGCGTCGGGGTTCATCCGCCAGCGGCTGCCGGCGGGCGGACGGTCCTGGTTTCGATGGCGAGGCCAAGTGGAGCGAAGGGCGCTGCCTTTCGGACCGGGCCGGCCCTCCGGAACCTATCTGGTTGGCCAACGTGGGCCAGCGATCCCGGCGCCCGTCGTCGCGTCCGCCGAGCCGCCCGGTCCCAAGGGGAGCATGGGTCTGGAAGGGCGCCACGGCCACCCGGCGTGGGGGCCTATCGATCGGCGGACAACTACTTGCCCTTCGCGGCGGCCTTCCCACGAACGGCCTCGTAGTGCAGGACCAGCTCACCGTAGCGCATGGTGCTCGCGGAAAGGAGCTTGAGGTTGGTCTGCGCCTTCATCGGCCCCCAGTACCGGGGACCGCGACCGAAGACGACGGGCATGACCAGGAACCAATAGTCGTCCGCGAGATCGAGACGGAGGACCTCGTGGATGAGCCGGGGGCCCCCTTCGATGATGATGTTGCCGCCCTTCTCGCTCCGGATCCTAGCGACGATCTTCGCGAGGTCACCTTTCAGGACCCGCGAGTTCTCCCAGTCGAGGCGCTTCAGTCGATGCGACAGGCAGACCTTCTCCACCCGGTCGAGGAAGCGAGAGTAGTCGAACAGGAACTTGGGGTCGTTCGGCTTGCGCCCCTTGAGGGAGTGGACCCGGCGGTGGCCGGTGAACGACCGACGGCCCATCACGACCGTCGTGACGTCCGAGAATCGATCGGTCCACATCTTCCGGAAGAACTCGTCCGGTTCGCCCGGCTTGCCCGAGGGCAGATCCGAGCCCGGGTACTTGGGGAACTCGCCGCGTCCGTCGAGGGTCATGTACAGATTGGCGGTGATTTTTCGCATTTTCGTTCGCTCCGATCTTCGCAGGAACCCGTGAACCCCGGTCCGACCCCTACCCGTCCCACCGGGACCGCAGGTCATGACGCGCTTCGAGGACCGACTTGAGGTTCATTCCGTAGTAGGTCCACCCCCACTCGGTGACCCCGTACAGATCCATCCACTTCTTCTCACGTGGGATACCGCGGTGGACCAATCGGAACAGGGCGCCGCCCGATTTCGCGCGAACGGAAAGGGTGAGGACGGTGCCCTTCAGCGGGACGCCGTCCCACGCCCAGGTCAGGGCGATCGACCGTCCGGCGTGGAACTGCTGGACGATCCCCTGGTGGCGCCAGCCCCCGTCGAACTCCAGCTCGTACGGGGCGCCCGTCCTGGCGGGCAGCTCCGCCCGCACGACCATCCACGAGGCGAGCCCTCGGGGCGTGGAGATCGCTTCGAAGACCTTCCGTGGGGAGGCGTGGACGAAGAACTGCCGATCGACCTTCAGGGTCTGGGTCGACGACATCCGAACCCGCGGAGGCATCAAATGCCTGTGTGGATATATATCTTTAGAGGCATGCAATGCGCGTGCTCGACGTCTTCCAGCTTCTCTCGGACCCGTCCCGTCGACACCTGCTCGAGGCTCTGCGTGACGGGGAGCGGTCGGTCAACGACCTCGTCGACACGACGCAAATGTCCCAGCCCGCCGTCTCGAAGCAACTGCGCTTGCTCAAGGACTCGGGCATGGTGACCCTACGGAGGAGCGGGCGGCAACACCTGTACTCGATCCGGGGGGCACCGTTCCGGGAGGTTTCGGAATGGTTGGGCTTCTACGAGCAATTCTGGCGGGACGGCCTCGCCCGCATGGACCAGATCCTGGGGGCTGAGGCGCCCCGAAGGAGGAACCGGAACCGATGAGCGAGCCGAGCGGCCCTCTGGACACCGTATGTATCGAACGAATGATACGCGCCCGGCCGCAGCGGGTGTTCCGCGCGTTCCTCGACCCCGATCTGATCCGACAATGGATGGCCCCCGGCGACCTGCTGATCGATGCCGTCTCCGTGGACCCTCGGATCGGGGGGAAGATCTTCGTCTCCCACTCTCTTCGAGGGGTCAGCACCGGAAGTTTCCAAGGCGAGTTCGTGAAGATCGTGCCCTACCGGGAGCTGGTCTACCGATGGGCGTTCGTCGGCACCGAACCGGAGAAGGGCGAGTACTTCGACTCGCTCGTGACGGTCACTCTTCGCCCGGTTGCCGGAGGGAAGAGCCGGGTGACCGTCGTCCACGAGAAGCTGGAGGAGCTTCGACGCGGAGCCCCGGAGATCCACGCCCAGGTCACCTGGGGATGGAACAACGCGCTGGACAAGCTGGAGAAAGCCCTCGAAGGCCCATAGTCCGAGGAGGGTTCGAGAGCGCCAGGGCGGCTCGGGCGCTGTCGAACCGCCCGGGCCCGAGGGAGGAAAACCGCCGTCTGACGTCCCCGGCCGGCGAGCCGTGGACTCGGCTCCCGAGCCGCGCGGGGCTCTCCCGACGGCGTTCCTCATTCGCCAGAGGCGCCCACTTATCCCATCGCCGTGATGGGAGGAATCCTGTGAAAGTCGTGCTCTGCCCGAGGTACGGTTCGCCGGATCTCCTGGAGGTCAGGGAGATCGAGAAGGGCGCAGCCGAGGAGAACGAGGTCCTCGTCAAGGTCCACGCCGCTTCCGTCAACGCCCTCGACTGGCGGAAGTCGAGCGGTTCCCCGTTCCTGGTCCGGTTGGTGGAAGGCCTGCGAAAACCCAAGCGACCGAGGTTGGGTGTCGATGTGTCGGGGGTCGTCGAGGCCCTGGGCCGAGGAGCCCAGGAGTTCCACGTGGGGGACGAGGTGTTCGGGATCGCGTACGGGGCGTTCGGAGAGTACGTCTCCGCGGCGGAATCGGAGATCGTCCTCAAGCCGTCCCGGACGTCGTTCGAATCGGCGGCCGCCGTCCCCATCGCGGCGATAACGGCCCTCCAGTCTCTCCGCGACACCGCAGGTCTCCGCCCTGGGCAACGGGTGCTCGTCAACGGCGCCGGCGGAGGGGTCGGCACCTTCGCCGTCCAGATCGCCAAGGCCCTGGGCGCCGAGGTCACCGCGGTCTCCAGCGCCCCGAACCTGGAGCTGTTGAGGTCTATCGGCGCCGACCACGTGCTCGATTACGCGCAGGTGGACTTCACCCGAGGCGAGCAGCACTACGATGTGATCTTGGACCTCCACCCGAGCCATTCGAACTCGGACTACAAGCGAGTGTTGAACCCCGAGGGGATCTGCATCCCCGTCGGATTCGGGGGGATGTGGCACCTCATCTCCGTGGCCCTTCGCAGCAGCTTCGCGTCGAAGACCCACGGCAAGCGGGTGCGGCTCATGATCGCCAAGCCGAACAAGAAGGACCTCGGGGTTCTGCGGGATCTTCTCGACGCCGGGAAGATCGTTCCCGTGATCGACCGCCGGTATCCGCTCGATCAGGCCCGCGAAGGGATTCGTTACCTCCAGACCGGACGTGCCCGCGGCAAGGTCATCGTCTCCGTCGCGGTCTGACGTCCGGCCAGACCCGGGGGACCCACCGGACCCGACCCGATACCGACCGAGCGTGCGGTCCCGCGCCTCCCTGAGGCTGTATCCGCGGCGGGGCGACGGCCCGTAGCCCCGCGGACCCCGGTTAATCTCTCGCCGGTCGCGACCAAAGATATTGCCCCGCTCCTGATGGGGCGGATCGGGTGGACCCCCTGAACAACCGGGCAAGACTGACGATCGTCGTCGTCGTGATCCTGATCGTCATCGCGTCCGGCGTCACCTACACGTTCGTGCGCCCCCTTTCTACGAAGGCCCCGTCGACCACCTACACCGGTCCGGCGTCGTGCCCCTCGCGCGGTGCGACGGCGATCGATGGAAACTGGACCACCTACCACCAGGACAACGCCCGCGAGGGGGCTTTGCCGGCCAACGTCACCTCCGCCAAGATCGGATGGAACGCGCCCGTCAGCCTCGACGGTCAGATCTACGCCGAGCCCCTGGTCTGCGGAAACGCCGTCTTCGCGGTCACCGAGGAAGATACCGTCTACGCGGTGAACGCGACCGGGGGGACGCTGCTATGGCGGACCCACCTCGGGACCCCCGTGCCGGGCTCCTCGCTCCCGTGTGGAAACATCGACCCGAGCGGGATCACCGGCACCCCGGTGATCGACGCCTCGAGCGGCACGCTCTACGTCGTCGCTTTCCTGGACCCGGGCCACCACGTGCTCTTCGGCCTGAGCGTCAGAAACGGTTCGGTCGTCTCCCAGGTCTCCGTGGACCCGCCGGGGGCGGACCCGACCGCCCACCAGCAGCGCGGGGCCCTCGCCCTCGCGGGTGGGATGGTGTATGTCCCTTTTGGCGGCCTGGACGGCGACTGCGCCCCCTACCACGGCTGGGTCGTCGGGGTTCACACGAACGGGGCCCCCGGATTGACCTCGTACCAGGTCCCCACCCACCGGGAAGGCGGGATCTGGAGCGTGGGAGGGATCTCCGTCGCCTCGAACGGGAGCCTGTTCGTGGCGACCGGAAACGGGGATTCGACAACCGCGTTCGATCACGGCGAGAGTGTCATCGAACTGTCCCCCTCGCTGGCCGAGGCCGACTACTTCGCGCCCACCGACTGGGCCGGGTTGAACGCCAACGACACCGACCTCGGATCCGTCGCCCCCACGTTATTGCCCGGAGGAGAGGTGTTCCAGGTCGGGAAGGCCGGTGTCGGCTACCTCCTCTCGGCGTCCCACCTCGGCGGGATCGGGGGCCAACTCGCCGAGGCGCCGATCTGCGGCGGGGCGTACGGGGGAACGGCGCATCTCGGTCGATCGATTTTCGTTCCCTGCACCGACGGACTCTACGACGTGGTGGCGGGAACGTCGAACTTGTCCGTCGCCTGGCACTCCGGGAGATTCGACGCGGGCTCTCCGATCGTGACCGGGAACCTGGTGTGGACCGTCAACCTCTCGACGTCGGACCTCGTGGGCTTGGACCTCTATTCCGGGAAGGTGGTGTTCACGTTCGCGTTGGGATCGGTCGACCACTTCATCTCGCCCGCGGCGGCCCCGGGCTGGATCTACGTCGGAGCGGGCACCCAGCTTCTGGCGTTCGCGACGGCGTAGGCGGTCCGGATGTCAGGACCCCCTCCGCTGGTCGCTCCACCGGCATCGCACGGTCGAGGGCGGAACGGTCCCCGTCTGAAGCGCCGCCCCGACCGTGGGTCGACGCGCCGGCTACGACTTGAGCTCCACGAAGAGTATCTGCCACGCCCGTGAGGTGGAGTTCTCGGTCAGGTGATCCGTCGGCTCCACCCACTGGACCTCGCCGAGCCTCCCTCGGAGCTCGTGGACCCGTCCGTTGGAGTCGGTGTGCTTGGAGTAGTGGTCGTTGAGGTAGACGATGAGCCCCTTCGGGTGCGAGTGCATCGGCGACCGCTCATGCGGGCCGAACGACACGCGCAGCACGCGTACCGCGTCGTTCTCCAGCTCGACCTTGTAGTGCTTCGAATCGACCTGGACCGGATCCTGCTTCACGGCCGGATGGGAACCGGTCGCGGCCGAAAAACCTTCCCGGGAACCCCTGGGGAGGTTCCGGCGTCGCTCCGGTGCCGGGCCTTCCTGTCGGGCAACCCCAGCGGTCGCGAGGTCCGAACACCTTTCCGCGCCGCGCTGGCCACGACCGGATCGGCTCCGAAGCCTCGGCCCCCTCGGCGAGGTGGCGGGCTTGATATCTCCCGAGTTCTTCGCCCGGTTCGCCGCCGAGTTCCCGGTACTCGAGCGCGCCGCAAAGGGTTTCGAATGGAGGCGGTCCAAGGCATCGGGGGGCTCTTCTTCCGGGCGCGGGATCCGGACGCCCTCGCCCTTTGGTATCAGACCCATCTTGGGGTAGGCGGCGCACCGAGCTCACCGGACCAGCGCCCCTGGACCCAAGAAGCCGGACCTACCGTTTTCAGCCCATTCCCGGAGTCGACGGAGTACTTCGGGAACCCCCAGAAATCGTGGATGGTGAACTTCCGGGTGCGCGACCTGGACGCCATGGTCGCCCAACTTCGGACGGCCGGGATCCCGGTGGAAGTCGACGCCGAATCGTATCCCATGGGGCGTTTCGCCCGCCTCCACGACCCAGAGGGAACGCCGATCGAGCTCTGGCAAGCGATGCCCCCGACCGCCGCCCCCTAGCCGAGCGCCGGCCCCAGGACGGGGCCGTCGGGGAGCCGTCCCACCGGGTCCCGCTGTCGGAGCTCGGGGGGAACGGCGCTCCGGGCGCGGGCCGGCTATGGCTTGCCCAGCGGAGCGCTGACCGAACCCGTGGCCGGAGCCGCCGAGGTCGCGGTCAAGACGATCTTGTCTCCCTTCAGGGACATCGTCGAGTTGATCGAGAGGATGTGCGTCGCGCTCGCGGAGGTTCCGAAACCCACGGCGGTGTTGTTCCAGGTGTTCGTCGAGAAGTCATACACCGAGAGGACGGCGAAGCTGAACCCGCCGATCACCGCGAGCGTGATGCCCGAGGTGGAAACGGCGGCCCCCGTGGTGTTGTTCTCGATCGCGACGGTCAGGTCGCCCACGGTCATCGACGAGAGCGAGGTGACCAGCGATCCGTTGTTCCAGAACGCCCCCGGACCCGCGTGCTGCTGGCTCAGGACGAAGACGTAGGTAACGTTCTTGAGGGTGTTCTTGGCTCCCCCACCGCCTCCCCCGCCCCCGGGGGTGGCGCTCGGACAGGTGACCGTCGACTCGTTGAGGGCCCGGACGAGGGCCCCCGTGCTGGCGTTCACCGAGGCCACGAATCCCTGGGCGACCTCGCCGCCGAGCGTCGTTCCGTCGTCGGCGCCCATGTTGCAGGTGGTGTAGGAGATCTCCCAGGCGGCGGGAAGGACGTGTTTGAAACTCCCGAAGCTGATCGTGACGGTCGGGGTGAGGATCTCGGCCAGGTCGTACAGGTGGTGAGCCGAGATGAACGCGCTCCCTCCGCTGTTGTAGGCGACCAAGGCGGCCGCCGGGCTGTTGACGAGCGGGCTCGGGAGGCTCAGAGCGTTCGTCGTCGAGACGCAGCTCCCGTAGGAGGTCAACGTCAGCAATGGGGTCGCCGTCCCGCTGAACACCGCCACTTCGAGGACGGCGAGGGTCTTGTTGGAGAACAGGATGATCCACGCGTTGCTGGTCCCGCTCGAGGCGCTCGTGCTCGTGGAGGGGATCGAGGTGATCGACGAGGAGCTGGAGAGGAGCTTGGCCCCGCACCCCGCCCCCGAACTGAGCGATGTCAGGTCGGTGGAGTTCACCGCGTGCGAGGTCGCGACGTCGACCGAGATGCCGGCCGTGGCGGTCCAGGCGCCTCCGGGAACCGAGCTGGTCGACGGTTGGGCTGTCGCGACCGCGTCCGTGTACGTTTGGCCCGAACCGCCCCCGCCCCCGGGCGTCCCCGTCCCGGAGCCGCTCGTCGAGAACGGTCCGACGTGGCCGAGGTCGAGCCCGACGAGGATCACGACGACGATCACCACGACGGCCGCGACAACCGCCAGAATCTTGGTCATCGACCGAGGCGGCGGCGCCATCGGGGGGGTGGGTGGGGCGAACGGCGCGCTCTCCGGAGGTGCGGTTGCTGGTGCCGGTGGTGTCGACATAGTGAAGGGGGTTCCCGTTCGCCCGACCCGCCGTCGGGATACTTAATTGTGATGCGACGGGGCCGGCCGCTCCCACCCGGGCCGCCAAAATGCTACGGACGCTTCAGGCTCGGTACTGGCGGCGGCGTGGGTGGCCCCGATCGGCCATCGCGAGGACCGGGCCGTGGGGCTGGCAGAAGGTTCGCCCGACGCCCTCGGACCCGCTACGCGAGGGGCTGGCCCACGGGCCGTGCTGAGGGCCCGCGCTCCCGACCGGGATCGGTGGAATTTCGAAGCACGGGATCAGATCGGCCCAGGCCACCGGGGAGCCACGTGTCGGCAGGGTTCATAAGCCACCTCCGCGCCTTGATTGCTGACGATGTACTCCCCCGGTCCCGGCTCCAGGGCCCCCGACAACCCCCCGAGCGTCGGGGCGAACGCGAACCCTCCGCCGCTGGCCTTGCTCCCCCATGAACTCCGGACGTTCCTCGCACTTCCCGGAACGAACGTGCTCCTGGTCCGGGGTCCGGCCGGTTCCGGCAAGTCGACGCTGTGTGCCGATCTGCTCCTCCAACTCGGGGGGACCCGAGTCCTGGTCGCCCCTAGGGGCGACACCCTCGACACCCGCCTCCCGGCGGGGATCGCCTCCGGTTCCGCCGGTCCGATCCACTTCGTCCCGTTGGAGAGCCGGCACTCCTCCGACGGCTCGGCCCTCTCCGAAGGCCACGTGCTGGCGGCCGGTCCGTTCGGTGCCGACCGTTCCGAAACCCCCGGCCGTCCTCGTTGGGTGGAACAGGTGCTCGACCTGATCCCCTCGAACGAACCGTCGTTCGTCGTGGTGGATCACTGGACCCCCCGGTCTCCGCCCTCCGACGACTCGAAGTTGGGCCCATCGTCCCCGGGTCTGGAGGCCGAGAAAGAGGTCCAGGGGCTCCGCACGGCACTCCGGGGCTCCGACACCCACCTGATCCTAGTGATCGAGTCGGGCAAGATCGATCCCCCGCTGTCCAGCATGGACGGAGCGATCGAGACCGGATTCGAGACCGTCTCGAAGGCCCAGGTCCGTACCCTCACCCTCCGGAAGCTCCGAGGAGTCGGGATCGGGGCGAAACAGGTCCCATACACCCTCGCCGATGGCCGGTTCCGCTGCATCGAGCCCGTGGCCGCCGGGTTCCAGCCACCCCTGGGCCCACCGGACCTCGCTCCCTCCGAACGCTCCGGATACATCTGGCCGGGTTCGGAAGCGTTCGCCTCCGTGTTCGGCTGGTTGCAGTACGGGGCGCTCACCTCGCTCGAGTTGGGCGAAGGGGTCCCGGACTACGTCCCGCTCCAAGCGACATTCCCGCTGGTCGCCCACACGTTGCTGACGGGAGGCCGGGTCGTCTGGGTTCCACTCCCGACGAGCCTGCCGGAGGTGTTGGTGACGTCCCTCAGCCGGTGGACCGCCCCGGAGGTCCTCAGCTCCGGACTGCGGATCCTCAGCGCCGGGGGGGACGAAGATCACCCGCTCCTGGGCCGAATGCTCCTGCCATTGACCCGGGCCGCCGCGCGGGTCGATCCGTCCCCGGGAACGGCTGCCCGGGTGGCGCCGTTCTTCGCGGAGGGATTGAAGTTCCTCCAAGGGACCCCGGCGGGGAAACCCGCCCTCTATGTCCTCTCCCTCGATGGGCTCCGGGCCGTCGCCGCCGTGACCGGGGTCCATTACGACCCCGCCACGTTCCCGTTGATCGTGGCCCGGTACGCCCAGATCCCGGGGTTTCACGGCTTTGCCGTACGACCCAGCAACGACCCGCTCGCGGCGCCCCTCCAGGGCGGAGCCCAGACGCTTATCCGCGCCGAGGCGAAGCTGGGTCGGGTCTTCCTGACGGGCACCCGACCCGAGACGGTGCCGCACGCACTCTCCTGGGAGGGAGAAGACTATCGGTTCTCCCTGCTCCCGATGCGCTGACCCCTTCAGCCCCACGAGGCGCTCGAGAGGATCCGGCCCATCGGGGGACCGGTCGGCCTTCGACCGGGCTCCACCCTGGGAGGACCTTCGATAACTGGGGGACCCCGCTCCGGGACGGGTGCTGGGTCCCGCAAGGCCGCGACTCGACCGCTACGGCCCGCGTTGGAACGCGGCCAACCCCGGAACGTCCTCGTTGTAGGACGTCGCGAACAGATCCAGGACGACGCGCTCCAATCGCACGCGGGGGATCGTCTCGGATTGGAAATCCCCGTACATCGCCACGCGAGTCCGTTGTCGTTGGGGCGTATAGACGAGGACGAACTTGGAACCGGCCAGGTCGCCCTCGAGCTCCTCGTTGACGACGGCGAGGGGGGCGAAGTCGGTGGAGCGGGCCACGAACTTCGACCAGCGCCCGTCGATCATCCGATCGCCCGTGGCTTCCGAGCTGTTCTTCGAAATCTCTTTGGTCGCCCGGAATCGGGCGGAAGCCTGGTGGGCCGCCGCGTGCCGGCCCCCACTATCCATGAGGTAGTTCCAGACCACCTCGATCGGCGCGTCGAACGCGCTTCCCTCGTCTCGGACGTACAACGGTGGCGCCCCCCAGGACGGCTAACGACGGCGTGCGATAAGGGTGACCCGTCGGCGCCTCCGGTGGCCCGGGGGCCATCGCCTCACCGCGCCGACGAATCCCCTGTCAGGACCCCCAATTGACGATCCGTGAGGTAGAGCACCACGCCCACGAGGAGGCCGAAGACCAGGGAGACCGGGACCACCGGCCGGGTGAGTTCCCGTGCAGCGGCGTACTTCCCTTCCCGAACCAACGGTTCGATCGCGAGACTTCGCCGCCAGACGGTCAAGGTGACCACGACGACCCCGGTGGTCCAGACGACCAGCACCCAGGACCACACGGATTCCGGGCCGAACAACAGGACACCACCGATGGAACGGGACCGGAGGACGGGGAGCAAGACCGTCAGCAGCAGGATGATGATCGGATAGCGGACCGAGATCCTCTGCAAGACCCGGAGCCGGAAGCGAAGTCGATCGACGGGATCAACAGCCATGCCCCTCACTCGGCGCCCTCCCCGGAGGACCCTCGAGACTTACGCCTTTTCGACGCACGAGTCGGCCCTCGGACGGGTCGTTCGCGGTCGATCCCGCCATGGACCGTGCCGAGCCATCCCGTACCCAATCGCCAAGATTGAAGTAACGGCCAACAATCCCTTTCGCGAGGCTGGGGGATGAACACGTCTCTACTCTGGATGACCGGAGCCCTCCTGATCGGGGCGGCGCTGGTTCCCGTCGGGTTCTCGCTCTCGGCGACATCGCCGACCTCTGGGCCTCTCCATGTCTCGATGCCCCAGTGGGCGCGCGCTGGCCCTAGCTATGGGACCACCACCTCCACGAGCACGAATTGGGCCGGGTTTGTCGTTCCGAGTTCGAACGGCGCGGTGACGGACGTCAAGGGCTCGTGGGTCCAACCCCGCTTTCATGGGAGCTGCGGAGGACTCTACAACAACTCCGAGTCGTCCTTCTGGGTCGGGATCGATGGGTGGGGATCGAATACCGTGGAGCAGGCCGGAACGTCGGTCAGCTGCGTATCGGTCCTCTTCATCGGCGTGGTCACGTACTTCGCCTGGTACGAGTTCTACCCGGCCGGGCCCGTCACGATAGCGATGTCCATCAGCCCGGGGGACCACATGTCGGCCGAGGTGAAGTACTCCGCCGCGTTCAAGAGCTACACCGTCTCGATCAAGGACTCCTCCACCGGGAAGTCGTTCAGCACGTCGACGACCGGCGTCACCGCGAACCGGAGTTCCGCGGAGTGGATCGCGGAGGCCCCCTCCAGCTCTTCGGGGATCATCCCGCTCGTCGACTTTGGCACGGTGCGATTCACCGCCGCCAGTGCCACCATCTCGGGGACGGCGCACGCGATCGGAGGATTTTCCAACGTCCAGGTCACGATGTGGAACCAGGCGGGGACGGCCCAGAAAGCCGCGCCGTCTTCTCTCTCGAGTTCCGGAGCGGGGTTCGTGGTCCGCTGGCTGAGCTACGGTCCCTAACCTACGGGGTCCGACCGGCGGTCCCACGCGTATCGGACCGTCAGCCCGCACGCGCAGCGGGCGCTCGACCGCTCTCGGCCTGGCCCTCCACTAGTAATGGGTGCCGGGACTCTTGGAGTACTCTTTCAGACTGGCCGAGTCCTCCATGTAGACCTTCTCGAGGATGGCCCAGACCGCCTCCTCCAGCTGGGCGGGCGGGATCGTCGGGGATGCCCACTCTCCCACGACCACGACCTCTGTCCTGTCCCCCTTGGGGACGTAGTAATTGAAGAACTTCGACCCCGCCATCGGCCCCTCGACGGTTTCGACGAAGAATCCGATCGGTTCGTGGAACGTCAGCCGGTTGGCGAACCGGACCCAGGTCCCGTCCACCTCGTGTTCCCACGAGAGGAGGATGGTGTTGTCGTTGACCTTCTGGCGTTCGAGGTTCCTTCGTCCTTTGTGGCTGTTGCCGTGATCGATGTCGGATCGCAGGAACGTCCAGACGACGTCGACCGGCGCATCGAACACGCTTCCCCAATCCGCGATGAAGACCATGGGGGAGCGTACGATGGGGGACGGAAAACGGCTCGGGAAGACCGGTTCCCCCCTGCGTCCGAGCGCCATCCCCGCGCCCCCGTCGAACACGAGCGGGGATCCTGAGAGCCCTGACCGGGGTGGGCTCGATCCCTTCCGACGTCTCCCACGATAGACCGCCTGCGGCCGGTCGCAGCCCCCCCCCGAGGGTGACGAAGGCTGGCGAACGCGCCGGTCGAGTGGGCGCCTCGACGTTACGCTCGGGCGACCATAGTGCGGCCGGGACCGAACGCGTACCAGAGGAGCAGACCGACCACGATCAGAAGGAAGAGGCCGAACCACCCAACGAACAGGACGATGACCACGGCCAACAACAGCAGGATGATCGCGCCCGTCAGAGAGATGGTATGTACGCCCATGGGGAAGGAACCGGTGGCGGCGGGATAGCCGCTCCCTTGATTCGAGTTCACCGAGCGAGGGACTCTCCGAAGCCATGAGGGTCGCACGATCCTTTCGGCGAACCGCCGGTCGATCTCGAACCCGGCCATCGATGGGAATGGGGGAGTCGGGGCCCGACGTGGGTGGACGCCAGATCCCGACATGTTCACGAGGCGAGCGGAGCGTAAGGAGCCGACCTCACGTCGAATTAAGCTCGGTCTCGACCACTCCGTGCTCCCCCGTCGGCTCGAGCTCGGCCACGATCGGGCCCGGCTCCGGCGCCGGCGGCCGACCCGCCTCCCCGAGACGAACGGCCAGGCCCAACAGCTCGGAGCGCTCTCGGAGCGAGAGCGCCGGATGCGTCCCATAGAGGTGGATCTCGAGGCTGCTCCTCCCCGCGTACGCCTCGTGACAGGCCGGACAGTAGATGCTCGGAGAAAGTCCGGAGTATCGGGCACACGAACAACGGAGGACGTGGCATGGCATCGGCGTGACCTGCCCTCGAGGTCGAACAAACTTCCCCCGCCTCCGCCCCTTCGCCACGACGACCAGATAGTGGGTGGCCCGGAAGTGGCCGCATCCCAGGCACGGCAGGAGGCGGAGGAGGCGACGTTGAGTAACCATGTGGATTCCCAGGCGAGAGACCCCCCGGTTTCTCGGGACCGGGATCTCGCGGAGACCCGGACGAGGCCGTCGATGCGGTTTAAGCCCGAGGTAGTCGTGACGGGACCGGTCGAACGTCCGCCCGGTTCCCGGTGGTGGACTCGGCACCGACCCCCTCGGAGCTTGCCTCGGGCTCGGCGCACCCGCTCCGCTCCCGTACGCCGTAACGGAAGCCCCTCGGGGCCCGTGCGTCCGTCCGGCCGTCAGATGGCGGCCGAAAACAACCGGGAGATCGACTCCTTGAATCGCGTGGAACGGGGGCGCGCGTCGTAATCGGATTTCGTGATCTCGGTACAACAGGCCATGTCCTCCTCGAAGAGCTGCCGGTAACGCGCGCTCAGTTTGTGGTCGTAGATGACGGCGTTCGTCTCGAAGTTCCAGCTGAAGCTGCGGATGTCCCAGTTGGCCGATCCTACCGACGTGATCTGGTCATCGACGGTGGCGGTCTTCGCGTGCAGGAATCCGGCGTCGTAGCTGAACGCACGAACGCCGGCGTCCAGGAGCTCCCCGATGTAGGACAGCGATGCCCAATGCACGAACGGCTGGTCCGGCGTGGTCGGAACCATGATCCGGACATCGACCCCGGAGAGGGCGGCGAGGCGCAGGGCCGTCAGCACGCTCCCGTCCGGGACGAAGTACGGGGTCTGGAGGTAGCAGGTCCTCTTCGCCGAGCTCACCATCTTCACATACTGTTCGCGCGGCGGATTCCAGGCCGTGTCGGGGCCCCCGCTGACGATCTGGATCGAAGCCGAGCCCGAGCGTCGGGAGTTCGGAAAGTACTTCGGGCCGAGGGCGAGCTCCTCGCCGTACGCAAAGTTCCAGTCGAGCGCGAACCGCAGCTGTAGCGCCCGGACCGCGCCCCCCTGGATGCGGACCGCGGTGTCGCGCCAGGGCCCGAGCGGTCCCTTCCCCAGGTACTCGTTGCCGATGTTGAACCCCCCGACGAACCCGATCGAACCGTCGATGATCGCGATCATCGACGG
>JABCYU010000022.1 GCA_013290045.1 Methanobacteriota archaeon | reverse complement strand
GTCGGGCAACGGTTCGGCGATGGCTCTGCGGCTCCCGGTGTCGCTCCTTGCATTCTCCGGCATCTACGGACTCCTGGGCTCGAACTGCAGGAGCTTTCCCACCTGCTCGAGCAGCTCCCGGCGGTTGATCGGCTTCGTGAGGTACGCGCTGCACCCCGCGTCGATCGCCTTCACCCGATCCCCCTTCATCGCGAACGACGTGACGGCGAGGATCGGAACGTCCTGCGTCTCCGATCGGCCGCGGAGCTCCCGGGTGAACTCGTAGCCGTCCTTCCCGGGCAATCCGAGGTCCATCAGGATCAGGTCCGGGACCCGCTCCTGGATCGCCTCCGCCGCCTCGCCCGCGTCGAACGCGCCGCGGGTCTCGTAGCCGGCGGCCGAGAGCATCACGGAGGCGAGCTTCAGGTTCGTCGGGTTGTCCTCGACGATCAGGATCTGCGGCATCACGCCGCCACGGAGGGGGCCAGGACACTTCCGCTGTCGGGGGAACCGGCGGAATAGGGGAGGAGAACTCGGAACGTCGTGCCCTTCCCGGGGGTGCTCTCGACCTCGATCTGTCCGCCGTGGAGCTCCACCAGCTTCTTCGTGAGCGACAGCCCGAGCCCGGAGCCCTGGTAGCGCCGGGACGGCCCCGCCTCGAGCTGCTCGAACTCGCGGAACAGTCGCGGGATGTCGGTCGCGGCGATCCCGATCCCCGAGTCGCGCACCGTCAGCACGAACGCCTTCTCCGAGTGCGGGAGGAGCGAGACGTCGATCGTGCCCCCCTCGTCGGTGAACTTCACGGCGTTGGAGAGGAGGTTGTACATGATCTGCTTGAACCTCAGCGGGTCGAGGGAGACGGTCGAGAGGTCGTCGGCGACGTGCGCGGTCAGCTCGAGGTTCTTCTCGCTGACCATCCGCTTGACCACCGAGCAGACCTCCTCGACGGCCTGGCGGGGCGAGAACGGCTCCGGAGCGAGCTCCATCTTCCCCGACTCGACCTTCGCGAGGTCGAGAACGTCGTTGATCAGCTGCAGGAGGTGGTTGCCGCTGTTGAGAATGTCCCCGAGGTACTCGCGCTGCTCCGGGTTCAGCGCGACGCCGTCCCCGTTCAGGAGGAATTCGGAGAAGCCGATGATGCTGTTGAGGGGGGTTCTCAGCTCGTGGGACATGCTGGCCAGGAACTCGCTCTTCAGGCGGTTCGCCTCCTGGACGCGCATGTTCTGGATCTCGAGCTCGCGATTGCGCTGCTCGAGCTGGTCGCGGAGCCGCTTCTGCTCCGTCACATCCCGCGCCGCAGCGAAGACCCCGGCGAGCCGCCCCTCCGTGTCCTTGAACGTCGTGGCGTTGTACGACACGTCGGCCGTCGACCCGTCCGGCGTCCGGATGGCGAGCTCGAAGTCCGTGACCCGATTCTCACTCAGCACGCTGCGGATCGCCTGGTCCGCCCTCGGAGGGTCGGTGAAATAGTTCTTGAACGGCGTGCCGACGAGCTGCTCGCGGGCGATCCCGGTGATCACCTCCATCTGCTTGTTCACGTCGGTGATGACCCCCAAGAGGTCGGTCGTCATCAGCGCGTCGATGTTCGACTCGACGAGGCCCCGATTGTAGTTCTGCGACTCGCGCAGCTGGGCCTCGAGCTGCTTCTGCTCCGTGATGTCTCGGGCGGCGGCGAGCACCCCGCGGACCTCGCCGGCCATGTCGCGGAACGTCCCGGCGTTCGTCGATACCGGGATCTTCTGGCCGTTGCGTTTGCGGAGCATCAGCTCGTAGTTCGTCACGAGGTTCTCCCTCAACGCGGTCCGGATCCCTTCGTCGGCGCGGCCCGGGTCGGTGAACAGCTCCGGGAAACGGAGCCCGATGAGCCGTTTCCGACTGAACCCCGTCAGCCGGACCATCTGCTCGTTCAGGTCGGTGATCACGAGATCCGGGTCGACGGTGACGAGCGCGTCGGGGGACGCCTCGATCAGGCCGCGGTTGTAGTTCTGCGACTCGACGAGCTTCTCCTCGATCTTCTTCTGCTCGGTGATGTCCCGCGCGGAGGCGAAGATCCCCTCCGTCCGGCCCTCGAGGTCCTTGAACACCGCCGCGTTCAACGAGACGAGGATGTGGCGGCCCGCGCGCGACTTCAGCACGAGCTCGTAGTTCGAGACCGACCCCTCCTGCAGGGTCCGGCGCACCCCGTTCGCGGCGCGTTCGCCGTCGAGGAAGTAGTTCCGGAACGAGCTGCCCACCAGGGCCTCGCGCGGCGACCCCGTCAGCTTGACCATCTGCTCGTTGACGTCCGTGATGATCAGCTCCGGGTCGACCATCACCAGGGCGTCGGGGGACGCCTCGATGAGACTGCGGTTGTACAACTGCGACTCGCGCAACTGCTCCTGGAGCCGCTTCTGCTCGGTGATGTCGCGCGCGGAGGCGAAGATCCCCCCGACCCGGCCCGCCGTGTCCCGGAACACCGACGCGTTGAACGACACCTGGGCGATCCGGCCGGTTCGGCTGCGCAGCGACAGCTCGTAGTTCGTCACCACCCCCGCTTCGAGGGTCTGCCGGACGCCGGCCGCGGCCCGGGCGGGGTCGGTGAAGTAGTCGGGGAACTGGGAACCGATGAGCTCGACCCGGCGATAGCCGGTGACCTTCACCATCTGCTCGTTGACGTCGGTGATCGTCAGGGTGGGGTCGACGGTGACCAGGGCGTCGGCCGACGCCTCGATGAGGCTGCGGTTGTAGTTCTGGGACTCGCGGATCTCGCCTTCCAGCTTCTTCTGCTCCGTGACGTCCCGGGCGGCGGCGAAGATGCCCGTGAGGGCGCCGTTCGCGTCGCGGAATGTGGTCGCGTTGAACGAGACGGGCGTCTCGGCGCCGCTCTGGGAGATCAGCACGAGCTCGTAGTTGGTGAGCTGGTTCTGCTCCAGAACACGCCGGACGGCGGCCTCGGCGTGCATCGCATCGCGGAAGTAGGCCTTGAGGGGCGAACCGATCAGCCGGTCGCGTGGGACACCGGTGATGACCTCCATCTGCCGGTTGACGTCGGTGATCACCCCGAGCACGTCGGTCGTGAGGAGCGCGTCGACCGACGACTCGATGAGGCCCCGGGTGTAGTTCTGGGACTCTCGCAACTGGCCGTTCAGCTTCTTCTGCTCGGTGACATCCCGCGCCGACGCGAAGATCCCCTTCACCCGGCCCTCGACGTCCTTGAACACCGACGCGTTGAGCGACACCGGGAGCTGGTGCCCGCCCTTCGACCGGAGGACGAGCTCGTAGTTCGTCACGAACCCGCGCTCGAACGTCCCGCGGGCCCCGGCGGCGGCGACGTCGGGCTCGGTGAAGTACTGGATGAACGCCGAACCGATGAGCTGCTTACGCGTGTGCCCTGTGAGCTTCGCCATCTGCTCGTTCACGTCGGTGATGAGCAGCTTCGGGTCGACGATGACCATCGCGTCCACCGAAGCCTCGATGAGGCCGCGGTTGTAGTTCTGCGAGTCGCGGAGCTGTTCCTCGAGCGCCCGCTGTTCGGTGATGTCGCGGGCGGAGGCGAAGATCCCCTTGACGTGGCCCTCGGGGTCGCCGAACACGGAGGCGTTGAGCGAGATGATCCGCTGGGGACCGGCCCGGGGCTTGAGGACGAGCTCGTAGTTGGTGACGTAGGTCTGGCCGAGCGTCTGGCGCACGCCCGCCACCGCCCGGTCGGGCTCGGTGAAGTACGACTTGAACGTGCTCCCGACGAGCTCCTCCCGGGAGTAGCCGGTGATCTTGACCATCTCCTCGTTGACGTCCGTGATCACGAGGTCCGTGTTCACGACGACGAGGGCGTCGGGGGACGCCTCGATCAGGCTGCGGTTGTAGATCTGGGACTCCTGAAGCTGGGCGTCGAGCTTCTTCTGCCCGGTGATGTCGCGGGCCGACGCGAAGATCCCCTTGACGCTCCCTTCGATGTCCCGGAAGATCGAGGCGTTGAACGAGACGACCTGCTGGGTCCCCTGCCGGGTCTTCAGGACGAGGTCGTAGTTCTCGACGTACCCCTTCTCGAGGGTCTCGCGCATGCCGGCGATGGCGCGCTCGGGGTCGGTGAAGTAGTCGGCGAACCGGCTGCCGATCAGCTCCTCGCGGTTGTAGCCGGTCGCCGTCTCCATCTGCCGGTTCAGGTCGGTGATGACCCCGTCCCGATCGACGGTGATGAGCGCATCGAGGGACGCTTCGATGAGGCCCCGGGTGTAGTTCTGGGACTCCCGCAGCTGGGTCTCGAGCCGCTTCTGCTCGGTGACGTCGCGGGCCGCGGCGAAGACGCCGCGCAGCTTCTGGTCGCGGCCGCGGAACGTCGTGGCGTTGAACGCGACGACCGTCTCGATGCCGGCCCTGGAACGAAGCGTCAGCTCGTAGTTCGTCACTCGGTCCTCGGCCAGCACCCGCCGGATCCCCTCCTCGGCGCGCGAGGGGTCCGCGAAATACCCCTTGAGCGGGGTTCCGATCAGCTCTTCGCGGGGCCGGCCGGTGAGCTCCTCGACCCGCCGGTTGACATCGGTGATGATCCCCAGGGTATCGGTCGTCATCATCGCGTCGATGTTCGACTCGATGAGCCCCCGATTGTACTCCTCCGACTCGATGAGCTTCTCGTGGAGCCGCTGCTCGTCGGTGATGTCCTTCGAGACGATCAGGAAGCCGAGCGGTTGGCCGGCCTGCCCCCGGAGGACGGTAAGGACGATCCGGGCCGGGAAATGCTCGCCGCTCTTCCGGCGGCGGGTCATCACCCCTTCCCACTTCCCGCCGTCGAAGGCGGTCTTCAGCACCGTGTCGTACTTCCCGGACTCGAGGTCCTCCGAGGGGAGGAGGATGCGGCTGTCCTTCCCGACGACCTCCTCGGAGGTGTACCCGTAGACCCGGTGGGCCCCCTCGTTCCAGAGAAGGATCTTCCCGTCGGAGTCCGCGGCGATGATCGAGTATTCCGTCGACGATTCGAGGACGTTCTGCAGGAACGTGCGGTAGTCACCGAACGGTGCCGGACGGACCGCCGCTGTCAACCCGTATCCTCCCGAGGACGCCCCCACCGAGGTGTCAGGGTCATTTCGGTGATTCGATATAAGGGAGTACCGTGGTGCCGGGGATAGACCGTTCCCGACGTGATACGGCGTCGGCCCGCCCGGCGCCCTCCGCCCGGGCTCAGACCGCCCCGGAGCGCTCCGCGATCTCCGCGAGAGCCTCCCCCGGGTCCCCGGGCGCCGGTCCGACGACGGGGCCGCCCAGTTCCCCCTCGAGGGCCACGGTCCGCCGGAGGATCGAGACGACTTCGGGTCGGAGGATCTCGAGCGGGAGCGGGCTCCCTTCCCGGAGCGCCGCCCGTACCCGGGTCTGGCTGGTCGCAGTCCGCACGGCCTCCGGGTGAGGGCAGCTTCGCTCCGACGCCATCTGTCCGCACGAGCGGCAGTACGCCTGCTCCCGGAACCGCAGCGGTACGATGCCCACGGGATGGGCGTCGAAGATCGCGTGACAGGCGTACGGCTCATAGAACCCTCCGACCCCGGCCTGGTCCCTCCCGACGATGTAGTGGCTGCAGCCGAAGTTCTTGCGGACGATCGCGAAGAAGAGCGACGCGCGGGGGCCGGCGTAGCGCATCGCGATCGTCAGGGTCGCGAGCGCGACCCGGCCGACCGGGTAGTACTCCCGGAGCACGGCCCGGTACGCCTCGAGGACGACCTCGGGCCGGTAGTCCCCGGGTTTGAGCGGCCCGATCACGGGATGGATGAGGAGCCCATCGATGTCGTCGCGCTCGAGCGTGAGCCGATGGAGATGCTCGTGGCCCGCGTGCGGCAAGTTCCGGGTCTGGAAGCCAGCGACGTTGCTCCAACCGCGTCGCGCGAACAGCCGTCGGGTCTGGGCGGGGGTGAGCTCGTCGGCGGGGAACGGCCAACGGGGGGACTCCAAGAGATCGACCGGGCCCGCGATCGCCGTATCCCCCGTCGACCGGAGGGCCGCGACGTTGGGGTGGCGGGTATCGGTCGTTCCGTAGACGGAACGGGCGATGGCGGAGCGGTCGAGGGGGAACTTCTCCTGAAACCGCAACACGCCGAAGAAGCGGCCGTCGGAATCCCGGAGTCCGACCTCATCCCCGGGCCTCAACCGCTCGATCACGCCGGCGGCCTCCTTCCCCGGAGGGGAGAGGAAGATCGGGATCGGCCAAGCCAGGGAGTCGGGGAGCGTGAGGTCGGCCAGGACCCCATCCACGGTCGCTCGGTCCATGAATCCCTCGACCGGGCTGTACGCCCCCACGGCGATCTTGGCCGCGTCGAGGACCTGGTCGGTCTCCGGAGTGAGGACGGGCAACTCCCCGACCTCGGCCCTCAGCCGTTCGACCTGGTGAGGGGAAAGTCTCCGGTCGACGAGCCTTCCGCCGTGGGGGGGTGGAATCATCCCGGTCGGCCCCCGCCCGGGCGCAGCCCGAATCGCCCACGGCTCGGTCCCCGCACGGGCGGCGGGGCGGTCGGGTCGGCTCCACCGATCCTCCCGGGCGATCGAACGGGTCGCCGACCGGCGGTGGTCCTCCGCGCCCCCGACGAGCCGCAGGCTGGCCGGCTCAGGTGGCGGCGCGGTGGGGCGTCCTCAGGGCAGCCTGAAACTCCGACCCTCGGACCGATCCGATCCCACCGCGCCGTCGGCCCTCGCGATACGGCCCCTTCCTGCGGACTCGGCCAAGGGGCGTTCCCCCGCCCAGGAAGCGCCCCGGTGGGTGGACCGGGGCGCCTCGAAGGTCGGGGGAACGAGGGCACACGTTAAGCGACGGAGCGCGGCCTTAAGGGGCGACCGTTTCCAATCGGGAACGGCCTATCGGCGATCGGACCGGTCGACCGCTGGCGCGGGGATAGGCCATCAGCGCCCCCCGCTCCTCGACCGGGTCGGCCGCCTCTCCTTCCGGAAAGGTGGGTGGCTGGCGTACTCCCGCCCCGGTCTCCAGCTCGCCGGAGGCCCCGGCACGGGCCTTCCGGTGCTCGTCGGTGAACCGGAGGTACAACAGCACCGGCTGCGACAACCACGCGACGGTCCATCCCCTCTCCGTGAGGGAGTATCGAACGCGGGGCGGACGCGTGTCGAGGATCTCCCGCTGCAACATCCCGTTCTGCTCGAGCTCCTTCAGCTTCAATGAAAGGACTCGCGGGCTGATCCCGTTCAGGTTGCGGCGGAGCTCCTCGAACCCCGCGGTGGGGAGCGCGTGGAGGGCGACCAGAACATCCGAAGACCATTTCCCGAAGATGGAACGGACCAGGTGGAGGTCGGCCCGGGCGGCGGAGATCGGGTCGGATTCCTCGATCGAGAGGTCGCGGACCCGTTCGGCGAGGCGAACGGCGGCCTCCCGGAATTCGAGAAACTCCCGACGGATTCCCTCGTCGTCCGGCCCCGGGACCGGGGTCGGTCGGCCGTTGCGGATCGGAGAGGCGCCTTCCCGGCTCGGCGTCGACGGCATGATGTCGGAAACCCGTCTTCCCCGATATAAATGCCGGCTATCGAACATGGTACGGGACCCACGCGTCGGTCACCGCTGGCGCCATCCGATCTCTCCTGGCGCACGATGGTCCGGCCCCAATGTGTCCGGGTCCCGGCCGGCGATGGGCCGGGCGACCGGCGGTCCCCGATCCCCCTCGTGACGGGAGGGGCATCGCGGGAACACCGGTTCCCGGGCCTCCGTACCTCACCGAACGGGGAACGACCTTCCCAATCGGCCCCGAACGGACCCGTTGCTCGCTGGGCGTCCAAATAGGGCGCCTCCCCTCGGGCGGCTATGCCCGTACGGCCGGAGAGGGACCCCCGACGTCTGCTGGTGATCGGGCTCGACGGCGTGCCCCCCGAGCTCCTGTTCGACCGGCTGCTTCCGGTGATGCCCAACGTCCGCCGGCTGGTCGAGCACGGGATCCAGGCTCCACTGCGAACGACCGATCCGCCGATCTCCGTCCCGGCGTGGCCGGTGATGTTCACCGGCGTGGACCCCGGGACCCTCGGGCTATACGGATTCCGGCACCGGCGACGACCGTCGTACACCGAGATGACCCTGCCGCTCTCCACGGAGATCCCCGTGCCCACCATCTGGAGCCTCCTCTCGGAGCGCGGCCGCCGGGTCGCCGTCATCGGGATGCCGCTCGGGTTCCCCGCCCCGCCGGTGAACGGCGTCTACATCTCCGATTTCCTGACACCGCCGAACAGCGAGGGGACCACGTACCCGGCGTCGCTCCGACAGGAGATCGAACGCGAGTTCGGTCCCTACCACTTCGACGTGTCGTTCCGTTCGGGGGACCGCGATCGCGTCGCGCGGGACATCTTCGAGATGACGACGCGGCGGTTCCGGGTCGCGCGGTCGCTGTTCGCGCGCGAGCCGTGGGACGTCTTCGCCCTCCACGAGGTCGGCACGGACCGCCTCCATCATGCGTTCTGGAAGCATTTCGACCGCTCGCACCCCGGGTTCGAACCCGGGAACCCGTTCGAGGGGCTCGCGGAGGAGTACTATGCCCTCGTCGACGAGGGGATCGGCGGACTCCTCGAGCTCGCCGACGACCGGACGGACGTGGTGATCGTTTCGGACCACGGCAGCATGTCGATGCGCGGCTGCTTCTGCATCAACCAGTGGCTCGAGGAGAAGGGGTACATCGTCCTCAACCACCCCCCGGAGAAGCCGGGCACCCCCCTCGAGAAGGTCGACGTCGACTGGAGCCGGACCACCGTCTGGGGGGCCGGAGGGTACTACGCCCGGCTGTTCTTCAATCTCCAGGGGCGCGAGGCGTCCGGCACCCTGACGCCGCCGCAGGCCGCGGACCTCCGGGAACGGATCGTCGCCGAGTTGGGGGAGATCGAGGACCCGGACGGCGCTCCCGTCGGCGTGGAGATCCTCGAACCCGCCGAGATCTACCAGACGGTGCGCGGCGAGGCGCCGGACCTGATGGTCTACTTCGACGAGCTCCGATTCCGCTCGGCCGGGACGATGGGGCACCCGTCCCTGTTCCTCCAGGAGAACGACTCCGGCCCCGACGACGCGGTTCACAGCCTCCACGGCGTCTTCCTCTACCATCCGGCGGGCGGCACGCGCCCCGCGAAGCTACCGGCGTTCCCGCTGATCGACATCACGCCGACCCTGCTCGAGCTCCTGGGCGAGGCAGTCCCCGCCCACATCCAGGGACGGTCCGTCCCCCAGGTCGTGAGCGTCTCCCGGGAGCGAGTTCCGCTCCCCGTCCCTCCCTGAGTCGCCGAGCCCTCGGTTCGGGGCCTCGCCGGGCTACGGACGCCCCCCGGGGGCGGTCAGTCGTATCCCCAGGAGCGGAGCCGCTGGTCGACCGCCGTCTCCGACCCCCGCGCGGCGGACCGCGCCGTGGGGATCGCATCGAGACCGGCGTAGCCGGCGAACACGTCGGCGCACAGATCGGACGCCTCGGTCCCGGCGAACTCCTCGGGCTCGCGCCCGTCCGGGTCCGACCCATCCATCGGCCACCGGAAGATGTGCGACGTCTCGAGGTCGAGGACGTACTTCGATGGTCCGCGATAGGCCGCGAGGAGCCGGTGGTTCCACCGGGCGTCGACGCGGACCCCTTGGAGGGAGCGGTTCGGATCCGACGCGGGCGCCCCCTCGCAGTAGACCGTACCCGTCGGGGGCGACGACGCGGAGAAGGGGAGGGGGGCCTCCCCCTCCTCTCCGAACGGCGCCCATCCGGCCGCCGCGGCCCGGAACCAGCCCCCGACCTCGCACAGGCTCGTCCACCGGTCCACGCGGGTCGGCAATGACAGCTCGGCGGGGGGCGAGACGACCAGCGGCACCCGGGTGATCGAGTCGGTCGCCCCGCAGCCGTGGAAGACGTTCCCGGCCTCGCCGAACGACTGGCCGTGGTCGGCGGTGAGGACGACGAGGGTGCGATCCCGCTCGCCGGCCCGCTCGAGCGAGGCGAGCATTTGACCGACCTTCCGGTCGGCCTGCTCGATCGACCAGAGGTACCCGTTCACGAGCCCCTCCCACGGGACCCGCTCCTGGAGGCCCCGGACCGAGAGCAGGTAGTAGCGGGGCGTCCTGGCGTACCACCGTTCGATCGCCCCGATCGGGTGCCCGTTCGGCACGATCGGGTACGGTTCGTGGGCGTCGACCAGATTCACGAACGCGTGGAACGGCCTCGACGGGTCGCGGCCGGCGACCCACGAATCGAACGCCTCGGGGATGTACGACCCGCAGACGTCCCGCTTGAACGCGACCTCCTGACGGTGGTTGAAGACGTTGAGGGGAACGATGAACGGGGGGATCCGTTCGAGGAGCGAGCGCATCCAGTCGGAGTACAGCGCCCCGCTGTGCGAGGCGATCCAGTTCGCCGTCGTCCGCTGTTCGTCGGAGATCCCGATGTACCGGGCGACCCGGTGGGCGTAGCCGTCCTCGAGACCGTAGCCGGCGACGAGGTGGACCATCTCGGTGAACATCGCGGTCTCGTAGCCCCGGCGGGTGAGCCAGGAGGCGACCGTCTCGCGCGGCGCGCTCCCGCGCTCGAACGTGCGCCGTCGGTGGGCCCCGGGGTAGTTCCCCGTGAACATCGACATGTGCGACGGCACGGTCCAGTTCGACGGCGCGACCGCTCCGGTGAACACCGTGCCCTGACGCGCCAGGCGGTCGATCACCGGCGTGTGGGCGGAGTGCGCCGCATCGTTCATCGCGAAGTTCTTCGCCCGGGCGCAGTCGAGCACGACGAACAGGAGGTTCGGCGGGCGACGCGCCGCTCGGGGGACCCGGTGCGCGGGATCGGATCCGGGGGTGGCGAACGCGGGGGGGGCTTGCTCGAGCGAGGCAGCGGCGGTCATGGAGAAATCTAACGGACCCTTGGGGTTAAACCGGCCCGATAATTCGTCCCCGAGGGAGAAGGCCGTAACCGACCGCTCTCGGACTCCGCCCGCGCTACCGCGCGAGGATCACCCATTCGGAGTTCTGGAACGCGAGGTGGAAGCCGAACGTCGATTCGTAGTACGTCGGTTCGACGGATCCAGCGAGGTGCGTCGGCCAGAGGAGGAAGGCGACGGAGTGCGCGTCGAGGAACCCCAGGGTGCTGAGCGAGGGGGGTAGGGCGTCGTTCGGATACGACGCTCCGACCGAGGCGAACCCGAACTCCACGCCGAACGGCGAGGAGCCGTTCGGGTCGCGGAACTGCGCATTCCACGTCCCCGCCGACGCGGGAACCGTCGGCGGCACCCACAGTGGGGCAGGGGTGAAGCGGACCGTGGTGGCGACCTCCGCCGGCGTCGGGTACTGCCCGAGCCGCCCCGACACGAGGAACGTGACGTTCGTTGCGGAGAACGTCGTCGAAACGATCGAATCCCGGTCGAGCGTCGGCGAGCCGGGCGGCGGGCCGGAGATCTCGGCCCCCAGCGACCGGACGGTCACCCCCCGGACCGGTTCGACATCGAACCGGACCCGCGCGCCCCCGTCGGACGTCATCCAGCTCGTCTCGCGGACCGTGGCGACCGGTGACGTGTAGAGCACCGTGAGGTTCGAACTGTTCAGGCCGGCGGGGGTTGGACCGGGAATCTGGCCGCCGCCGAGCGAGTAGGTGTGCGTGCCGTTCGGTCCCGTGGCGTTCAACGACAGGCTGCCGGGAAGGATCCGGACCACCGGGAACGGGAGCCCTTGGACGTAGGCGGTGTACATCGGCCCCTGGCTCATCACCGGCGTCGCGAATCCGGAGAACGACAGGGCGGACTCGGAGTTCAGCAGGACGTACTGCGAGGTCAGGGCCCAGTAGGCCTCCTGGCTGTCGGCGATCTGGAACGGATTGAACAGCAGCCACACCGGGCCGACGGTGAAGGCGTCCCGGTTGCTGAGCGCCTCCGTCCAGCGGGCGGTCGACGGGACCGTCAGGACCGTACCGGGGGTCCTGTTGTCCTTCAACCACTGCGTCGCCTCGAGGAACGCGGCGTCGTGGGCGGTCGCCGTGCTCGCCACCTCGTTGCCGGTGATCAGCGGGACGGTCACGAGCGCGAACGTCACCAAGAGGGTGACGGCGACCGTGAAGCCGGCGACGCCCGTCGCATGGGCGCGTCCGGGGTCGAGCGGCCTCCGCCGGAGCCGGCGGGACGCCGGGGCGCTCCCCGGCACCGCGACCGTCGGATCCGGCGCCGGAAGGAGCTCCCGCGGGAACGCCCGTTCGACGCCCGCCAGGAAGACCAGATAGAACGGCAGGGGAAGGAAGTAGAGGAACCGGGTGTAGTCGGTGTCCACGTGGTCCAGGTACCCAACGCCCGGGATCGCCAGAGCCGCCGCGAGCCACGCCCCCGCGATCGTGAGCCGGCGGTCGACCCGTCCGGGGTACGCCCGCTGGAGCCCGTAGAGCGCCCCAAGGGCGACGAGCGGGGCGACCGCCAGGGCGACGGCGGTCGGGAGCGGCGGCAGGTAGACGGGCGCGCCGGCCGGGGCGAGGAGCGGAGCGTGGGCGAGCGGGGCGAACAGCTCGCCCACGTGGTCCATGTAGTACGCCGAGGGGTTCGCCCCGATGTAGTCGGCGTGACCGATCCCCAGGTGGGCGGTCAGGGCGGTGTACCCGCCGATGACGAGCGCGAGGGCCGTCACCCCGATCAGGTTCGCCGGGTGGAGCAGGAAGCCGGCGCGCACACGCCGGAGGGTCAGGAGGAAGAACCCGGAGATCGCGATCGACCCCACGAGGACCGCGAAGGAGAGGTCGTGGGCGAAGTAGGTCAGGCCGACGACCGTGTAGAAGATGGCGCCGTCGAACGATCGCTCGGTGCGTAGGAAGACGAGGAGCGCGACGAGCGCCTCGTTAATCAGGATGAATCCGAGGAGGTTCGGGTACCCTCCCCAGAAGAGCATCTGGATCGTCGTCCCCGAGAACATCGCCAACCCGACGAGCGCGACCTGGAGGGGGCCCGAGACGAGGAAGCGCCGGGCGAGGTGGACGACGGAGAGTCCGTAGACGAGGAACAGGCCGATCGCGAAGACGCCCGCCGCCTCGAGGGGGTTACCGGTGAGGACGACGAGCCCGCCCAGGATCGGGAACATCAGGGGGGGGTAGAACAGGAGCTGGTCCGTCGGGTCCGGGGCGCTCGGAAGCCCGACGTATCCGTAGGAGATCGCGAGCCAGTGGCCGGGGTCGACCCCCGGTGGCACCGGCGCCCGGGCGAACGCGAACGCCGCCACTCCCGTCACGGTGGCGACCATCGCGAGCATGGGCAGCAGGTACCAGCGGCTCGCGAGGGATCGGGAACGCCGGTATCGGTGGACCACGGCGGTCGACGGATCGCCGAGACGGGGACGGGAGTCCGGTGCGGGCGGGGTCCACGCGACGCCCGGGGTGCTCACGCGCTGCCTCGGGACGGGACGGCCGTCGGTCCAAGGCGCCCGACCCGCGCGGTCATCGTCCGCCGCTCCCGGCGGGCCCCAGGACCGCACCGGCGCCGGCGAGCACCGGTGACGGGATCTCGAGGGCCACCCACTCCGGATTCTGGTACAGGACCCGGAGGCCGTACTCCCGCGTCAGGTATCCGGACTCCGTCGCCGGGAGTACCGAGGCCGACTGGGAGGCGCTCGAGTTCCACCACAGGACGAACCGCGCCCCGAGGTACGACCAGATCTGCGGGGCCGAGAAGATCCCGGGGGCCGCCCCGTCGGTGAACGCCGCCACCGGAGTGGTGATGTTGATCGAACCCCCGACGCTGGGCGTGCCGTTCGATGAGGACGAGCCGAACTTGAGGAGGGCGGCTGGGCCGCCCGTCGGCGGGTAGAAGTCCGTCGCGCCGCGGAACGCGTTCGCCGGCGTGACGTTCCCGTAGGTGATCGGCTCGCCCGGGTCGCCCGCCGGCGACCAGAGGAAACCCCCCGGAACGAGATTCGGCCAGGCGAGGGCCGTCGAGCCGGCCGGCGGGATCGCGGCGATCTCGACGCCGACCACCTCGTTCGGAACGCGGGCGACCGCCCGTACCGTGACGGAGACCTCCGGAGCGATCGGGGCGACGGTGACCGAGAGGTTCAGCCAGAAGCCGGCCTCGACGTAGGAGATGCCCATCGGTTCGCTGAGCTGCAACGGAAGGGTGACCGACGGCGAGGTGGTCAGGTTGGCCGGGTACGTCGTGCCGTTCGCGAGGTCGTGGAGCCGAACGACCACGCTGGATGGGGAGAGGCGGAGGAGCTCGCGGGGAGTGCCCGACTCGTAGATGGAGTAGTCGGGGATCCCGCCGGTCAGGGAGGGGGCCGTCCCGCGCACGGAGGCGGTGACGTGCCCGTTGGTCACCGCCTCGTGGCTGCTGAGGGAGTAGTAGGCGAGTTCGGAGTCGAGTTGCTGCGACGGGTAGAACAAGAGGGCGTTCGTCGCGTACGGAGCGAAAGCGTTCTCCCCCGTGAGCCCCCGGACCCACTTGTCGGCGCCCGGTACGGTGACCACGCCCCCCGGTACCCCGCTACCCTGGATCGCACGGACGGCCTCGAGGAACGCGGGGTCGTGGCCGACTTGGGTGAACGTCGCCTCCTCGCGGGCGAGCCCAGGGACCGTTCCGGTGTCCAGGACGACCAGGAGGACCACGGCGGCGATCGCCGCGAGCGCGGCGGGTCGGCGAAGGGAGGGCGGGACCGGGCGCGTCGCGGGCCCCGCCACCCCTCGCTCGAGCCGGGGGCGTCCGGGCTCCTGGAGGGGGGAAGCGGGAGAGGCGCCCGGGGCCGGTCGAGGTCCGAGGACCCACGTCCGCTCCACCACGTATCCCGCGGCAAGCCCGGCGGGGATGAGGTAGAAGTAGCCGAACCGGCGGTAATCCGTGACGATCCGGGCGGCGAAGCCGCCGAGGATCAGCAGCGTGACGGCGAGTGGCCACGCGATCAGAAGCACGGCGGGAGCGGTCAGCCACGACGGGTGCCGGTCGCGCACGATCGCGTAGAGGAGCGTCACCCCACCCGCCGCGAGGACGAGGAGCCCGATGACCACCGGGACCGGAAGGATCGTCCCGGGGAACAGGGCGCCGAACGCCCCGGAGAGGGAGGAGGTCCCGAACCCGTTCGCGTCGGTCGACAGGTACCCGGGGTGGGGGACTCCCGAGATCGCGGAAAGGGCGTAGTACCCGCCGACGAATCCGGCGAAGACGACGATCCCCGCCTGGCCCCCCCGCGACGCGAACAGGGCGCGCGCGGCGAGTCCGGGGGCCTCGAGCGCGCCCCGTCGCGCGTTCGACGCCATCGCCTTCACGGAGGGGAGCGGGACGAACCCGCCGAGCCCCAGGTACAATCCGGTCGTCACCGCGAGGACGGCGCCGACCAGCGAGTGCGTGAGAGCGGCGAGCGTGAAGCACGCCCAGAACTGGGCCGCGCCCGCCGATGGGCGGCCTTGGCCGGCCCGCAGCAGGCCGACGAGGGCGAGGTTCATCCAGACGAATCCGAGGAGGTTCGGATACGCCCCCCAGAAGAACATCCCGAGCAGGGACGGGTCCGCGAGCAGGAACGCGACGACGAGGAACGCGACGAGCCGGCTCTTCAGCAGGGTCGATGCGAGGGCGGCGGTCGACAGGCCGAGCGCGATCATCAGGGCGACGGCGAACAGTTCGACCCCCGTCACCGGCCCTCCAACGAGGACTGCCGCGCCGAGGAGGGGGAAGGTGAGCGGCGGGTAGGCGAACGGGATCACCTGGGTGGCGTACGTCATTCCGATGAACCCCCGGGCCGTGGCGAGCCAGTTCCCGGGGTCGCCCCCGGGAGGGAGGGCGTTCTCCCGGAATACGATGAACAGGGCGAGGGCCGCTGCCATCGTCACGAAGGTGACCCCGAGCCAGTACCCGGTGAGGATCGCCCGAGGGGAGACCCAGATCGTCGGGGCCCCGGCTTCGTGGCGGGCCGTCGGTGGGACCCCGGGGCGGAACGCCACGGGCGGCGACGCGGTCGACAGCCTGCTCCCCCCGCGTTTCCATCTGGAAATCGCTTGAAAGGCGCTTGCTTTGCCGGGCCGTAGGGCGTGACCGAACGGTGAGGTCGTGTCGCAACACTCCCATCAGCACCCGGGGATAGATAGCCGCCGATCGGGGGTAGGGGCTTGGGGTCGCATGTTCCGGATTCGTCGGTCGATCGGGGTCGGTGGCGCGCTCGCGAGCTTGCTGGTGCTGGGCCTCCTGATCGGTCCAGGGCTCGGCTCGCCGATCCCTTCCGGTCCCGCCTCTGTACCGGGCTCGCCGATGGCCACGACTCCACCGTTGATCTACCACGCCGCCTTGTACTCCAACAACTCCCCCCCGGCGGGGGCGACGACGTCTGGTGAGGTCGTCGGCGCGGAGTTCCGCGTCGTGGCCCCGGCCTACCCGGCGTCGGCCGGGCCGGCGACGGTTCGGGTCCCCTCGACGCTCGTCACCCTCCCCACCACCCAAGGTGGGGTTCATCTCTACTTCTCCGCGTTGAACATTACGCTCAACGGGAGCAACCTCTCCACGCGGATGGCCGGACCGGCCAGCCGGTTCGGGTCCCCCCTCCAGTTCAACGCGACTCCGGCCGCCTTCCTTTCCAGCCAGGGGGTCGCCGTGATGGCCTCGTGGGCGCCGGGAGCCTACTCGATCCTCTTCCGGTGGCAGTGGCTCCTGGAGGCACCCGACGGGAGCATCCACTACGGTCCTTGGTCGAACGCGACCTCGGTCACCCCGGCGGAGATCCTCGACCTCTCGATTCCCGGCGGCACGACCTGGACGATCGGTCGCTCGAACCCGGCGTGTGTCGTCGGCCCCATCGCCGGGCGGACGGTCTCGGCTCACCTTTCGACCTCCAACCCGTCGACGGTCCTCGTCACCGGGACGGTCACCGTGCCCCCGGGACAGAACGGATCGTTCTGCTGGGACAATTCCGTGAGTTCCGGCATCCCTCCCCAGACTGCGTACCTCCACTTGTGGGAGTACTCCAACCTGACGTACGAGCTCGACGTGATCCAGGTCCAGCTCGTCGACCCGTCGAGTCCCGGAGGAGGGTCCGGCGGCTCCGGCGGGGGCGCGAGCTGGATCCCGTACGTCGTGCTCGGAGGGATCGCCTTCGGGGTGCTGGTCGCCCTGGAAGTAGCCTACCTCCTGTCGCCCCAGACCGTGGTCCGCCTGACCCCGCGCCGACTTCGGCGGACGGATCCCGCCGCTCTGCCCCCGCCCGGGGCAGACCCGGCGACCTCCGGAATCGCCGGAGGGAACCTGTCGAACGATCCGTGGCACTGAGTCTCGCCGCAGAGAGTGCCACCGGCGGGCAGCGATCGGCACGGGACCCGGGGGCCCGGCACGAACGGCCCCCCCTCCTCGGCTTGGCTTGCGCGGTTCCGCTGATTCCCCCAATACCCCCGGGAGCCAAATCGACCCGGACCCGGCAGGAGGGGGCGACCCCGGCCACCGACGCTAGGAGATCCGGCCGGCGCAGTCATGGGGTGTGTCCGCAGTGTGTTCGTTACCGAACACTACCGTAATTTCGGCGAAATTAGCGGCCGACTTTATAACCGGCTCCCCTCGTTCTTCTCGTGACGCGTGCGAGGCGGCGGATCGGTCACGACGGGTCGGGGTACACGACCCCTGCGGTCGCGTGGGGCCGGTTCTTCCCGGAACGTAGGGGACCCGCCTTCGGACCCGGAGCCTCCGCGTCACTCCCGACGCTCCCGAACCCGCGCGGGCCGCCGCTGATCCTTCTACCGACCTTGAACGAGGAACGCGGGCTCCGCGTGACGCTCGAGGAGCTGGCCTCCGTTCCCGAGTACGCGAACTCGCGGGCCCCGGACGTGCTCGTGGTCGACGGTCGGTCCACCGACGGCACCCGCGACGTCGCGCAAGCGTACTGTACCCGATTCATCTCCCAACGCGGACGCGGCAAGGGCGGCGCGGTGAGGGAGGGCCTCGAGTGGGCGGTCGAGAACGGGTACGGGTCCGTCGCGGTCCTCGACGCCGATGGGACCTATCCGTGCGACCGACTGCCGACGATGATCGGCCTCCTCCAAAGCGACGCCGACGTCGTCGCGGGGGTGCGCCGCCCGGTCATGCCGCCCCGGGACCGGGGCCGTTTCCTCGTGCACCGGATCGGGAACGGTCTGCTCAACTTCTGCGCGGCCCAGCTGAGCGGCGGTCCGATCCTCGACGTCTGCAGCGGATTCTGGGGGGTTCGGGTCTCCGCGCTGCCGGTCCTCGACCTGCAGTCGAACGGCTTCGAGGTCGAGTCCGAGCTGTTCGTCAAGACGATGCGGCGGGAACTCCGGATGGTCCAGATCCCCGTGGAGTACCGCCCGAGGGTGGGGGAGGCGAAGCTCCACGCCGTCCGCGATGGGGCGAGGATCCTCCTCTCGATCCTCCGCCACTCCGCGACGACCCCGACGGAGAGGGGCGCCTGGGCCGATGTCGGTCCGGCGCACCGGGCGCCCGTCCGTTCCCCGAGCGTCGCGCCGATCGCCCGCGACCTGACCACGCTCCTGCTGACGCTCCAGGTCCCGACGGTCATCGTCCTCAGCGGGTCGACGAGGTACTCCGAGGCGGTCGAGGTCGCCCGCACGGTCGAGCGGTGCCGTCCGACCGTCCAGGTCTCCGCCCAGATCTTGGGGGCCGACCGCGCCGGATCCCCGGGACCAGTGTCGCCGAGCGGCGAGGCGCCCCCTTCTCCCGGCGCCTCCCCGGTCGTCGTCACCCTTCCCGACCCGATCGGGAACGGGGACCGACCCGGGTCGGCGCTCGTGAGCGTCCCCTCCGCCGGTCGGACCTTGCTCCTCGAAGATCGGGAGGCGCTCCCCGTCGGGTCCGCCCCGCTTCGCTCGCGGTTCACCCGTTCCCGGCGAGCGGGAGGGGGCCAGGCCCCGAGTCCGTTCGTCGTCCTCGGCGCCATGTTGGACGCCTCCGGCCTCCAGAAGGAGCTCGCCCTCGTCGCCGCGAACGCTTCCGGGGGACGTTGGCAGGTCTCCCGGATCTTCCGCGGGCCCCGTAGGGGGTCCGCTCCGGCGGACGACGCGGCGTCTCCGATCGAGTCGACCCCTGCTTCGGCCCGGGTCACAGGGAGTATGTGAAATGGCTACTGCAGCCGCCCCGAGAACCAGCGAGTTCGAGAGCCCGAACGCCCCCCGCCTCTTCGGAACCGACGGGATCCGGCAGGTGGTGGGGGAGGAGATGACCCCGGTGTTCGTCGCCGAGGTCGGGTCCGCCCTCGGGACCTACCTGCACGGCTCCGGCGAAGTGCTGATCGCCCGGGACTTCCGGACGTCGAGCGAGGCGATGTCCCGCATCCTCGCGGGGACCCTGCTGATGAAGGGGGTGAACGTCCGCGACATGGGGACGATGCCCACCCCGTGCCTGCAGTTCAACATCCGCGCCCTCGGGGCGACGATGGGGCTGACGGTGACCGCCTCGCACAACCCGAACGAGTTCAACGGGATCAAGTTCACCGGGCCGCAGGGTATCGAACTGCCCCGGGAGTCGGAGCAGGCGATGGAGTGGGCGATCCATCGACACGAGTACGCCCCGGGGACATGGGACCGGGTGGGGAGCCTGCGGGCCGACCCGGACGGGATCGACCGGTACGTCAGCTCGATCCTCCACCACACGGACGTCCCGATCGTTCGCGCGGCCAGGCCGCGCGTGGTCCTCGACCCCGGCAATGGAACAAGCGCGGTCACCAGCCCGAGGCTTCTGCGGGAGCTGGGTTGCCAGCTCATCACCCTGAACGCGAACCCGGACGGCTACTTCCCCGGGCGGCCGTCCGAGCCGAACGAGGAGAACCTCTGGGCGCTGCGGAAGACCGTGGTCGACGTCGGGGCCGCCATCGGCATCGCGCACGACGGCGACTCGGACCGGGTCGCGTTCATCGACGAGAAGGGACAGTTCCTCCCGGGAGACATTGCGATGGCCGTGCTCGCCCGGGAGCGGCTGCGCCAGCGTCCCGGAGGGACCGTGGTCACGAGCGTCACCTCCTCGACGCTGATCGAGGACGTGGTCGAGGCGGGAGCGGGGATCCTCGAGGTCACTCGCTCCGGATCGCTCCCGGTCGCCCAACGGATCCTCGAGCGGGAGGCGGTGTTCGGGGGCGAGGAGAACGGGGGCTACTACTGGCCGGAGCACCAGGTCGCTCGGGACGGCCCGATGAGCTCGACGAAGATGATCGAGCTGCTCGTCCGAAGTCGCCGGCCGCTCTCCGAGCTCGTGGCCACCCTTCCGAGGTACTATCTGTCGAAGACCAAGGTGCCCCTCGTCCGACCGTTCCGGGACCGGGTGCTCGCCCGAGTCCACGAGCGGCTCGAGCAGGAGGCTGATCGCCTCGTGACCCTCGACGGCCAGAAGGCGTACTACCCGGACGGATGGCTCCTGGTCCGACCGTCGGGCACCGAACCGATCTGTCGGATCTTCGCCGAGGGCCGGTCCGCCGAGCGGGCGAAGGAGCTGATGGCGCACGGCGTCGAGATGGTGCGCCAGGAGGTCGATCGGCTGAACGCGGGTTCGAACGTTTCCCCCTGAGGCGGGAGCGCGGATCGTGGTCGACCTCCCCGCTCCCCCCTCTTTCCAACCCCCCGCCATCCCACCGACGGCGGGGTTGAGCCACCCCCGTACCCGCGGTCGGTCGGCCGCCGCGGGCCGAAACCGTGCCTCCGGTCGGGAAGGCTGATCGGATGGACGGGGCGAAGTCGTCGCCGGCGTCGGACGTCGATATCCGGGAATTCCTCACCGTCGGCCGCGGGACCCTCGTCCTGATCCTCGGCACGCTCGTCCTGTTCGCGGCGAGCTTCGCCTCCCGAGTGCTCGTCGCCGACGGGTTCTCTCTCGCGGATTGGGGGGAGTTCAACCTCGCCCTCGCGCTCACGGGCCTTCTCTCGCTGCTCTCCCTGTTCGGTCTCGACCAGGCCGCCGCCCGCAGTCTCTCCTTCGAGCGGGACCCGGCCGTGCGACGCTCGATCGTCCGGTGGGCCGTCCTCGTTGCGACAGGCTCGGCGACGGTGGCGACGGTCTCGGTGTTCGTGCTCGCCGGTCCTCTCGCCCTCATGTTCCACGCCCCCGGCCTCACGGAGGTGTTCCAGATCTTCTCCGTGACCGTCGGATTCGGGGTGCTGAGCCTCATGCTCGCGGCTCTGTTCCAGGGGCTCGAGGACGCCGCTCCGAACGCGCTGTTCAACCAGATCCTGGGTCCGGTCCTGTTCGTCGTCGCGGTCGCTCTCGCCCTCGGACTGCATTGGGGGTTCCTCGCCGTGGTCGCGGGTTACGCCTTGGCCGAGGCGATCGCGCTCGGCGCGCTCGTCGCCTATACCCTGCAGCAGTTGCCACGACGGATCCCGCCGTCGGAACGGGCCGCCGCGCCCCACCGCCAGCTGTGGCCCCTGGCGATCTCCTTCTGGGGGGTCGGGAGCCTGGCGTTCATCACGGCGTTCGTCGATACCCTCGTTCTGGGCGTCTTCCGGTCCCCCTCCGAGGTCGGGATCTACTCGGCGGCGATGACCCTCGCGCGGGTCCTCCTCGTGGCGAACGGGGCGTTGACGTACATCTATCTCCCCGTCGCCGCGCGCCTCGCCCGCGGGGGTGACCACGAGGCGCTGCGGTCGACCTACGTGACGGGGACGCGATGGACCCTCCTGCTCGTCACCCCCGCGTTCCTCGTCCTCGCCCTCCTCCCCGTGCCGGCCCTCTCGGCGGTCTTCGGGCCGACGTACGGGGTGGGGGCGGCGCCGCTCCGGATCCTCGCCCTCGCCGCGTTCGTCTCCGTCGTGGTCGGCCCGGCGAACGCCTGCCTCGCCGGCTTGGGCGAGGTTCGCACCCTGTTGGGGATCACGGCCGCGGCCTCCATGGGCAATCTCGCGCTCAGCCTCGTCTTCATCCCGGTCTACGGTGCTGTGGGTGCGGCGATCGCCTGGGGGGTCGCCCGGGCACTCTACCCCGGACTCGGATTGGTGGCGCTCTACCGCCTTCACCGGATCAATCCCTTCCAGGGGGCCCTCCTTCGACCTCTCGCCCTGACGATCGCCGTCTGCACCCCCGTCTTCCTCGTGCTCGGCGAGATGCCGTTCCCGGCGTGGATCGTCTTCCCGATCGCGGGGTTCGGATGCGTGGTCGCCGCTCTCGCGCCGCTCATCACCCGCAGCGTGGTCCCAGGCGACCTGGCGATCGCCCGAGGGATCGAGGGGCTGGTCGGGCGGCCGATGCCCGGCTTGCGACGGCTGCTCCTTGCCGGCAGGGCCCCTTCGGGTCCTTCGTCGGCCCTCGCGTAGTCCACGGGTCACGCGACCGGAATTGCCCGCGGTACTGGCGAGACCCTGGGGCTCGAGCGATCTCGGGGGGTTCGGCCGGTGGCGGCCCTCCCGCACGAGCGGTAGGGGACGGCCCGGATGGGGCGGCCCGGGGGCGCCATCGGACGTTCGGACCGGATCGACGCGCGCATCCTACGTTGTCCCTACGGTAATCGGAGGACCGGAGCTCGGTGCGTGGTCCCGGGCCTCCCCCGCCCCGGAGTTGGGGGCGGTTCATCTCAGCACGGGGGGTGCCTCGGCAACCCTGCTGGGCCGGGTGCCGCGCGCCGCGTCGTCCGACACCCTCGAGAGATTCCTCTCTTACGGCATCCCGTCGCGTTGGTCGCCGTCGCCCGGGTCGAGCGCCCGGCCTACCGGCGAGTCCCGCGTTTCAGACGGGCCCGAGCAAAGGAGGAGTATAGCGCGGCATTGTCGCCGAGCTCGAGTCCCGTGCCCATGGCGAACAGCGCGTCCACGGTCGTCACCACGACCTGGTACGGGTGGGAGATGGCGGTCGGGTCGACCGGGGTCGGCGAAGGGATCCCACGGACGATCACGAGGTGGAAAATGGTGACCTGGCCGAGGACCGCCTGCTGCACGAAGACCTCCAGCAGGAGGAGCACCAGCCACACGACCATCAACATCGGGCCCTCGCGGTACCCGAGTTCCCCTTTCCGATTGTAGAGGACCCGAGTAGACCCGAAGGAGACGAGGTAGGCGATGACGCCCGTGACGACAAGCAGCGTCAGGTCGAGAGGCGCTACATCGTCGACCCCGAGCCAGTTGCCGGTCTCGATCGAGAAGAAGAAGAGGACGTACCCGACGCTGAGCAACCCCAGAAGGACGGGGCGAAACTTGACTCCCTGAGAGACCACGTGGGCCCACCACAGGGCTCCCACCACGATCCCGGAGAGCACGAGGAAGGCGATTCCCTCGTTGAGGTCCACCACGTACATCGGACGCCGGGCCTCACAGAAGGTTGGGTCGGCTAAACTCCCACCGGCACCGTCCGGTTAGGGTCGATGCCTGGGGTGCTCCGGTCCCTGGGCCATGCCAGCGGCTCCCCAGATCGCCGGGAGAGGTGCCTCCGAATCCGATGCTCCCCGGGGGTCGGGCAGCCCCGTCTGGCCGATCCCCGCGCCGTCGGCTCTCGGATACCTGACCGGGGGGCCGGGGCGGTTCCGACACGGGGGACGCGAGGCGCGGCGCCTCTCGGTCCCCCCGAGTAGGGGCGAAATCACCTCGGCTCATCGACCACCGCCGGGCAACTCCTCGTCATGCGACGCGCGTCCCGCGCGCCGCCCCTCCCCGGAACGCGCAACGGCCGGTAATGTGACGAAAGTTCGGGTCAGTCCAGCCCGTCTCGCACCATCGAACCCCGGCGGTCGAATCGCCCCCGGGGCCAGAGCTCGTCGTCCGTGGGAGCGGGCGTCGGAGGTTCGAGATCGGTCCGGAACCCCCCGGAGACGGCGAGTCGGTCCGACCCCCCCAGCCACTCCAGCATGCCCGGTAGGTGGGAAATCGATCGATGGCGCCGAAGATTCTCGCCGGTCGCGAAGGCGGCCCCGCAGACTCGACATAAGGCTCGCTCGTACTCCTCCATCCATCCTCTCCTTCCCGGCCCGCCCGATCTCAACTCTGTCGCACGAATCTCTGATTCCGCTCTCCCTCGCCGGGGTCGTCGGGGGGCGTCAGCCCCGGCTGGGCCAAGACCGGAAATTGATGGTGGGCGGGCTGTCGAAGGCCCAACTCCGTACGCCGCCGAGGGGCCGAGAGTCCAGGGAGTCCCCGATCAGCCCCTCTACCGGGTGGGGTGGAGCCTCGTGAAACCTGCTGGCCAGGCAAACTGTTCCCTCGGCGCGGGAATCTAACGATCGGTTCTTGAGTCCACCGTTCCCTGTACGTAACGGCCTTCCTTCGCCCGGTCGGCATCCGATCACCCCTCCGCGCCGAGGCTCCCGGGCTACACCCCCGGCAACGGGCCGCCGAACGCGACGTACGCGGCCGATGCGAGGAGACCCACTCCAACTAGGCGGAGGACCCAGTGGACCATCCACGACCCGAGGAGGGCGAGGACGCCGACGAGCGCCAGGACGGCGGCGACAAGCATCTCGGCGGCCATGCCGGATCTTGGTCGTGGGCCCCTTTCAACCGTCGGGGAATCCCCGAATCGAGAGGTAACTCCCTGACTCGGGGTCGGGCCGGGTGCCCTCTCGCGATCGTCCCTACGGACAGCGGCCCCCCGGCCCGTGTCCGACGGTGGCCCGATCGAGGTCCGGGACGACTCAGCGTTCTGACAGAACTGCCGGGGTGCCGAGCAACTGCTGGTGCCGCACCCACCAACACCGTCTGACCTTGTGAGCGGGGGCTGAGCACCTTGTGTTCTGCTCTCTCATCACACCCTGGATCGCGCCCCTTCCCATCCGATTGAAGTCCTTAATGACCCGACAGACCCACGCCTCGCTCCACAAGTCCAACGCGGCGATCTTCGGAGGCGAGAGGCTCTGGTTCGAAGCCAACACCACCTAAGCCCGGCGTATGACCGGCGGGTCGCGGGTGCGGTTCATCCGGCGGTTGCTAGCCGCGCCTTCCTCGGCCGCGTGATTGCGGACGCGGAACACCGAAGGGGGAGTGGCGCTCCCCCGGAAAGTACTGGCGGTGAACCCGCCAGGAAACTCCAGACTTGGTTTCCGGTCACAGCACCCGCCCGCGACTGCATCAACCCCTTCGGTGGTGTCTCTTGCTGGACACCCCCCAACTGCTCACCCTCCATTTCCGGACCTGTCCGGCGCGATCCTTCATGACGGGAAGTACTCGCCAAGGACCGAAGCCGCACCGAAGTCACCCGACCCGGAGGCGGGGAATTCGTTGTATCCGTCGACATAGAACGAGTAGGTTCCGGGTCCTGGGATCACCCAGCTCCGCACGAGCGTGAGCGTCCCGTAGTAGAAGCCATTGGGCGTAGCGCCGTTTTCGGTGAACAACTCGGGTTGGGTAAGGCAATCGCCGGACGAGTTCGACAAGGCAACGACGAGGGTGGTGTAGTTGAACGTCCCGTTAGCGAACTTGTTGATGTCGACTGCCAGGACCGCGCTCACGACGACGATTCCCGAGCGGTTGACCGTGAAGTTCAAGCTAGCCCCGGGGAATTGGGCGCAGCTCGTCGTCATG
>JABCYU010000021.1 GCA_013290045.1 Methanobacteriota archaeon | reverse complement strand
GGAGACGCCGGGGAGGTTCCCGGACGACGCCGAGGCGTACGACGGCGCGACGGAGACGATCAGGAGCGACTTGTAGTTGTCATGGGACACGCCGTTCGTCGACGTCGCGAGGACGGTGACGATGTACGTGCCGGGGGAGGTGTAGACGTGGCTGGAAACGCCCGTGGTGGACTTCGCCGACGAGTTGTCGCCGAAGTTGAACGTCCAGTTGGTCGAAGTTTGTCCGGAGGGTAGGGTCGCGGTCAGGGGGATCAGGCTGCCCTGCTGCACCGTCTTGAACGGTGCGGACAGCGCGATATCCGCCACTGTAGCGAATGGCTTGCAGAACGGACTCGTCACCGGCTGACACGTCTGCGTGGACTGGGTCCCCGAGGTCGTGCCTCCGCCGTTTCCCGTGGCATTCCTGAACGCGGCATAGCCGGCGGCGCCCACCACCACGATGACGACCAGCATCACCACAGCGGCGAGCGGCGTCGACAGGGCCCTCTGGCCCTGCCATCGGCCGTTCACGCGTTTCGTCGTTCCTTCGTCTCCCATCGATTTCACCTAAATTCCGGGTACCCCCGGAAACTTGCCATTGCACCCCGTAGGTAGTATTAATACCCTTAGCGAATCGACGCGCCGTGGCACCGCCGAGCCGGAGGCTCCGACTCGCGCCGTCGCTGCTGAGCGCGGATTTCGCGGATCTCGCGGGTGCGATCCGCCTCGCCGAGGCCGGTGGCGCCGATGCGTTCCATCTCGACGTGATGGACGGCCACTTCGTCCCGAACATCTCCTTCGGTCCCGCCCTCGTCCGAGCGGTGCGGGCCCGGACCCGCCTTCCGCTCGACGTCCACCTGATGATCGAGCGCCCGGAGTCGTTCGTCGAGGCGTTCGCCAAGGCGGGAGGCGATACGCTCGTCTTCCACCTCGAGGCGACCGTCGCGGCGCCGACCCTGGTCGAGCGGGTCCACTCGCTCGGAGCCCGGGTCGGGGCCGCGCTGCGTCCGGACACCCCGTTCGAGAACGTCGTCCCCCTCCTCCCGAAGCTCGACCAGGTCCTCGTGATGAGCGTTAACCCGGGGTTCTCCGGCCAGTCGTTCCTCCCGGTGGCGCTCCCGAAGATCCGACAGGCCCGACGAGCGCTCGACGCGCTCGGCTCGCCCGCCGACGTGTCGGTGGACGGGGGGGTGACCCCCGAAACGGCGGTCGGGGCCGCGCAACACGGAGCCACGTTCTTCGTATGCGGGAACTCGGTGTTCGCTCAAGGCGACGTGGCCGAGAATCTCAAGACGCTCCGCGCCTCGGTCGCCGAGGGAGCCGGCCGTGCGGTTCACTGAGCTCGTCGAGGTCTACGGGAAGCTCGAAGCGACGACGAAGCGCCTCGAGATGCGCGCCCTGCTCGTCGGGTTGATCGAGCGGCTCTCCATCGACGAGCTCCCCGAGGTCCTCTACCTCTCGCAGGGTCTGTTGCGGCCGGAGTACGAGGGGATCGAGCTCGGGATGGCCGACTCCCTGGCGGCGAAGTCGGTCGCCCTCGCGACGGGATTGCCCGACCCGGAGGTGCTGGCCGAAGCCCGATCCTCCGGAGATCTGGGCACGACGGTGGAGCGGCTCCTCGAAAACCGGAGTTCGGCGGGGGCGGGGCTCACCGTTGCCGGGGTCTACCAGGTATTGACGAAGATCGCCCGAGCCTCCGGAGAGGGCTCTCAGGAGACGAAGGTCCAGGTGCTGGCCGAGCTCCTGCATCGGTGCTCTCCGACGGAGGCGAAGTACGCCGTCCGGTTCGTCCTCGGGAAACTCCGCCTGGGCGTGCGGGAGATGACCATCCTCGACGCGCTGGCCGTAGCGTTCGGGGGCGGGACCAAGGAGGCCCGGGCCCAGATCGAGGCGGCGTTCAATGTCTCGAGCGACTTGGGACTCGTCGCCCAGGCGCTCGCCCGCTCCGCCTTGGAAGGGCTCGGGGAGATCCACCTCACCGTCGGCCGGCCGGTCCGGCCGATGCTCGCGGAGCGGTCCCCCGATCTCGCCGACGTCCTCAAACGAATGGAGGGGCGGGCGGCGCTCGAGTACAAGTACGATGGCCTCCGGGTCCAGGCTCACGTCCCGCAGGACGGACCGGTCAAGCTGTTCTCTCGGCGGCTCGAGGACATCAGCGCCCAGTTCCCGGAGCTATTGGTGGACCTCCCCAAGGCGATCGCCCGTCGGCCGGCGATCGTCGAAGGCGAGTGCGTCTCGATCGACCCGGAGACGGACGAGATCCGGCCATTCCAGGAGATCTCGCGCCGTCGGGGTCGCAAGTACGACCTCGAGCGGATGCAACAGGAGATCCCGGTCTGCCTGTTCCTGTTCGACCTCCTCCTCGAGGGGGATCGATCGCAGATCGACGAGCCCCTGCCCGAACGACGCGCCCACCTCGCGAAGCTCGTCCGCCCGACCGACCGCATCCGGCTCGCGGTGCAGAAGGTGGTGGAGAACGTCGACGACGCCCAGGCGTTCTTCGACCAATCGATCGCCGACGGCTGCGAAGGGGTGATGGCGAAGTCGCTCGACCCCGGGGGGACGTACCATCCGGGCGGGCGGGGCTTCTGGTGGATCAAGTACAAGCGCGAGTACACGCAGGGGCTCGCCGACTCCGTCGATGGGGTCGTCGTCGGGGCGTTCCACGGCAAGGGCCGTCGCGGAGGAAAGTACGGGGCCCTGTTGATGGCGGTCTACAACCCCGACCAGGACCGGTATGAATCCTTCTGCAAGGTCGGGAGCGGTTTCGACGATGCGGCGCTCGATGCCCTCCCGAAGCGGCTCAAGCCGTTCGAGGTCGATGATCGACCGGAGGGCGTGCTGACCGAGCTCACCCCCGACCGGTGGATCACCCCGACGCTGGTCCTCGAGGTCCGGGGCGCCGAGCTGAGCCTGAGCCCGATCCATCGGGCGGCGGTCGACCTGATCCGACCCGGCGCGGGCCTCGCGCTCCGCTTCCCCCGGTTCACGGGCCGGTATCGCGAGGACAAGGGACCGACCGACGCGACGACGAGCCAGGAGCTCGTCGCGCTGTATCGCAGTCAGGTACGGCAGTCGTCGGCGACGACGAGCGCCCCGGAGTGACGGAGCGGTTGCCGCTCCGCACAAAGGACTAATAGGGGGTCCTGCCGTCGGCACCCCGAGGGAGCGCCGTATGTTGGTCGAAATGACAGAACTCATTGGTCGCCAGGTCTACACCCCCGACGGGCGCCTGCTCGGGGAGGTCGACAACGTCGTCGTCGACGTCGAGACGTCGAAGGTCGACGGGATCTACATCGAGGAATCGAGCCCGCTGTTAGTGGAGGATTCGAAACCGATCAGCATCCCGTATCGATGGGTCGCGGCGGTCAACGACGTGGTGCTCCTGAAGTACTTCCCCCGGCGCGTCTCCGTCAAGAAGGGCGTGGCGCGCCCGGTGGCGAAGCCCCAGGGAGAGCCCGTCCCCGCCCGGTAGAGGCGCGGGGATAGCCAAGCCCGGAAAAGGCGCGGGACTTAAACGGGGCCCGCCCGAGTAGGCCCCTTGGAAATCCCGTCGCGTAGGCGTGCGCCGGTTCAAATCCGGCTCCCCGCATCGACGCCCCCTCCCGGGAGCCGACGGTGAAACGCAGCGAGCTCGTCCGCCGGCTCGCGATGCTCGAGCCGTTCGCGGCGGCCGAGGCGTCGCTCGAACAGGTGGGAACCCCCCCGGAGCTCGCCGCCGAACTGCTCGAATCCGCCCTGGTGCGGGGGGATGTGGAGGGTCGGACCGTCCTCGACCTCGGCTGCGGCACCGGCATCCTCGCGATCGGGGCTTCGCTGCTGAACGCGGCGCACGTCATCGGGGTGGAGGTCGACGACGCCGCCGTCGTGGTCGCCCGGCGCAACGCGGAGAGGTTGTGGGCGAATCGGCTGGAGTTCCGGGTCCGGGACGTCACCGGCTGGACCGAGCCGGCCGAGACCGTCGTCATGAACCCCCCGTTCGGGGCCCAGTCGGCGCACGCCGACCGTCCGTTCTGGGAGGCGGCCCTCGCTTCGGCGACGGTCGCGGTCTACGCGTTCGCCTCTCGGGAGTCCCGAACCTTTATAGAGCGCCGCGCGGTCGCACGCCGAGCCCGCATCGAGGAGACCCGGCCGGTCGACTGGCGGTTCCCTGCGACGTTTCCGCACCATCGGAAGCGCGCGGTGGAGCTGGCCGTCGACCTCTGGATCCTCCGACCGGGACCCCCCTCATGAGCGAAGCAGGAACCACGCGCCTCGTCCTCCCCGGAGACCTCTTGGGCACCGCCGAGGAGTTCGTCCCCGGCTGGGGGACCTACGAGGACCACGGCAAGATCTACGCCGCCCTGATGGGCCACACCAACGTGAGCCCGTCGGACCACGCCATCCGCGTGAACGCGGTCAACGCGATCCCCCGGATCGGCGAACAGGACCTGGTCTACGCCCGCGTGGACGAGGTCAAGAGCGCCATGGCCGTCTGCACGATCCTCGCGGCGTACGATAGCCGGCGCGTCGTCCCGGGAGCCCCCGAGGGGACGGTCCACATCTCCAAGGCGAAGGACGGATACACCGATTCCCTCGCCGATGAGTTCGCCCCCGGCGACATCCTCCTCGCCCAGGTCCTCCAGAGCCACCCGACGATCAAGCTCACGACGCAGAACCCCGACCTCGGGGTCGTTTCGGCCCGCTGCCAGGCGTGTCATGGGCTCCTGTCGAAGGGGTCGAAGGAGCTCGTCTGCCCGCGCTGCGGGAATCGCGAGCGCCGCAAGACGTCGCAGGGCTACGGCGCCCTGAAGGGCGTGCGGGGCGGCTCGGATGAGCCCCGAGACCACTGAGGAGGCGCGCCTGGCCCGGCTCGTCCGGGCCCACGACCGCTGGCGCGGGCGCTCGACGTTCAATCTGCTGCCGAGCGAGAACGCCGTCTCGCCGACGGCGCGTCGATATCTTTCGAGCGACCTCGCCGGCCGCTACACCCTCCCCCTCCACGAAACGTTCGACGGCGAAGCGATCGACAACAGCTACGCCGGGACCCGGTACACCGACGAGATCGAGGCGCTCGGGAACGCGGCCGCCGCCCGGCTGTTCCACGGGCGGTATGCGACGACCCGCCCGCTCTCCGGTCACATCGCCGCCCTGTCGGCACTCGCTCCCCTGCTGCCCCGAGGCTCGAAGATCCTCGCGATCCCGCCCGGCCAGGGCGGCTACGACGGCTACGCGCCCGGGTTCATTCCGGCCATGCTCGGCTGCGAGGTCCGGCCGCTGCCCGCGACCGGCCCCGGCGGGCGGGTCGATGGCGAGGCGGCGGTCGATGAGATCCGGCGCGAGCGGCCGAACGTCGTGGTCCTCGGGCAGAGCTTCTTCCTCTTCCCGTACCCGCTGAAGGCGATCGCCGAGGCGGCGCACTCGATCGACGCGCTCGTCCTCTACGATGCCTCCCACGTCCTCGGTCTCATCGCCGGCGGGGAGTTCCAGGACCCGCTCCGGGAGGGGGCGGACGTCCTCTTCGGGTCGACCCACAAATCGTTCCCAGGTCCCCAGGGCGGTCTCCTCATCACGGATCGGGAGGATCTGTTCGACCAGATCGATCCGGCGCTCGTCTGGCGGGTCTTCGACAACGCCCACTGGAACCGGATCGCCGCGCTCGCCCAGACCCTGCTCGAGATGGAGCGGGTCGGCGCCGAGTACGCCCGGACGATCGTCGCGAACTCCCGCGCCCTCGCCCGTTCGGTCCACGACGGCGGGCTGCCGGCCGTCGCCGAGGAGGAGGGGTTCACGTGCTCGCACCAGATCCTGCTCGACCGGGCCGCCGTCCGGGCGCGCCACTCGATCGGGGTCGGCGCCCTCGCCCGCCGATGGGAGCGTCAGCGGTTGCTGACGGACCTGGTCGGCCGCCTCGGCACCGCCGAGGTGTCCCGGCTCGGGCTCGTCCCATCCGACATGCCGAGGCTCGCCGACCTGCTTATCCGGGCCGGGCCCGGGCGGGCGAACGTCGCCGCCGAGGTGCTCGCCTGGCGTCGCCAGTACCCGAAGCTCCGCTTCGCCTGAATCCCCCGGAGGGATAGGGGAGGGCCGCCGCTCGGCGGTCCGAAAAGGGAAGAAGGAAAGGGTTGGCCACGGGGGCGGGCGACGGCCCGACTACATCCCGTGGGCGGTCTTCGAGTGCTCCTTCAACTCGTCCTCGGTCGCGAACGTCTGGTGACAGACGCTGCACTCCAGGTTCGGCTTGGCGCTCCACGCCTGGGGCGCACCGGGCTTCGAGCCGCCCCACATCATCCGGCCCATCATGAACGCCACGAGCATCCCGACGATGAGTCCGGCCACCAGCAGGATCGCCGCGAGCACGCCGGGGTTCAACCCGTCGATGTTCCCGCTGCTCGAGCTCGTCGTGGTGCTGTTGACCCACTTGGTCGTGTTGACGTAGATGAATCCCTGGCTCGAGGACGGGACGAGCGCCGTCACGTTCCACGTCCAGCTGCTGGCTCCGAAGTAGGGCCGGGTCAGCTCGACGGTGATGTGGTAGACTCCCGAGGCCGTCACGGTCCACGGGGCGACCGCGGCGACCGTCTGGGTCCCGCCGCCGACAGCGAAGACGCTCTCCGTATAGACGACGGCTCCCGTCGCCGCGGAGGTGATGTTCACCGAGGCGCCGTTGATGAAGTCGCCGCCGTACTGCACGACGATCGTCTGGTTGCCCGGTCCCACCTCGAAGTTGGGGGACGGGGAGAGGACGACCGCCGTCGGGGCGTTGACGACCAGGTACTGCGTCATCGATCCCGCACCGGCGCCATAGGTTTGGCCGTTGGAGTTGTTCGCCGAGTTGTTGACGTCGGCCCACGCCGTCAACGCGAACTGGCCCCCATTGGCCGCCGGGACGGTCGTCGAGTCGAGCGTGATGTTGAAGTTGGTCTTGTTCCCGGCGGCGATCTCGCTCGCCATCGAGATGTTGTTGATGGTCTTGCTACCGAGTTTGATGACCAGGTACATCACGGTGTTGTTGGCGCCGACGGTCTGGTTCACGACCGTGAGCTGCCAGGCGACGTTGACACCGAAGTTCACGTAGAGCGGCAGGCTCGAGGTGAACTGGATCGAGACGAGGGGAGAGCCGGGGATGATGCGGGTCATCGCCGTGGCGGTGTTCGAGGCGTTCGACTGGCCCGTCACGTTCCACGCCGTGACCGCGAAACAGTAGTGCGTCAGGCTCTGCAGGTTGGTCACCGTGTAGACCTGGACCGCGCCGGCGGTACTGAAATGCCAGACGAAGACCGTGCAGTTGGTGCCGACCCAGACGGTGTCGTTGACCAGGCCGCCGCCGCCCGGGTTCGTCCAGTTGAGCGCGACGGAGGTCGAGGTGACGGTCCCGACGGTCAGGAACGTCGGAGGGTTCGGGACGGTAGGCGCTAGCGGGTGGGGAGAGGCTACACTGAGGTGCGAGGGGCCGCGGGGCGCCCCTACGGCCGAGTGGTTCGTTCCGATGGTCGCCAGCGCGCCGGCACCAAAGAAGGCCAGCAGCGACATCGCGAGCACCAGGACAGTCGCCATCGTTCCACGCGTAGTTCCGTATAGGTGGCGCATAAGCCGGGTGACGACTTGCATTACTTAAAAGTCTCGTAAAAACGGGCCTGACTGAGCCTACCTAGGGCGCTCCCGTCCCCGCCGGAGATTCGCCGGGCCCAGGGGGAGGGGGGCGATGCCCCCCTCCGGAAACGGTGGTCCGCTACTCCTCGATCCCGTGGGCGATCTTCTGGTGCTGGTGGAGGGCGAACGTCGTCTCGAACTGGTCCTGGCAGATCGGACACCGGTTCCCCGCCGTGGGGGTCCCGGCCTTCTCCTCCCAGGGCTTCACCGGGGGCGCCGGGGCCGTGGCGCCGTTCGTGCCGACCCCGTTACGGATCGTCGGGGCGAGATACATCCCGAGGATCACGCCGATCACGGCGGCGACCAGCGCGAGGACCATGGCGATGACGGCGGGGTTCATGCTCCCCAGGGGCCCGTTCTGGTGGGTCTGGTTGAGGTACGTCTCCCCGGTCGTGGCGGTGACGTTGATCAGCTCGGTGGCGTTGTAGGCGCCGTACGGCGTACCGAGGGACAGCACGATCTCGTACGAGCCTCCCTGGACCGCCGGCCAGATCGCCGCGCCCCCGCGGGGAGCATCCCCGATGCCCGGAACGAACGCGCCGACGCTGAAGACGGGCACCGTGAGCGACGCCGAGGAGAAGACGAGCAACGTGGCGTTGGTGACGTATCCGCCGGAGTAGGTGTAGGCGATCGTTACGTTGCCGATCGGCACGAGACCGTTCGCCGATGGCCCGGTGATCTGGCCGTTGACGGGTACGTAGACGAAGTACGTCGTCACCTCGGCCGTGATGCTCCCGCTATGGTTGGCGTTGAGCCAGACGATGACCTGGTACTGTCCGGACGGCAGCTCGCCGGAACCTCCGTAGAAGTGGTTCATGTTGAGCAGCGTCGTGTTGATGCTCTGGTTGTAGCGGATCTGGTTCCAGAGGATCTTCTTCGAGAGGTTGACGACGACCGGGCACGGGTTCGTGGTTCCGCCGCAGCCGGGGGAGACGTACTTGATCTCGAGGGATTGGGAGAACGTGTGGTTGTTCACGACGTTCGACGGGACCCCGAGCGTCCAGTTGAGCACGTAGGGGATGATCAGGTAGGTGTTCGAGACGCCCAGGTTCGTCATCGACACGGAGCCGACGACGAACGTGTGGGCCTTGGTGAACACCCGCCCCATGCTGTCGGTGACGACCAACGTCATGGTGTGGATCCCCGGGGCGTAGTTCCCGCTCAGGTTCCCGTTCGTCTCGAGCTGCTGCTGGACGTACGGCGGCACCGGGATGTTGACGTTGGCGGCGAGATGGCCGTCGACGTACGCGGCCGCGCCGGTGACGTGCTCCAGACCGTTACCCCAATTGAACCCGAACCCGTTCACGAACGGGTCGTTCGACGGGAGGGTGATGTTGAACCCGAAAGAGATGTTCGCCCCGGTCCCGAAGAAATCCTGGTGGGCGTGGGAGGTCGTCTGGGTCCACGCATCGATCGGGTTGGACAGGATCAGGACGGGGACGGAGGTGTAGTTGCGCTGGTAGGTGTTGTTGAACTGGCAGGTGATCGTGTTGATCAGCGAGGAGGTCGGGTTCGTCGGCGAGCACGGCTCGGTGTAGGAGGACGTGCGGTTGAACTGACCGGGGACCGACGCGGCCAGGAAGGCGAATCCCGCCGTCGCGCCGCTGGCGTAGGTGAAGTAATTGTCGTCGGTCTGGTTGTCGGGGATCGTGACCGACGTGTTCCCGGTGAAGTCGGTGATGTTCGACGTGCCGGTCGTGTTGGTGACGCCGTCGAGCCCGCCGTTGCCCTGGTAGTGGTAGAACTTGTTCTCGCTGCTCGTGTCGAGATTGCCCAACCAGACGTGGATGCCCTGCATCGACTGGCCCGTGTAGTCGTTGACGCTCAGGTTGAGCCTCTCGCCCTGCCACGCGTAGATGAGCGAGTACAGGTCCGACTGGTTCACGGAGTTCGGGACCCAGTAGTTCTCGTTGTACGGGCTGACCCGCTGCCGGAGGTTCTGGAGGATGAACGCAACGGTGTTGAAGCTCGAGTAGGCGCCACCGTAGTTGTCCCGCGCCTTGATGTTCGGACCGGGGACGACGCTGAACGTCGTTCCGGCCTTCGCCGTACTGTACGAGGCGTTCACGAAGTACGTCGTGGGCTTCACGACGTTCCAGGTGTAGACCAGGGCGATCCCTGTCATGTTGGTGAACGTGGCGGAAATCGTCTGCGACGACTGCTCGTACAGCCGCCCGAACGAGTCCGTGGCGTTCTGGGCATGGGATCCTTGCCAAGCGAGCGAGTAGATGCTCGGAACCTGGGCCGTCACCCGCGCGTTGTAGACCGGCTTGCCCGCGTAGGTCACCAGGACGCTGAACGTGTTGGGGTACGCCGTGCAGCAGCTGGGGAACACCGTGACGGGCGGGAAGTACAGGCCGAGGCCGGGGACGGTGGTGAACGAGGGGTAACCGCCGACGATCGAATTTCCGCCGGGGCTGACGACCTGAACGGTCAGATTCCCGCCGGTCGGGAGGGCGGCCGAGACCCAGCTGTACGAGAACCCGAGGGTCTTCGTCGTCGAGTTCCCGAACATGAAGATGACCGTGCCGGGACCTGTGATCGGGCCGGTACTGGTGTCAAGCGTGAACTTGTAGCCTGCTCCTCCGCTCGGGGTAACTGTCGATGTGACGGCAGGCTGCCAAGTCGATATTGGCGCGCCGCTCTTCGGCAGGAAACTTAAGGTCACTTGCGGATTCGACGCGGGGGAAACCCCTGTGGCGTTGACCTCGACTGGGTAGGTCTGGTTCGTGACGAGGTTGCCCCATCCCCCCGAGTTCCACGAAGTGCCCGCGGCGTTCGTGGTCATGAAGGTGCCCGGAAGGCTCTCGAGATAGTTCAGGTCGACCGCGAAGTTGTCGACGATCATCGAGCCCCAGCCGGTCGGGAAGTCCCAGCCCTTCGTCGTGTTCCCGTAGGTCACGAAGCCCTGGGCGTTGATCGGGAAGTTCTGGCCGGGTGGCCAGGAGTAGCCGAAGTGGACGCCGCGGTTGCCCCAGTAGCTGGTCCCGTTCCCGACGACATCGTAGTACGGCTTGAGCGTGAGGTTCCCGTTGTAGTATGCGTTCCCGATGTCGTTGACGATCGTGTTGCCGTTGCCGAGGTAGGCGTTGTGCCCGTGGGCCTTGACGTAGTCCTCGATGAGCGCGAGCTCACCGGCGGTCGTCGGGCAGGCGAAGCTCGTGCCGCCGTAGAACCACTCGAAGCCCCCGTCGAAGTAGATCGACTGGTTGAAATCGGCCTCCGCCGCGACCCCGCTACCGAGCGATCGGCCGAGGTCCGGGATCGTGTAGCCGTGCTCGAACCAGCTCTGGTTGAACCAGTAGCTGGTGCCGAAGCCCCCCGACCCCGAGGGAGGGAGCGTCTGGAGCGTGGTGTTCGACGGCGGGTCGTACCAGTAGGACTGGGTGAGGATCTTGTCCGCCTGCGGGATCCAAGTCGGGTAGTTCTCGTAGTATCCCGGGGGGATGCTCGGGTAGAGGAACGAGATGTTCGCGAGTCCGTACGCCGGCTCCCGCGGGAACGGCACGTTCGAGTAGTCGGTCGCCACCGTCCGAAGCCCGTCGACGGAGAGGACGTACGGGTCGGTCGCCGGGAAACTGCCTGCCAGGATGCCGGTGGTCTTGTCGAAGCCGCCGCCGTCCGCGCTGGACGCCAGGATCGTCGCGCCCTTCGCGTCGAGGAGCATGAAGTAGTTGTGCATCGTCACATCGTTCTGGAAGTTGGGGCCGTAGAGGTTCCCGCTCCCGTCCTCGTCGCCGCCCCAGGAGTTCGAGATGATGTTCGGGGTCGTCGCCATCGCCCAGATCGTCGCGTAGTCATCATCGAGGACGTTCGTGCACAGGCACGGCCCGTAGACGGGCATGATCCGGGCACCCGGCGCCATCGTGCTGGAGTACTCGATATCGAGCGCCATCTCGCCGGAGGCGCCGTCGGTGTAGGTGACCGTCCCGTTGGTCGTGAACGATCCGTCGACGGGGACCGGGACCAGCCGGTGCTGGATCTGGTAGGGGTTGTTGTAGGCGAGCTGCGAGTAGCCTTGCAGGTCCGACGGGTTGATCCCGCCCGCCATCACGATCGCGATGGTGATCGGGTTCCCGGTCGAGTTGCCATTGTACCCTTGGTTGATCAACGATGTGGCGTTGTACAGGTAGTTGAGCGACGCCGGCGTCAGCACCTGCCAGTTGACGAGGTGCTTGTGCGGCGTCAGGATGTGGAACCAGATGAACGCGTGGTTGCTGACGTTGTAGGCGGTCGAGATGTTCGAGTAGATCTGGCCCGCCGTCTGTACGCCCCCCATCCCCGAGGGGCTGAGGGCGGCCCCGACCGGCACGCCGCCGGCGAGGGACGGGTCCGCGAAGCTCGTGACGTGGAAGGTGTTGCCCGAGTCGAGCCCGTTGACCGAAGCGACGCCGGGATACAGGAGCGACGGGAGCGACAGCGGCACCGTGTTCATCGTGCGCGTCGAGCCGTTCTGGAGGGCGACCGTAGAGATCGACGTCCGGAAGGCGCCGTTCGCCTGGGCGGCGGTGCCGGTGAAGGAGATCGAAAGGATGCCGCGGGTCCCGACGTGGAACCCCTGGCTCGTGAAGTAGTTGATCGTGTTCTGGACCTCGACCGGGTCGGGTCCGAACATCTGCATCTCTTGGGCGTTGGTCAGCCACTGGTGGAACAGCGGCGATCCCGGGGTGGACTGCCCGGTGAGGATCTGTTCCAGCTGGGCCTGATTGCGCATCTGGAATCCGACGCTGAAGTGGATCGGCGCGTTGGAGGCCAGGGGGGTCGATCCCTGGACCCCGCCCATGTTCGCGAAAGTGTTGGTGGGGTTCGTGGTGAACGGCCCGTGCGCCAGCACCGGTCCCGATTTGACCCCGACGGAGGCGACTCCCGGATGGGCGGAACCGACCGGGGCGACGGCGTTCGAGTGGAATCCGAGGGTGAGCGCGATGAATCCGCCCGACACCATGATCAGGGCCACGAAGATCGCCGCGCTGACGGCGCGGAACCGGGCGCCGGAAACCTGCAGAACAGGGCGAGGTGCTACGGTCGATGCGGCGTTCATGATTCGATTCTCCATCGGTCGGGTCCCCGGCGGCCGGCGGGAACGAGCGCGCCATAAAAGGGTCGCTTTAAAGACCTTCGCCAGTCGAACATCGTGCGCTCGCCGGGCCGGGGGCCCGTACCCCCCCGGTCCCCACGCTGCGTATATCCCTTTGCGGGCCGTGCGAGCGCCGGGTCGGGCCGAGCGTGGGCGATCGACGACTTCGGGCGGCTGCGATCACCGGGTCGCCCGGGACCGGGAAATCCACCGTCGGTCGCCGGCTCCCGGCTCCCTACGACGCGGTGGAGGTGGGGGATCTGGCCCTCCAGTGGCGGCTCGGAAGGCGCCGGGGGTCGACGGTCGCGCTCGACCTCGACGCTCTGCGGGACCGCCTCCTCCGATCGGCACGCCCCCCGGGGCGGATCTACTTGGGCCATCTCTCGCACCTGCTTCCGGTCCATGATGTGATCGTGCTCCGGTGCGATCCCCGGATCCTCGAGCGTCGGCTCCTCCGGGCGCGACGCGGCACGCCCGAGGAGCGTCACGCGAACTCCGTCTCCGAGGCGACGGACCTGATCCTCATCGAAGCCCTCGCCCATCGTCGACGCGTCTGGGAGATCGACACCACCCGCCGGTCCCCGGCAAGCGTGACGCGCGAGGTCCGCTCGTTGCTCGAGCGCCGGCCGCCCCCTCGGTACGGCACGGTTCGTTGGCTCGAGGACCCCCGGGTGACCGAGCATCTTTTGCGGCCGGCACGGTGACGGCGCCGATGGTCACGGAGGGATACCGCGGCCGAGTCGCCCCGTACGTCGACCGGCTGGCGACGCCGTTCCTTTCGTGGAGCCCGAACCGGTTGAGCGGCGTCGCGCTCGGACTGAGCGCGCTCGCGGGGCTATTGGCCGTCGCGGCCCGGTGGACCTCCCCGCTCCTCTTCCTAGCCGTTTCCCTGCTGATCTTCTTCAGCGGGATGTTCGACGTCCTCGACGGCGCCGTGGCGCGTCGCACCGGCCGCGCGTCGGTCCGGGGCGATTTCCTCGACCACGTGTTCGACCGGTACGCCGATCTGTTCATCGTCCTCGGACTTGCCTTCTCGTCGTACGCCTACCCGTCGCTGGCGCTCCTCGCGCTCGTGAGTCTCTTGCTGACGAGCTACATGGGGACCCAGGCCCAGGCCGTCGGGGCCGGCCGAAGCTACGGCGGGTTGTTGACGCGGGCGGACCGCCTGCTGGCCCTGTCGCTGGCGACGTTCCTTGAGTTCGACCTTTCGCTGCCATGGCCGTGGGCCCCGTCGGAACCCTTGTCGAGGATCCACGCCTTCGGGCTGACGTTCACCGTCATCGATCTCGCCCTCGTCTACTTCGTCATCGCCGGGCAGTGGACGGCGCTCAGTCGCGCGTGGGCGGTCTACCGGCAGTTGCCGGAGCGACCGGCGTAGCGTCGGGATCGGTGGCCCGCTCGACGACCGTTCCTCCCCGGATCCGGTAGTACTGGAGCGGGTGGCGCAGCCGTTCTTCGTGGCAGAGCGGGTCGGGGAGCCGGTCGATCGGCGAGGGGGCCGCCGGGTCCCCTTCCCGGACGCACAGTCCGTGGGTCCGCAGCTTCGCACACTCCGGCGGCTCGTAGCCGGTCCCGCCCGAGCGGTGCGTGATGTGCTCGACCTGGTAGCGGGTGATCCCTTCGTCGAAGTCCGGAGCGCCTCGGTAGGCGTCGACGATCGTCTCGAAGTCGGCGCCGCAGCGGTGGAGGAACGCGGCGAGGGCGAAGCGCCCGGCGTGCGAGAGGTTCTCCCCTTCGTTGAGCGCCCGACGCATCTTGCGGATGCACGGCGGGAACTTCTCCGGCAGGAGCTGGGCCACCCCCGGACCGCTACGCGAGGCGGGCGTCGGCATCCGTTCCCCGACCTCTTTGAGGAACCCCGCCTCGCGCTCCTGGATCATCTGTCGGACCTCCTCGGAGAGGTCGATCGGCGTGCTGAGGCGGACGCGGACCCCCTCCTGAAGCAGCCGGGCGGCGCGCTCCCGCCCCAGGTGGACCCTCCCGGACCGCACGCCCTGGTGGGCCAGCCGGAACTCCCCCTCCCGGATCGGCGTCGCGAGATGGAGGTAATCCGGGAGGGCCATGGTGACGGCCCCGGCCTCGGTCTCGATGGGAAACTGAAGGCGTCGCGCGACCTCGCCGAGCTCCTCGAGCGGCGCCGAACGGAACCGGCTCCATCCGAGCTTGGCCTCGGCGACGGCCCACCGACGGATCGGCGCGCGCGTCGGGGCCGCGGACATCAATAGCCGGGCGTAGAGGAACGACAGGAACCGTTCCTCGGGGGTCGCGTGGACCAGCTCGGCGACCCCGGTGGACCCCGTCGGATCCTCGATCGCCGTGCGGATCCGGGCCCGTCCGAGCTCCTGGGCGCGCGCGTAGACGGGATCCGTCAGGAGCTCCCGGAGCGAAGCGGCGAGCTCCGCCACGAGCGCCTCGGCCCCGGGGAGGAACGGATACTCCGCGAACCGGTCGCGTTCGGCTACAGGTGGGGAGCCACGAACTGCCATATCAAGAGCCCCAGGACGGCGAGCGACGAGACCGCGGCCGCCCGACCTCCGAACCGCTCGAGCCGGGCCTCGTCCCATCCGCGTCGCACCCGGGCCGCGATCGAGGCGGTGAAGTCGCGGAACAACAGCCCGCCGTCGAGCGGGTAGAGCGGGAGCGCATTCGATAGGCCGAGGAGCAGGTTCATCCACGCGAGCCAATAGAGCAGGTTGAGCACGACCCATCCGTTCGCCACCCCGAGGCTCGCCACCGGGCCGGAGAGGTGGAAGAACTGCTGGTCCGTCCCTTGGAGCGGCTCCAGACCGGCGAGGGGCAGCACGAGCCAGTCGATCGGTCCGACGAGGGGGCCTTGGGGGCTCGAGGCCGGCCAGATGAGGTCCCCCCGAAGCTCCGTCGGGGTCAGGAACGCCGGGCTCACCCCAAGGAATCCCTTCGTCGAGTCGCTCGCGACCCCGGTGTACCGAGAAAGGGGAGCGAGGGTGACGGAGGTCGAGACAGAGCTTCCGTCGCTCGCCCGATAGTACGTGAGGGCCATGGTCTCTCCGGCCCGGCCGTGCGACAGGACCTGGAGCAGGGTCGTCGTCGAGGTGATCGGGGTCCCGTTGAGGGACGTGATGATGTCGCCGGGAGCGAGGCTGGCGTTATCGGCCGGATATCCGGAGACGACGGCGACGACCCCGACGCCGGTGGCGTTCGGCTGGACCGACGTCGACACGATCGAGGCGAGGAGGAGGAAGAAGACCAGGGTGAGGGCGAAATTGGCCAGCACGCCCGCGGCCGCCACCCGGTCCCTCTGGCGCCTCGGCGCGGCCATCATCTCGACGTCGTTCTGCTCGACGAACGCGCCGATCGGGATCACGAACCAGAGGACCCCCAAGCTCTTCACGCCGATCTTCTGCGAACGGGCGACGATCCCATGCATCAGCTCGTGGAGGACGACCCCGACGATCAGGGCGACGATGCCGTAGCCGAGCGGGATGATCGGATTGATCCCGGGGAGCCCGAGCGCCTCCTGGGGCGAGGGGGCCGCGCTCGCCGGCACCGTCGACGCGATGATCGCGTCGAGGACCAGGAGGGCAACGATGACGACCATGGCGGTCGCCGCCAGGATGATCCCGAGGTCCCCGACCCGGGTCCAGAAGCGGCGGTATCGCCCGACCCGCTCCAAGAACTGTTTCCCGCGCTGGGTCTTCAGCATCAGGGCCGGCCCGAACAGGCTCAGCGCCCGATCGGGGCCGATCCGGCCGGTCCGATACAGGACGGCGACGACGATCCCGTACGCGACGATCGCCAGCAGGGCGATCAGCCAGCCATCGATCGCCGCCAACGAAACTGACTCCGACCCTTCGAGCGGTGGGGAGATTATGGCGTTTGCCGGCGCGACGGTCGGGTGAACGGCGCGGTCGCCGTCGGGGTCTGCCTCCCTCGCTTCAGGTTATTACGAGCGCTAGACTGCTTACGATAAGATGCGAACGTTTCGCCGCTCTCGATCGCTGCGGGCCGCGGCCGCGCTCGTGGCGCTCGCGTCGGTGCTGGCGGCGGGCCCGCTCGTTCTCCCTGGGGGGAACTGGACCGGAGACCGGGCCCCTTCGGCCCCCACGGTCGCCCCACCGACTCCGGGAATGGGTTCCGTCGAGGTCGCGCCGGCCTACGAACCGCCGGCGGGAATGCGGGACGAAGGACCGCTGGCGCCGTCGACCCCCTTGCGGGTCGCCGTGGGCCTCGCCCCGTCGGACCCGGCGGGCTTGTACGCCCAAGAGGTGCTCGAATACGCCCCGGGGAGCCCGAGGTATCATCAGTTCCTAACCGTCGCCCAGCTCACCGACCGGTTCGGCCCCACCCTCGCAGACTACGGTGCCGCCGCCTCCTACTTCACCGGACTCGGCCTCAACGTCTCCCGAAGCCCGGACCGGCTGATGCTCCTCGTCACCGGCTCCGCCGGCACGATTGCCGGGGCGTTCCATACGTCCTTCGAGCGGTACGAAGGCGCCTCGGGCGTCTTCTTCTCCCACCCCAGCGGCGCCTGGCTCCCGGCCCGCCTCGGCATCAGCGGAGCGCTGGGGCTCGGGAACACGGAGCTGCCGCGTCCCGGGGCGGTTCGGACGGTCCATCCGATCGTTCCCGGGCCGACTGCCGGCTGCGCGGGGGCGTTCGGGCTCACCCCATGCCAGGTCCACACGGCGTACGCGGAGAATGCTCTGCTCGGTTCGGGCATCAACGGCTCCGGGATCACCATCGGCGTGGTCGACGCCTACGACTCCGCCGAGCCTCAGCCGACCCTCGCGTCCGACTTCGCCACCTTCACGAACGACTACTCGCTTCCCTCGAGCCGGGTCCAGTATCTCTACCCGGTCCCCACGTCGGTCAACCTCAACTCGTCGAAGAGCAACCAATGGGGGATCGAGGAGGGGCTCGATATCGAGTGGGCGAGGGCCGCGGCTCCGGGCGACTCGATCAAGATGACCCTGGCCCCGGACGCGTCGGCCGGCCTCTACGCGTCCGTCGATTGGCTCGTCGCCCACCAGGCGGTCAATGTGCTGTCCCTGAGCTGGGGCGAGCCCGACGTCGGCGTCTACAACCCGATCACCATGCCGTGCAGCTCGGCGTGCAACGCCTCCTCCGACGGCTCGTACACCCTGCTTCACCCGGTCCTCCAAGCGGCGGCGATCGAAGGGATCAGCGTGTTCAGCGCCAGCGGCGATTGCGGGTCGGCGGACGGCACCCGCGGCGTCGCGACCGGCTACCCCGCGTCCGACCCCTCGGTGACCGGGGTCGGAGGCACGGTCCTCACGATCAACGGGACGGACGGCTGGGTCAGCGAGGTCGGCTGGTCGGGGAACGCGACCGGCAACAACAGCCAGGGGTGCGCCAACCAAGGCGGATCCGGCGGCGGATTCTCGCCGTTCCCGCGTCCCTGGTGGCAGGTGGCCCCCGGCGTCCCGTCCAATCCGTTCGTGCGGGGCGTGCCAGATGTCTCGATCATCGGCGGGACCGGGGTGTCGGTGGTCCTCGGTGGGGGCACGACCGCGGTCGGAGGCACCAGCGAGTCGACCCCGATCTGGGCGGGGATCGCGGCGATCGCCGATCAGGATCATGGAGCGGCCCTCGGGCTGTTGAACCCGAGCCTGTACGCGATCGCCCGCGGGAGCTCGGCCTCCACGGCGTTCCACGATATCCAGAGCGGCTCGAACGGCTACCATGCGGGGGCGGGGTGGGACCCGGTCACGGGACTAGGGACCCCGATCGTCGGGGCCCTCGTGCCGCTGCTGGCCGGGTCGGTCTCGGGACCCCCGAGCTTCTACGCGACGGTCCACGCGACCCCGCGCTTCGGCCCCGTCGGGCTCGTCACCACCTTCCAGGCCGCGGCCACCGGGGGGACCGGATCCTACCCGTTGGTCGACATCGACTTCGGGGACGGGAACGCGAGCTTCGCTCCGGGGGGCTCGGTCCAACATCTCTACGATAGGGCCGGGGCTTTCACCGTCCGGGCGACCGTCTTCGATTCCTCGGGCAACAGCACGACCGCACCCCCGGTCGCCGTCGTCGTGGGCGGCGGATCGGCGCTGAACGTCACCCTGACCCCGTCGACGAACTCGCCCAGCGTCGGTACGCCGATCGGGTTCACGGCGGGCGTATCGGGAGGGACGGGGCCGTACCGGTACAACTTCTCCTTCGGGGACGGGACCTACCTCGACAATTCGACGGGGTCGTCGACGAACCACACCTACGCGTCGTACGGGGGCTACTGTGCGGCCGTCGAGGTTCGCGACCTCCTGCCATCTCCGGACGGTGGGGCCTCCGCGAGAGTGATCCTCCGGGTAGGCGGCGCGGCCGCGCCTCCCTGCGAAGAACCTTCGAACCTCTCCGTCACGCTGGGCTCCTCCATCCTGAGCGCCGACGTCCCGGGCGATTTCCCGTTCCTCGCGCCGGTCTCCGGCGGGGCCGGGCCCATCACGACCCAGCTGGTGTCCGACGATCCGTACGTCGCCGCCTGCAACTGCGGGATCTTCCGGACCGTCGGCGCCCACGCCGTGACCGTCTTCGCGAACGACAGTCTGATCGGAGAGAGTCGGGCCTCGATCAACGTCACCACCTTCCCCGCGCTCGTCGCCCAGTTCTCGATCAGCGCTCCGTCGGGGACGGCCCCGCTCGCCGAGACCTTCACGGTGATCGCCTCCGGCGGGCACCTCACCAACGCCAGCCGGACCTACTGGTCGTTCGGCGACGGATCGAGCGGGCGCGGGGCCAACGTCGGCCACGTCTATTCGACCCCCGGCCTCTATGTCGCGGTCGGCAACCTATCGGATTCCGGGTTCGGGAACTCCTCCGAGGCGTTCCTGATCGATGTCCTGCCGACCTCTGGCGGCGGGGTCGTCCTGACTGCCAACATCACGCCCGCGATCCACACCGCCTCGGGGGCGCCGATGACGTTCACCGCGTCGGCGTCGGGCGGGACCGGCCCCTATCGGTTCCACTGGGATCTCGGTGACGGGAACTCCGCCTTCGGTTCTACGTGGGCCCAGACGTACTCGCCCAGGGGCTGCCTCGCGACCGGCGCTTGTCCGCTGACAGTAATCCTCTCGGCGGTGGACGCCAACGGAGCCGGGGTGAACGCGTCGATCTCCCTGAGCCCCCTGTTCTCGGCGCGCTGGAGCGCGCTGACCTTGTACCCCACGATGCCGACGACCGGCGGGGCCACGCCGTTTCCGTTCCGAGGGACCGCTTCGGCAGCGGGGATCGCCCCGGCGAACCTCACCTGGTCGTTCGGGGACGGAGGCTCCGGATGGGGAGGCTCGGTCCGCCACACGTTCCTGAGCCCGGGGAACTTCACCGTCGTCGTCCGCGCGTCGGACGGGTTCGGGGACCAGCTCGTCCGGACGAACGCCTTCACCATCACGGGCCTCCCGCAGGCGGGGCCCAGCGCCTCCGGGGGCCCGAACGTCACCTCAGGGGAGGCGCCGCTCCGCGTCGGGTTCTCCGCCAACGGGACCGGCGGATCCGGGGGTCCCTACCTCTACAACTGGAGCTTCGGCGACGCGAGCCCGGCCGTGAACGCGTCCAGCGCCGCTCACCAGTACAACCGCACCGGGGTCTACGATGCGTCCCTGACGGTCACCGACGCCATCGGTACGACCGCCACCCTCGGTTGGTCGATCGACGTCTACAACTCGACGTACGTCCAGACCCTCGCCACGCCGTCGTTCCCCAGTTCCGGCAGCCTCGCGCTGGCGTTGCGCGTGATCGCGGCGTGCGGGGCCCAAAGCATCCGGGGGTGCTCCGACGCCCTCGTCCAAGTGCATCTGACGTGGTCGAAACCCGGGGGCTCGTCGTTCCCCGGGAATCGCGACGCCGGCGTGGTCTCGTTCCCGGCGAGCGGGTACGCCAACGTCACGATCGGCCTCCCGTCGGAGGGAGGCACCTACCAGCTCGCGGTGGCGGTCGTCGGCCCGGCCTTCACGGGCGGGGTGACGCTCGTCCTCGGCCTCCAGGGAACCTACGGCACGCTCGGGGGCCTGGTCCTCCCGCCGTGGCTGATCCTCGGCGTCGCCACGGTGTTCGCCGCGGCGCTCACCGGGATGTTCGTCGTCGCCGGCCGTTCTCGCCGAACGGCTCCGGCCGCCTCCGCCGTCAGCCCTTGACGACTCCCATCGGCGTCAGCCGGACGACCCGGCGGGTGAGGCCCGCTCCCTCGGCGACCCGGACGACCTCTTCGACGTTCTTGTAGGCGCCCGGCGCCTCTTCTGTGACGCCCTCCCGCGACGCCGAGCGGACGATGATCCCCTTCTGGGAGAGCGCTCGGGTCACCTCCTCGTAACGGAACTGTCGGACGGCAGCATGACGGGAGAGGAGGCGACCCGCCCCGTGGCACGACGAGCCGAACGACCGCTCCATGGAGGTCGGAAGCCCGACCAACACGTAGCTCGCCGTCCCCATGTCGCCCGGGATGAGCACCGGCTGACCGAACGCGCGGTACGGTGCCGGCACCTCGTCGCGTCCCGCGGGGAACGCCCGCGTCGCCCCCTTGCGATGGACCAGGACGCGACGCCTCCCGTCTCCGACCCGGTGCTCCTCCTCCTTCGCCATGTTGTGCGCGATGTCGTAGACGACGGAGAGGTCGAGCTCCGCGTCCGGGCGCTCGAATACGCGCCGGAAGGCGCGGCGTACCCCGTCGGTGATCAGCTGGCGATTCGCCCACGCGAAGTTCGCGGCCGCCGCCATCGCTCCGAGGTACCGGCGACCTTCCGAGGAGGCGATCGGGGCGCACGACAACTGACGGTCGACGAGCGTGACCCCGTCGTTCGCCAGGCGGGCATCCATCGTCTGGATGTAGTCGGTCGCGACCTGGTGGCCGAGACCGCGCGAACCCGTGTGCAGCATGACCACGACGCGGTCCCGGACCAGACCGAGCACGTCGGCGAACTCCGGGTAGAACACCTCGTCGACGCGCTGGACCTCGAGGAAATGGTTCCCCGAGCCCAGGGTCCCCAGCTGTCGCAGCCCCCGCTTTCGGGCGGGGTCGCTGACGGCGTTCGGCTCGGCGGCCCGATGGTGTCCGTCCTCCTCCTGGACCGCCAGGTCCTCGCGACGCCCATATCCCCGGCCCACGGCCCACTCGGCGCCGCGGGCGAGGACCTCGTCGATCTCCGAGCCCGTCAGCGTCACCCCTCCCTTCGAGCCGACGCCGGACGGAACCTCGTGGTAGAGGGCGTCGATCAGCGCCCGGAGCTTCGGAGTCACCTCCTCCGCGGTGAGGTTGGTCCGCAACAGCCGGACCCCGCAGTTGATGTCGTAGCCGATCCCCCCCGGGGAAACGACCCCTTCCGCCAGGTCGAACGCCGCCACGCCGCCGACCGGGAACCCGTAGCCGAAGTGGATGTCGGGCATGGCGAGCGCGGGGGACTGGATCCCGGGGAGCGTCGCGACGTTGGCGAGCTGCTGGAGCGACGGGTCGCCCTGCACGGCCCCGAGGAGGGCGCGGTTGGAGAACAACCGACCCGGGACCCGCATCCCGACCTGCTCCGTCATCGGGATCTCGAAGGTGAACTCGTCCAACGGGACGAGGGTCGGTACTCGGGGCACGGCGCGCGGCAAACAAGCCTGCGTATTAGAGAACGGCGAGGAACGGCGAGCGCCCCCGAACATCCTTAGTACGCCGAACGGGGTGGCGACGGCGTCGATGCTTCTGCGTTCGCTGGTCTCGATCGTCAGCCTGGTCGCGGTCCTCGGGGCGATCGCTCTCCAGTTCGTCTACCCCGGACTCCAGCTGATCATCTTCTACGTCGTCCTCGTCTGGGTGCTGCTCGGCTTCTTCATCTACCGATTGCCGATCATGTCGAGGCAGGTCGGTCGGACCCGTCCGGCTTCCGCCCTCCCAGCGCCGTCCGCCGCCCCGAACGACCCGCTCGGGGGCGGGGCACCGCCGCCCGCCGGCACAAGCGCCGGGGCCCTCGGCTTCTGCCTGTACTGCGGGTCGATCGTCGACCCGGGGACGGCGCTGTGCCCGAGCTGCGGACGAAGCCTCCCTCTCGCGTGATCGGAGGGCGGCGCGGTTGAAGTTCGGCGAGATCCCGTTCCTGCTGGCCCTCGGGATCGTCGCCCTCATCGCCCTTCTGGGGGTCGCCACCGTCCTGCTCGCCGGAGAGCCCGGGCTCGTTCCCCTCCCGTTCGTGGCGGCGATCCTGTTCGCGGCCGCGTACCTCTACGCCTCCCACGAGCCCTCGGAGGGAACCGCGGCCGCTCCGGAGGAACCGTTCGATGACCCGGTGGAGGAGGCGGATCGTATCGGAGATCTGGGTACGGAGAGCTCCCGGTCGGAGGGGGGATCGGAAGTTCCGGCCGCCCCGCCCGCTCCGACGACGACCGCCGAGCCCGAAGGAAGCGCCCGGGGTCCCTCTACCCCGGGATGACCCGAAGCATCTCCTCGCGCGCCCGGACGTTCGTCCCGGCGGCGACGCGGAGGCCGGCGACCCGCCCGTCGGCCGGGCTGACCACTTCGTTCCGCATCTTCATCGCCTCGAGGACGAGAAGGAGCTGACCGCGTCGGACGGCATCGCCGTCCCGCACTCGCACGTCGATCACCTTGCCCGGCATCGGAGGAACGATGACCATCCCCGCTCCCGTTGAGGTCGCCTCGGGGGGCTCGACCGCCCGACTCGCCGGCGCTGAGGCCGGCGTCGGGGTCGGAGCAGGAATCGGGTGAGCCGGACCCGACACCGATCGGAATTCGACGACCACCACCTCCCCGTTGACGCTCACCGGCCCCGGGGGCCTCGCCAGGCCCACCGGCCAGCCCTCGATGGCGAGCAGCTCCCCATCGACCTCGAGCTCGACCTTGCCGTCCGGGCGGGCGACCTTCAGCGGATGGGCGACGCCGCGCACGGTGACCGTCGACGCGGCGAGGTCGACCACTACCTCCTCCGGCTGGCCGTCAACGACGAGAGCGATGCGCATCGATCCACCTCCCGCCTTGCATGAGGCGGCTCCGCCCCTCGTGGGCCCAAGGGGAGACCGCCCCGCCCGCGGAGGCCGGCGGCCGGGACGGGCCTGTGGCCGGAGCCGGCCCCCTCAGGGCCGCGACGATCCCGAGCGCCGCGGCGTTCAATACAGCGGGGGTCAGCCCGCGGTCGCGGGCGTGGCGGTACGTTCGGTAGACGACGGGGAACATCGCGTAGGAGAGCGCCTCGGCGTCATCGGCCGCCGGCACGAGCGCCCGAACCTCCTCGACCGCCTTCGCGAACTCCGGCCCGAGGAGCGCCGCCGGGCGCAAGGCGATCGCCGGAGCCTCGGCGAGGACCCGGCGCGCGAGCTCCGGGTCGATCCGGGCAGGGGGAGTCCCGTAGAGGCCGCGGACGTAGTCGCGGACCTCGCGGGTGATCTGACCGTATCGTTGGCCGACGAGCACGTTGAGCACCGCCTGAATGCCGACGATCTGGCTCGTCGGCGTCACGAGGGGCGGGTAGCCGAGGTCGGCCCGCACGCGGGGGATCTCCTGGAGCACTTCCGGGAGCCTCGTCAGCGCGTCCTGCTCCTGGAGCTGAGAGAGGAGGTTCGAGAGCATCCCGCCGGGGACCTGGTGGAGCAGGATCCCCGGGTCGGTCTGTAGCGAACGCAGGTTCAGCATCGGCCGGTACCGGTCGAGGACGCCCTGGAAGTACCCGGCGAGCTCGGCGAGCGCCCCGAGATCGAGCTTCGGATCGACGGCGGTGCCCCGCATCGCGCCGACGAGGGTCTCGGTCGGAGGCTGGGAGGCCCCGCCGGCGAACGGCGACAGCGCCGAGTCCACCGCCGCCGCCCCGGCGTCGGCGGCGGCGAGGCAGCTCAGCGTCGCCATGCCGCTCGAGGAGTGGGTGTGGACGACCACCGGGAGGCGGACCTACTTCACAAGGCCCCCGACGAGGGCGCTCGCGGCGCCCGGCGGCATGAAGCCGCCCATGTCCTTCACGCACAGTTCGTCGGCGCCGAGCTCCGCGAGCCGGCGGCCGAGATCGACGAACGCCGGGAGCGTGTGGACCGGCGACTGGGTGTAGCAGATCGTCGCCTGGGCGACCTTGCCCGCGCGCTTCACCGCGGCGACGGCGGGGGCCATGTTGACCGGGTCGTTGAGGGCGTCGAAGACGCGGAAGATGTCGATCCCCTGACGGGCGGATTCCGCCACGAACCGTTCGACGACATCGTCCGCGTAGTGGCGGTACCCGACCAGGTTCTGCCCGCGCAGCAGCATCTGCAGCGGCGTCCGGGGCATCGCCTTCTTCAGCAGCCGCAGCCGCTCCCACGGGTCCTCCCGGAGGAACCTCAGGCAGACATCGAACGTGGCCCCGCCCCAGACCTCGATGGACCGGTAGCCGATCGCGTCCAACCGCTCGGCCGCGGGGAGCATGTCGCGGGTGCGCATCCGCGTCGCGATCAGCGACTGGTGCCCGTCCCGCAGGACCGTCTCGGTGATGCCGACCATCGCCGACCCCACCCACCGCTAGAGCGGGATGTTCCCGTGCTTCTTCGCGGGTCGCTCCTCGCGCTTCGTCGCGAGGATCTTGAGGCCCGCCACGAGCTTCGCGCGCGTCGCCGTGGGGTCGATGACGTCGTCGACGTAGCCGCGCTCGGCGGCGAGGTACGGGTTGAGGAACTCGGCCTGGTACTCCCGCACCATCTTGGCCCGCATCGCCTCGCGCTCGGGCTCCGCAGCCCGGTCGATCTCGCGCCGGAACAGGATGTTCACGGCGCCGTCGGCGCCCATCACCGCGATCTCCGCCGTCGGCCAGGCGAGGTTGAGGTCGCCTCCCAGGTGCTTCGAGCACATCACGTCGTAGGCGCCGCCGTACGCCTTGCGGAGGATGACGGTCATCTTCGGGACCGTCGCTTCGGAGTAGGCGTAGAGGAGCTTCGCTCCGTGGCGGATGATCCCGCCATGCTCCTGACCGGTACCGGGCAGGAACCCGGGAACGTCCACCAGCGTGAGGAGCGGGAGGTTGAACGCGTCGCAGCATCGGACGAAGCGCGCCGCCTTCGACGACGCGGCGATGTCCAGGCACCCGGCGAGCACGCTCGGCTGGTTGGCGACGACCCCGATCGACGCCCCGTTCAGGCGCGCGAGGCCGGTGACGATGTTGCCGGCCCACCCCGGCTGGACCTCCAGGAAGCTCGAGGCGTCCACCAGATG
>JABCYU010000020.1 GCA_013290045.1 Methanobacteriota archaeon | reverse complement strand
GCGGGTGAGGCTCCGCCGCCGGATTCCGCCACCGAAACGTCGGTCGCCGCCACCTCGGCGTTAAGAACGCCCCCCCTCTCGTGGAGGCGTGCGAGAGGTCGAGGTGCTGGTGGTCGGCGCCGGACCCGCCGGATCGACCGCGGCCCACGACCTCGCCCGAGCGGGGCACGAGGTCCTCGTCATCGAGGAGCATGGCCGGGTCGGATACCCGGTGCAGTGCGCGGGGTTGGTCTCGCAGCGCGTGCTCGACATGGCCGGCAGCACGTCGATGGTGCGGAGGCCGGTCCACGGGGCGACGGTGTTCGCCCCTTCCCTACGCTCGGTGTCGTTCCATGCGACGGCCCCGAGGGCGTTCGTCATCGATCGGGCCGGCCTCGACATCCACCTCGCCGACCGCGCCGCGCGGGCCGGGGCGACGTTCGAGACCGAGGTCAAGTTCGATCGGCTCGTCGGGGTCTCCAACGGCGCCGCCACGGTGCGGCTCGTCGACGGCCAGGGCCGGGCCGAGGACGTCCGGGCCCGACTCGTGCTCGGGTGCGACGGCGTTGCGAGCGCGGTGGCGCGCGCCTTCCGGCTCCGTCGGCCGGTCGAGATCCTACCGGCGTTCGAGGCCGAGTTCGGGGAGAGTCCGGGGGATCCGGACCAGGTGGAGGTCTACCTCGGGAACGAGCTGTCGCCCGGGTTGTTCGGCTGGTGGATCCCGGATGGGTTGGGGGGAGCCCGGGTCGGAGTGGCCGTCCGGGCCGGAGAGACGACGGCGCGCGCCTTCTACGACCGCCTGCTGAAGCACCTGAACCGCCGCTTCGGGGCGGCGTTCCGGGCGCCGACGAACTACCTCGTCTCGGGGGTTCCGATCGGGGACGTGCCGAGGACGTCGGCGGCCCACGTGATGCTCGTCGGGGATTCGGCGGCCCAGGTCAAGCCCCTTTCCGGCGGGGGGATCTTCACCGGCATGCGATGCGCCGAGATCGCCGCGCGGGTGGCGGCGCAAGCGCTCGAGGCGGGCGATCTCTCGGCCCTCTCGCTTTCCCGGTACGATGCGGCGTGGCGGGCCGAACTGGGGGAGGAGCTCGGCAAGGCGCTGTACCTCCGACGGCTGTTCCTGCGGCTCTCCGACGCCGACCTCGAACGGATCATCGAGGCGCTCCAGGCCAGCGAGATGCGGGCGTCGATCGTCGCGTTCGGCGACATCGATTTCCCGACCCACGTGGCGCGCGACCTGCTGCGTCAGTCGCCGTCGCTGGTGCGGCTGTTCCCCAAGGCGCTGTCGGCGTTGATCGCCTCCGGGGCTCCGACGCTGCCGGAGATGGACCCGGGCCCGCGGCGCCAGACGTAGAACGCCCCGACGGCGGCGAGGACGATCGACGCGGCGAGGATCCCATAGAGCGGAAGCGCCGGCGACGGGGGCTCCACGAGGACGGCGGTCTCGGGAACGACGCCCGAGACGCCGAGCCGCGAGAGGTTGAGCACCGAGGTCCCGTTCGGCCCGTTGGTCCCGGCGGCCCACGTCGAGGCGGTGAAGAAGCCCCGCGAGAGAAGCAGGAACTCCGTCCCATTGGAGACGAACGAGACCTGGACCCGGATCGCGTAGGTGCCGACGGGGGATCCCCCGGGGGCTTCGACGGCGAATCCCACCGAGGTCGGGCCGCCGGGGCGGAGCATCGCGGGATCGCTCCAGGACGCGTTCGGGCCCCAGGAACCCGAGCCGTTCCGAAGCTCCACGGCGCCGGAGGGAACCGGTTGGCTGGAGTTGCCCGGATACGCATTGAACGCATAGACCTCGATCCCGACGACCACGGCCGAGACAGGGGCCGTCAGCGGGTCGGCGAGGACCAGCTGGATCGTCCCCGACGTCCCAGGCGATAGCACCGGGGCTTCCAGCCCACCCACGACGTGGTTCCCGGCGCCGATCGGAAGCGCGGGCGGTGGGCCCGAGGCGATCGCTCGTTGGGGGAGGACCGAGATCGCCAAGAGGACGACGGCGAGGACCGTCGTGGCGGGGGCCCACGGAAGCCATCGGCTACCCACCTGGCCCTCCGAACTCGGCGGACTCCGCGAGGGCCACCAGACGGCGGATCCGGTCCAGCGCCTCCCGACGGCCCCGAGATCCCCCACCGCCGAGGAATCCGGGCGCCGGGGACGGGTCGCGGTCGGTGACCAAGCTGACCTTGTAGAGCGCCCGGGCGAGGGCGAGGGGACGCCGCGTCATCTTGGCCGCTTCGTAGTCGGCCCGGTACTCCTCGCGCGACGTGAGGCGGGCCGTCAGGTACGCCAACAACGGGTCCCACCGCATCATGCGCGAGAGGGTCCTCAGGAACGTCAGGTAGCGCCCGTCCAGCCCTCGGACGTGGCCCAGCTCGTGGGCGACCACCGCCTCCCGCTCGTCCGGTTCCAGCCGGGCCCACAGCGCGCGGGACAGCAGGACGACCTCGTGTCGATGCCACCAGCCCCGACCCGCCCCTCCGAACTCGAGGAGGGTGAACGAGAACGCCTCCGCGCGTTCCGACCGAAAGGCGAGCAGGCTCGTGCGCTCGGCGGGTCTCGGCAGCCCGGCGGGCCACGCGACGACGGTGGTCCCGAGGAGTCGCAGAAACCCGCGGCCGACGAGCTGGTTCACCACGAAGGCGGTGGAGAACACGAGAACCGCTCCGATACCACCGTAGAGCCACAGCGCCGCGTACCGGTCGCTGAACAAGAGGAAGGGAGAGCGGGCGAGCGTGACGATCGCCGATCCGCCGCCGTTGGCGAGGACCCAGACCAGGGTCGTCGTCGCGAGCAGGGCCCAGAGCGCCATGAACGCGGCCGCCAGGCGGAGGACGACCGGGGGGGCGGAGCGTCGGAAGGCGAGGAGGAGCCCCAACCCGGTGGCGACCCAGACGACGACGGGGGCGTACAGGAGCAGGACGACCGGCGGGAACACCGGTACCGATCCTCCCGGCGCTACAGGCCGAGGCGGCGACGGAGCTCGCGCTCCTCGGCGGGATTCAGCTTGGAAAGTTCCTGGCTGAGGTGGACGACGCCGGACGGTCCGAACAGCGACACCACGCCCTGCAGTACCCCACGCAGGTACTTCCGTTCGAAATTGACCGGTCGGTAGACATACCGCTCCCCGCCCCGGCAGGGTTCGCGCCGCCGGCGGACCAGGCCCTTCGTCCAGAGGCGACCGAGGATCGTCGCGACGGTCGTGTAGGCGACGAGGACGCCGCGCTCCCTCAGGGCGAGCCGCACCTCCCGGGCCGGCGCCTCCTTCAGGAGGCGGAGCGAGGAAAGAACGTCGGCCTCCAGTGACCCGATCAACGCGACCTCGTGGGGAGGAACCGCACAGTCCCCTCGCGTCTTAAACGTGGCGGCCGCGACCTCTCCATCCTCGTCCCGGCCCCCTCGCACGCCCAGACCCCCGAGCCTCCTCGACCTGGAACGCCCTCGATCACGCTGCCGCGGCGGACGGCGTCGACGGGTCGCCCGAGCTTGGGGCGAGCCCGGCTGGGGTTCGATCCGGACGGGCCAGGGCCCATCGGCTGAGGAACAGGAGCTCGCCCCCCATGACGAAGAGGTTCGCGACGGCGAAAGCGAACGTCCCCCCGAACGCCCCCGGGAGGAGAAAGCCGAGCAGCCCGGCGGCCATCATGACCCCAAATCCTCCAGTGACGACGCCGAGGGCGCGGACCAGACCGACCGTGGTGTCCCTCCGGGAGGCTCGTTCGAATCCGATGGTGAGGACGACCGCCATCAGGACGCCCATGGCCGCGAGCCCTTCCAGCGAGCCGGTCCCGACCCACGGGGCGATCGCTGACGTGGCCGCCAGTCCGCCGAGCACGCCGCGTTCGGCGCCGGGCATCGGCAACCAGACCAGCAGTAGGGCCATCGTCGCCATCATCGCCCAGGAGAACCAGATGGAGACGACGGCGTCCCGGACGAGGAGCACGAGGCCCGCCCATCCCCGGGGGACGTACGGGCCGGTTCCCGAGAGCGAAAGGACGTACGCCGCGCCCATCAGGAACTCGGAGCCGATCACGAGGAGCGCCAGCAGCGACGGCCACGCCCAGCCCCGGGAGGGGAGGTGCTTCTCCTCCGCTCGGTAGAACACCGCGATGAACCACGCTCCGATCACGCCCATCATGCTGTTGCCGGCGATGAACACGGCCACCGTCGACGAGTCCCCGGGGTCGAGCACCGCGTCGATCACCGCGAGCCACAGAAGCGAGGTCATCAGCAGGATGCCGACCACGAGGACCACCGTTCCGAGGTCCGGAGTTCCCCCTCGGCGTGGGAACGCGCGGGTGAGGAGGAAGAGGTTCGCGCCGACCATCGCGGCCGCGAGGATCAGGAACGGTACGATCGACCCGTTGGCCACCGGGAACACCGCGCTCACGAGGACGGCCCCCCGGATCGGGTGAACCCTGGCGAGGTCCGGGGAACGTCGGCGGTGGCGTTCCGGACCGTCAGGGGGCGGGAGCCCCGGACCATCGGCAAGGGGACCCCATCCGCCGACGTCCCCGAGAACGCCGGTCGGCGGCCCCGCCACCAGTGTCGGACATCGTGGATGTAGAGGTTCCCGTACGGGCAGGCGCCGACACAGTTGCCGACGCCGCAACATTTCGAGCTTCGGAACTCCCCCGTCGTGCGGAGCTGGCCGACCATGTCCACGAGTCCGATGGGACAGGACTTGGCGCAGTCGAGGGTACGGCACTGTTGGCAGATCGTGCGGTCCTTGACCTTGAGCCGGAAGAAACCGAGCCGCGAGAACGCCTGGCTCCAGGTGCCCCAGTGACACCATCCCATCGTGACGCAGTTGTAGTTCCCCGTGTACGGGATCGTGACGAACATCACGTACCAGAGGACCCCGAAGTAGAAGCTGAACAGGAACTGGGTCGGGTCGGATCCGCCCACCGTCCACTGGAGGCGTCCGATCGCGTCGAGGTAGGAGATCGTCGACGCCCCCGCCAGCGAACCCAGCGTGACCCCGGTCGTCACGGTGTACGCCGACGAGAAATGGGTGCCGAGGAACTTCCGGCCCACGGGCGATGACCGGTTGAAGCTCTTCATCGAGTCGACGAGGGTTCCTTGGTACATCGTCGCCGCGCTGCACAAGACCGAGCAGAGCACTCGTCGGCCGAACAGCGCCGACATCGACCCGATGAGGAGATACGTCACGAGGATCGCGACAAAGAATCCGGGAGCGAGACCGCCCCCGCTCCCGATCCCCATGGTCCAGCCGAGGACCGGGACCTGGCCGATCGGCGGGAGGTGGGAGATCGGCACGGTGTTCCAGAATCCCGGAAAGTAGACCGTGGTCGCCGCGAACGCCGCGATGGTCAGCCCGAGCCGGAGCCGCTGCTCCCGGCGCCGGGTCTCCCGGATCTTCAGCGCGACGAGCACACCCATCTCCGACCCCATCATCACCAGGAAACCGGCCGAGCCCGTCACCACCGCGACGAACCAGAATCCGTTCGAGACCGCGTGGGCAGCGATCGTGGCCGCGTCCCCCGAAAGCGGGAGCTGAGGCACGAGCAGCAGGAAACCGTTCCCGTTCGCTTCGAGGTCGAGGAGGGCGCCCATGAACAGCTCGGCGACGAGGACCCACCCGAGCAGCTGGACCGCCCAAGACGGCCGAAGTTGCCAGGTGAACGGATCGTCGTCGCGGAATCGAGCCGCGTCGGCGACCGCGGAGAAGAACAGCACCATCTCTGCGAGGACGGCCACGGCGAACAGGGCGACGCTCCCGGTGGCCAGCCACTCGTAGAGCCCCGCCATCAGGAGGGCGTAGACGGCGAGGAGCCGGATCGTGTAGCGGCCGAGTGCGATCCCCACCCGGGGGTGTCGGTACACCCACTCCATCTGGTAGACGAAAAGACCGATCATGAGGGCGCTCGAGAGATAGATCGTCGACGCATGCCACGCGGCCGACGGTAGCGCCGGCGGTGAGAGGACCATCATCGCCGACTGGAACGCGAGCATGACGCGGAGGGCCGGGTCCAGTTCGGTCCACAGCCACACGGTGGTCAGTCCCATCTCGGCTGCCATCGGGAAGAGGAACCACGGGGACCCGACGACGACGCCCAGGGCGGTCACCGTCCCGGCGAGACTCGGACGGACGACCAAGGCGCCGCCACCGGCCGCGATCGGGAACAGCCAGCCCATCAGCAGTTCGTTGCCCAGGACGAGGGCGACGACGATCCCGACGAACGCCCGTCGATCCCGCAGGGCCGCCGGTGCGAACGTTCTCGGGTCCTCGCTGCGTCGCCGCGCCTCGCCGAGGAGCGTCCAGAGTAGCGGTGTCGCGCTCAGGGCCATCAACAGTCCCCCGAGCCAAAGCGCTGCGAGCCACCCCTCGGTGTCGTTCCGGTAGGCGAGGATGGCCCCGCCGCCGAGCATCGATGCCATTCCGGCCAGCAGGAATCCGACCCACGCCGCGTCGGTGCGGCTCCGGGCGTGCGCGGACCATCGGATCAGCCCCGCGAGGGCCACCGCCATCGCCGCGGCGAGGGGGATGAGGACGACGGCCAGTGAGCTCACCGCGCCGCCATCTCCCGATGGCCCCCCGAGGGGACCTCCGTCGACGGAGCTCGCCACGACCGCCACCCCGGTCGGAGCGCCACGCCCCTCGCCCACGAGCTAGCCCGGAGCCCCCCGAGCGGGGGGACGGCCACCGGATCTCGCACGGCCGCTCGAGGAAACCGCCGGCTTAAGGGGGGGTGGTATGAACCGGCGAAAGGGGCCGGGACCGGGGAGGGGTCCGCCCCAAGCGTTTATGGCAGTCGTCCAATCCGGTCGCCCGATGGCAGGCGAGCGGAAGCCTCCGACAACGATCCTTGACCTGGTGGGGGAGACGCCGATGATCCCGCTCCACCGGGTCGGACGGGGCCTCCCGTACCGCCTCCTCGCCAAGCTCGAATTCCTCAACCCCGGGGGCTCAGTGAAGGATCGGATCGGACCGGCGATGATCGACGCCGCGGAGGCGGGCGGACTGATCAAGCCGGGCGGGACCATCGTCGAAGCGACGAGCGGCAACACGGGGGTCGGGCTCGCTCTGGTCGCGGCCGTCCGGGGGTACCACTGCGTCTTCGTGCTCCCGGAAAAGATGAGCGCGGAGAAGATCCGCCTGCTTCGGGCCTACGGCGCGCGCGTGGTGATCACCCCGAGCGGGGTGCCACCCGACCACCCGATGAGCCACTACTCCGTCGCCCGTCGGCTGGCGAAGGAGATCCCGAACGCCTACTATCCCAACCAGTACGAGAACGAGCAGAACCCGGGCGCCCACTACCGGACGACCGGGCCCGAGATCGTCCGCGACGCCGGGCCGGGACTATCGGCGATCGTCGCGACGATCGGGACCGGAGGCACCATCAGCGGCATCGGGAAGTTCGTCAAGGAGAACCACCCGAGCGTCAAGGTCGTCGCCGTCGATCCCAAGGGAAGCGTCCTCGGCCACTATTTCCGGACCCACGAGCTCATCCGGGCCGTCCCCTACCAGGTGGAAGGGATCGGGGAGGACATGGTGCCGCGGACCGTCCACTTCCAGTACCTCGACGAGTTCGTCGAGGTCGAGGACAAGGAGTCGTTCCAGATGGCGCGCCGGCTCGCCCGGGAGGAGGGGCTGTTCGTCGGCGGCTCCTCGGGGTCGGCGGTCGCGGGAGCTCTCAAATGGCTCGGCCAGCGCCCGGTCCCGGAAGGCTCGACCGTGGCGATCATCCTACCGGATTCGGGGGACCGGTACATCTCCAAGTTCTACTCCGACGACTGGCTCCGGGAGAAGGGATTCCTGGACGCCGGGGCGACGGCGGGCGACCTGGTCGCCGCCAAGGAGTCCGTCCCCGCACTGGTCGCCGCCGATCCGACGACGTTGCTCCGGGACGCCCTCGCGACCCTTCGCCGCCACGGGATCTCCCAGATGCCCGTGGTCGCGGGCCGGGAGAATGTCGGCAGCCTTCAGGAGGAGGAGATCCTTCGGGCGACGATCGGCGACCAGGGGGTGCTCGAGCGAACCGTGAGCTCCCTCCTCGGGCCTCCTTTCCTCGAGGTCGCCGCGGATGCCCCGGTCTCCGAGGTGCTTCGCCGGCTGAAGGAGGAGCGGGCCCTCCTCGTTCGCGATGGAGGCACCGGACTCCCGGTCGGTCTTCTCACCCGTCATGACCTCGTGTCCTATCTGTCGGTCCGGGGAGAGAACCATGCGTTTTGATACGAAGCTGATCCACGCCGCCCAGCCGCCGGACCCCCTCACGGGGGCCGTCAACCCGCCGATCTACCTCTCCAGCACGTTCGCTCAATCGTCCCCGAATCGGCACAAGGGGTACGTCTACGGACGCTCGGCGAACCCGACCCGGACCGTGCTCGAGAACGCGCTCGCGGTGCTCGAGGGCGGCGCGGTGGGCCTGGCCTTCGCCTCGGGACTCGGCGCCCTCACCACACTATTGGAACAGTTCCGCTCGGGGAGCCGCATCATCGCGGGGAACGACCTGTACGGTGGAACCTGGCGGTTGTTCGAGCACCACCGCCGACAGTTCGGGATCACCATCGACTACGTGGATCTCGCCCGAGGCGCCAACCTCGAGGCCGCGCTGGCGAAAGGCCCCTGCGCGCTCGTCTATTTCGAGACTCCCACGAACCCCCTGATGCGCCTCGCCGACATTCGGGACATAGCGCTCCGCGCCCATCGGAGCGGGGCGTTGACGGCGGTCGACAACACGTTCGCCTCTCCGGCGCTCCAACGACCGATCGAGCTCGGCGCGGACATCGTGCTCCACTCCGCGACCAAGTACCTCGGGGGGCACTCGGACATCATCGGCGGGGCCCTTGTGATCCGGGAGGCGGAGCTCGGCGAGCGCCTGCGGTGGCTCCAGAACGCGGTGGGAGCGGTTCCGAGCCCGTTTGACGTCTTCCTGGTCCTTCGCGGGCTCCACACGCTCGGGGTCCGGATGCGGGCCCATGGCGAATCGGCCCGCGCCGTGGCCGACGTGCTCGAAAAGAGCCCCAAGGTCACCGCGGTCCATTACCCGGGGTTGTCGAGCCATCCGCAACACGCGCTCGCCCGTCGACAGATGGAGGGATTCGGCGGGATGGTCAGCGCCGAACTCTCGGGGGGGATGCCGGCGGCGCGGCGGTTCCTCCGGAACCTCGAGATCTTTACCCTGGCCGAAAGCCTCGGAGGGGTCGAGTCGCTCATCGACCATCCGGCGTCGATGACCCACGCCAGCGTTCCGAAGGCCCAGCGAGAGGCCGGAGGGGTCCGCGACGGGCTCCTGCGGTTCTCGTGCGGGATCGAGGACCCGGCGGATCTGGCCGATGCCGTGAAGGGCGCGCTCCGGGAGCTCTGAACGCGTGCGCCGCGTCCAGATCTACGATACCCTCAGCCGCGAGACCCGGCTGCTCGTGCCGATCACCCCTCCGAAGATCGGCCTGTTCGTCTGCGGGCTGACCCCCTACGATGAAGCGCATATCGGTCACGGTCGGACGTTCGTCACCTTCGATGTCGTCGCCCGGGCGTTGCGACGTTGGGGATACCGGGTGTTCTACGTCCAGAACGTGACGAACCTCGACGACCGGCTGATCCAGCGGGGCGGTGAGGAAGGGATCGACCCGCTGGTGCTTGCCGAGCGTCACTTTGCCGGGTGGACAGTCTCCATGCAACGCCTCGGGGTCCGGTCGGTGAACTACTACCCGTTCGCGACGGACTACGTGCCGGAAATCCTCGCCCAGGTCCGCCAGCTGGTCGACGGCGGCTACGCGTACGCGACGACGGGGTCGGTGTACTACGACGTTTCCCGGTTCCCCGCCTACGGGAAGCTCTCCGGCCAGCGGATCGAGGCCCAACGTCCCGGAACCCGCGTCCCCGCCGAGCCCGGGAAGCGCGCTCCCGAGGATTTCGTCCTCTGGAAGGCGGCGACGCCGGGGGAACCGTCGTGGGAGAGTCCGTGGGGGCCGGGCCGGCCCGGGTGGCACATCGAGGACACCGCGATCACCGTCCGATTGCTCGGGGCGCGCTACGACATCCACGGCGGCGGCCTCGATCTGAAGTTCCCGCACCACGAGGCCGAGATCGCCCAGGCCGAGGCGGCTACCGGGACGTCGCCGCTCGTCAACTTCTGGATGCACGCCGGGATGCTCAACCTTGGCGGGGAGAAGATGTCGAAATCCCTGGGGAACGTCATCCGGCTCGCGGAGACGCTCGACGCCTGCGGCCCGGACGTCCTCCGGTTCTTCTACCTCAACGCCCACTACCGCAGCCCGCTCGATTTCGTCGAAGGCAAGAGCCTCGAAGAGTCCGCCGAGGCGTTCGGTCGGTTCATCGCCCCGTACCGACGGCTGTCCGGCCTCCTCGAGCGGGAGGGAGCGGAGCGCCCCGGCGCCGGGCTCCCGCCCGAGACCGCCGAGGCCGCCGACGGGCTCGTCCAGCGCCTCGACGAAGTGATGGCGAGCGACTTCAACTCCCGCGAAGCGATCGCGCTGCTGTTCGGGTGGGTCCGGAACGTTTCCGCCCTCCCCCAACCGTTCGAATCGCTCGAGGGAGGGGCCCTCGAGACGCTCCTCGCCCCGTACCGATGGTCCGAAGAGGTGCTGGGACTGCCGATCCGGGGGGACGGAGCCGGCGCGTCCGAGGAGTTGGCCGGCGCCGTCCGGATCGCCTTGGACGCGCGACGGCGGGCCCGCGAACGGAACGACTATTCGGAGGCCGACCGCATCCGGGACGAGTTGCGTGCCGCGGGGATCCACGTCGAAGACCGTGGCGGGACGACGCACTGGGAGCTCCGCGCGGCGCCCGAATGATCGGACTCGGATTCCGGGAGCACGGCGGACTCGACCGGGTCGAGCTCGTCGAGGTCCCGGATAACGAGCCGGCGGCGGGGGAGGTGCGGATCCGCCTGAGGGCGGCGGCGTTCAACCGGCTGGACCGGTTCGTCCTCGCCGGGATCCCCGGCGTGCCGATCGAGCGTCCCCACGTCCTCGGGTCGGATGGGGCCGGCGTCGTCGATGCGATCGGCCCCGGGGTGAACGACCTGGCCGTCGGCGACCGGGTGCTGCTCAATCCGGGGCTCTGGGATGCAACCTGCCCGGCGTGCGTCGCGGGCCTCGAGTGCCTCTGTCGCGACTATCGGATCGTCGGCGAGCACACCCAGGGCACCGCGACCGAGTCGATCGTGCTCCCGCGTCGGAACGTCCATCGGATCCCCTCCAGCCTCACGTGGGAACAGGCCGCCGCGGCCCCCCTGGTGTTCCAGACCGCCTGGCGAGCCATTCGGACGGTCGGGGCGGTCGCCCCCGGCGAAACCGTCGCCATCATCGGCGCGGGCGGGGGCGTCTCGACCGCCGCCATCCAGGTGGCCCGGCAGGCCGGCGCCCGGGTCGTCGTCGTGGGCCGATCGCTCGACAAGGCCGACGCGTGCCGTCGCCTCGGTGCCGAGGAGGTGCTGCTGCTGACCGAGGAGAAACCGCTCGACCGGACCCTCTGGGAATGGAGCGGGAAGCGGGGCATCGACCTCATCTTCGACTCCGTCGGGTCCCCGACCGTCCCAAGGTCCGTGCGGAGCGTCGCCCGCGGAGGTCGGCTGGTCGTCATCGGGGCGACCGCCGGGCCTCTCGTCCAGATCGACCTCCGGACGCTCTTCTGGCGGCAGGCGTCGATCCGCGGTAGCACGATGGCGACGTCCCACGAGTTCGACGCGGTCCTCGCCGAGCTGGTCGCCGGCCGCCTGGCGGCCGTCGTCGACCGGGTCTTCGATTGGTCGGACGGGCGTGCCGCCCTGGCGCGCATGGACGCGCCGGACCTCTTCGGAAAGGTCGTTCTCCGGACGCCGGGATGACCGGTCCGACGCACGACGGGCGCGTCGCTGAGACGCCGCCGGCCGCCCCCGATGATTTTTATACCGGGACGCAGCCTCTATTTCGTTCGTGGACCGTTTTCACCACATCCCTCCAGCCGTCGGAGGGTTCGAAAGGTCGACGGCACGTATCGCCCCCGCCCTCGTTCTGACGTGCCTGGTCGGGCTACTGCTCCTCGCTAGTCTCACGGCGCCCACCCACAGTGCGCCGTCCCGGTCGACCGGCCCGGGTCCCCGGGCCGGGCTCGCCGTCGCGGCGCACGCGGCCGCCCCTCACCCCTCCTTCGGGCCCCTGGCCGGCCCCCACGGGGACCTGATCGTCGGCCCCGCGAACTCGCCGTTCTACATCCAGCCGACGACGGCCGGCTCCTCCTTCTACTACCAGGCGGGAAACATCTCCGTGCTGCCCGGGGGGACCCTCGTCATCCGGAACGAAACGCTCGTCTTCGAGCAGTTCGTCGGGCCGACCGGCACCGTCGCCCAGCGCCTGAGCCACATCTACTGGTTCTCGGTCAAGGGAACGCTCGACGTCTGGAACTCCACCGTCACGACCGACGCGAAGATCCTGAACTTCTACCCGAAGCTATCGTTCAACGTCTCGGGGGCCGGAAGCGCCACGCTGGTCCACAGCTCGTTCCAGTTCCCCGGCTCGGTCAACGTCTACGGCGCGGGAACGTCCCTCCTCCTCAACTCGAGCAACATCACCCGGAACTTCGGGATCCTCTCGGTCGTCGAGAACCTCTCGCTGTTCCACGACTCCATCGCCGCGGCGTCGACGACGGTCTCGGGCGGCGCCCACCTCAGCCTGTGGAACTCCTCGATCGTCAACCTCTACCGCGACAACTCGACCCGCTGGGGCCAGCCGACGGCCACCCCGGTGTACAACAACGTGCTCCACACGATCAGCTCCGGAGGAGGCACGAGCTGGAACTCGTGGTCCTGGGTGCCGCCGTCCGACTCGGAGAACCTGACGAGGGCGGTGCTGAACCCGACGATCGGCTCGGCCGACCTCGCCATCACCTACTCGAGCCCGTACGCCCAGGTCACCACGGGCGCCAACACGTTCACCTTCGGGGGAGCCTACGCGCTCGGCCAGATCACCTTCAACGGCCCGAGCCCGGTGATCGTTCCGCTGCCCGCCGGGGCGGTCTCGGCGATCAACGCGGCCGGGGTCCTCGGCTACCTCAACGCCACCGGCGTGTTCGGAGGGCCGACCTCCGTTTCGGCGACGCTGAGCGCGTCGAACGGTTCGGCGAACGTGGCGATCTCCAACGTGGCGATCCTGCTCAACCCGCTCGTCGACTTCAACGTGACGGCCACCGGGGCCGGAACGTCGATCAGCGCGGTCGATTCGACGATCGACCTCAACTGGAACCTCACGCCGGGTACCCCGGTTCCACCCAACACCCAGGCCCCGTCGGCCTGGAACTCTCAGAAACTCCTCCTGCTGAATGGGGCGACCGGCTTCTTTGCCAATCTTTCGGTGACCAATGCCTACCTCGGCGTCTACTGGAACTCGTCGGCCATCCTCCCGGACGCCACCAGTACGGCGTACTTCTACCGGTGGATCGACTTCCCGGTCACCGGGGCCGGCGGCTCTCCGCTTCCCGGGGCCCAGCTCTCGGCGTTCTACGCCTACGACTCGAATCAGCTCAACAACGCCACGGCCAACGCGATGAACAACCTCGCGGTGGCGAGCCCGTCCCTCGATTCGTACGTCACCTCCTGGCTCACCGCTCGCCACCTCGCCTCGTACGGAGTGACCGATAGCCAGGGGGTCGGCGCTCTACTGCTCGTGTCGGGGGTCCTCACCCAGGCGACGCTGCCGGCGGGCACCTTCCTTGGCAACTATCACGTCGCCGTCACCCTGGCGGGAGGCGGACCGAACTCTACCCGCTGGATCTCGGCGTCGGCGACGCCGTACACCGCCAGCATGACGCCGTCGTCCGCCGATCAGGCGGCCACCACGGCGTACCCCAACTATCGCCCGCTGCTGACCGTCGGAACGTTGACGTTCGCGGTCGCCGGATCTCCGGTGACGCCCCCGACCGTGTCGATCGGCGAGTCGCTGGCGATCTCGGGGATCGTTCGGAACGTCGGGGTCGGCCCGGTGCCGGCGTTCGACGCGAACCTTTCCTACGTGGTCGGAGCGAAGTTCCCGCGCAGCGTGATCGCCCCGAACCAGACGTTCCCGGCCCTCGCCGCCGGCGCGAGCCGCCCGATCGACTTCAACTGGACCGTCGAGGAGTCGACGGTCGGCGTCCGCGGCACGGTCGTCGCCCAGCTCGTCCTTGAGGTCATCTGGAACGGCGGGGGCGGGCCGATCGGAGGCGTGGCGCGTGCCGACATCAACGTCACGGTCAAACCCTCCCCGGTGAAGGTGAGCCTGACGGCGCCGATGGGCGTCTACGCCCCGAACCAGGATATCTCGGTCAACGGCACGGTAGAGTTCTCCGGCCGCGGGTTCGCCCTCGTGAACATCACCGCGGTCGCCACCGACGGCCGCACCTTCCAGATCGGCCAGTTCACCGCCCAGCCCGGTCCCTACAGCGGCTTTATCACGGTCTACCCGACGATGCCGGCCGGCACCTACACCCTCAACGTCACCGGCTTCTACAACACCGTCACGGGCCATACGGACTATCCCGACCACTTCACCATCGGCGGGGCGGCCTCCTCCACATCTCCCGGTCTGCTCGACCAGAAGTTCCTCGGCCTGCCGCTGCTGTACTGGATCATCATCGCCATCGGCGCGGCCGCTGTCCTCGCCATCCTCTTCCTCTACGTCATCCCCCGCCAGGCGCGCGGCAAGCTCGTCGAGTGCGGCGAGTGCGGCAGCCTCATCCCCGAGGACGCCACCCAGTGCCCGAAGTGCGGGGCCGAGTTCGAGACCGATCTCGTCCGCTGCAGCCGCTGCGGCTCCACGATCCCGGCGAACTCGCAGGTCTGCCCGGAGTGCGCGGCCCAGCTCCTCGGCAAGCCCGATGAGGGCGTGAAGGACCCGGAGCGCCAGGGGTACGCCGACTTCGTCGAGCGGTTCCGGACCGAGTCGAAGAAGGAGCTCGGGGACAACTACTCCGAGGGCGCCTTCTGGGACTGGTGGAAGCGCCAGGGCTCGTACACCTCCTTCAGCCAGTGGAAGCTGCAGCAATCGGCCGGCTCGCGGGTGGGCATGGGGGCGCCGCTCGTCTCCGAGACCGCCCCGCAGCCCGAGCCCGCCGACCTGACCCCATCCGCGGCCCCGTCGACCCCGCCGAAGCGCGGAGGGGGCGCCGGCGGCGCTTCCCCCGCCCCCGCGGCCGCTTCGAAGCCTTCTGGAAAGCCCGGCGGTTCCCCGCCGCCCACCCCGCTCGCGTCCGCCGCTTCCAAGGCGACCTCGCGATCACCGCCCGCTCCGGCATCCGCCCCCGCCGCCACGACGGCGCCCGCTGCCGGCGGCGCGCCGGCGGTCGTCGACGCCGCGATGAAGCCGTGCCAGAACTGCGGGAAGGAGATCCCTCCCGACTACCTCGTCTGTCCGTTCTGCGGGGCCGTCACGCGTTAACCGGCGCCTCCAGCGCCGGGGCGGGCTGCCACCGGAGGACCCGACCCAATCGTTTATACCCCGGCCCTCATGGCGCGCCCGGATCGAATGACCGGGGACCTGACGATCGGCCGGCAGAAGATCGCCTGGGCGCGAACCCACATGCCGGTCCTCGAGGGGATCCGCCGCCGCCTCGAGGCCGAGAAGCCGTTCGCCGGCCTCACGCTCTCCCTCGTGCTCCACGTCGAGGCGAAGACGTGCGCCCTCGCGCTGGCGTTGAAGGCGGGGGGAGGGGACGTCCACCTCGCCGCGGGCAATCCGCTGTCGACCGACGATGACGCCGTCGCCGGCGTCGTGGCCGAGGGGATCCCGACGTTCGCCCGAAAGGGAGAGACCGCGGCGGAGTACCATCACGGCATCACCGCGATGCTCGACGCCGAGCCGGACGTCATCGTCGACGACGGCGCGGATCTCGTCGCCCTCGCCCACACCGCGCTTCCCGACCGGGGAAGCATCCGGGGTTCGACCGAGGAGACGACCACGGGGATCACCCGACTACGCGCCCTCGAGAAGACCGGGGGGCTCCGATTCCCGGCGATCGACGTCAACGACGCCGAGATGAAGCACCTGTTCGACAACCGCTATGGATGCGGGCAGTCGGTCCTCGATGGGATCTTCACCGCGACGAACCTGCTGATCGCCGGGCGCGTCTGCGTCGTGGCCGGCTATGGATGGTCGGGCAAGGGGATCGCTTCGCGACTTCGTGGGATCGGCGCCGACGTGATCGTGACCGAGGTCGACCCGGTGCGCGCGATCGAGGCGCGCCTCGAGGGGTTCCGGGTGATGCCGATGCTCGACGCGGTCCGGCAGGCCGACCTGATCTGCACCGTCACGGGCAACCGCGACATCGTCCGCGCCGAACATTTCAAGGTGATGAAGGACGGCTGCCTGTTGTGCAACGCCGGTCACTTCGACGTCGAGGTCTCGAAGTCGGACCTGGAGGGGATGGCCATCGAGCATCGCCCGGTCCGTCCCCACGTGGAGGAGTACCGGTTCGCCGACGGGCGCCGCGCCTACCTGCTCGGTGAGGGGCGGCTGATCAACCTCGCGGCCGGCCAGGGCCATCCGGTGGAGATCATGGACCTCTCCTTCGCCTTGCAGGCGCTGAGCGCCGAGCACATCGCGCTCCACGGACTGAAGCTGCCGCCGAAGGTCTACCCGGTCCCTCCGGCCCTGGACCGCGCCGTCGCCCAGGCGGCCCTCGGGCCGCTCGGCGCCGGCATCGACGTGGCGACCGAGGCCCAGCAGAAGTACGCCGTGACGTGGGAGGCCGGAACATGACGGATCCAGCGGACCGCCGCTACACGAAGAGTCACGAGTGGGTGAAGGTCGAGGGGAACGAGGCGACGATCGGGATCACCGACCACGCCCAGTCGGAGCTCACCGATATCGTGTTCGTCGACCTCCCGAAGGTCGGACGCCCGGTCAAGGCCGGCGAGAGCGTCCTGGTCCTCGAGTCGGTGAAGACCGTCGCCGACGTCTACGCCCCGGCGGACGGCACGGTGTCGGCGTCGAACGCCGATCTCAAGGCCCACCCCGAACTGATCAATCAGGACGCCTTCGGAAAGGGGTGGATCTACCGGCTCACCCTGACCCAGGCGCTGGATCCCTCCGGGTCGATGGACGCGGCCGCCTACGCCGCCTTCGTCGCGAGCGGCGCCGGCGCGACGCACTAGGACCGATCGGCTACTTCCCCTGGAACTTCGGGGCTCTCCGCTCGAGGAACGCCTGCATCCCCTCGGTCCGGTCGCTCGTGGCGAACGTGTGACCCGCGGACTCCCCCTCGAGCCGCAACGCGGCGTCGAGCGGGCTGTCCATCCCCCGGTTGATCACGCTCTTCACCCAGGAAACGGCGAGAGGCGCCCGAGAGGCGATCATCTCGGCGAGGGCCTGGGTCTCCTCCCGGGCCGTGGCGGCGGGCACGACCCGGACGACGAATCCCAGCCGCGCGGCTTCCGGCGCGGTCACCGGGACCCCGGTGAACACGAGATACTTCGTCTTCGCGCGCCCGATGAGGCGCGTGAGCCGGGTGGCTCCCCCGAACCCCGGGTGGATCCCCACCGTCGTCTCCGGGAGTCCGAGCTGGGCCGTGTCGGCGGCGAGGATGAAATCGGCGCAGAGGGCGAGTTCGAGTCCGCCCCCGAGCGCGTAGCCTTCGACCAGAGCGATCACCGGCATCCGGGACTCCTCGATCCGCCGGCAGACGGCCTGGCCCGCGAACCCGAACTCGCGGCCGTCGGAGATCCCCTTCCTCGCCATCTCGGCGATGTCGGCCCCCGCCGCGAACATCGGCGAACTCCCCGCCAGGACCGCGACGCGCACCTCGGGGTCCCCGTGGAGCTCGGCGAACGCCGCATCGAGCTGCGCCAGCAGCTCCGAATTGAGCGAGTTAAGGACCTCGGGACGGTCGAGCAGCACCCAGGCGACCGGCCCTCGCCGGTCGATCCGGATGACGCGCATCGGCCACCGGGTCTCGCCGCGATGTACCCGCTCCCGCAGGGACGGCGCGACAGGGAACGAATCGCCCCACGGTCGCGCGATCGACTCGACCAATCGGAGCCCCTCGGAAAGCCCCACTTCCGAGAGGAGGGCGAACGGCCCCTGCTTCCACCGCAGACCGACGGTGGCGCCCCGGTCGGCCGCCTCGGGGGAGGCGACCCCCTCCTCGACGAGCTCGCAGGCAATCCCGAGCACCAGGCCCAGGAACCGCTCGCGGACCGCCGTCTTCTTCTCCGGTTCGACGCGGGTCTCCTTCCACGCCCACGGCTGGGCCGCTCGGAACTGCTCCTCGAGCCGCGCCGAGGGAGCATAGGCGCGACCGAACGATGCGGCGAGCGAGGTCTCGGCGTGGAAGGCGATGGTCACCCCTGTGACGTTCATCAGCTCGAACGGGCCCAGCGTCGTACCGAACAGCTCGCGGCCGACCTCCTCGATCGTCGCCAGGCTCGCCACGTTCTCCTCGGCGAGTCGCGTCGCCTCGTTCAGATAGGGGACGAAGAACCGGTTGACCGCGAACCCCGCGGCGTCGTGGACCTCGATCGGGATCTTTCGCAGCAGGTATCCGAACCGCTCCAGGCGGCGGATCGTCTCGGGAGAGGTCCGGGTGCCACCGATGACCTCGAGGAGCTTGTTGATCGCCGCCGGGAAGAAGAAGTGGAGGCCCGCGAACCTCTCCGGATCCGGGAACCCCTCGGCGAGGCGCGTCACCGAGAGGGACGAGGTGTTCGTCGCCACGATGGCGCCGGCGGGGACGTGACGGGCGACCTCCTCGAACAACTCGCGCTTCTTCGACTCCTCCTCGAAGATCGCTTCGATGACCAGGGAGGCGTCCCGAACCGCGGTGGCGACCTCCGTCGTGTAGTGGATGCGCCCGAGCAGCTCGTCCCGCTTGGCGGGGGTCGTCTTCTTCCGCTGGATCGCGCCCTCCAATGTCTTCTGGATCAGCCCGCGGCCCCGGGCCAGCATGGGCTCGTCGAGGTCCCGGAGCCACACCGTGAACCCGGCCTGCGCACACGCCTGGGCGATGCCGCTCCCCATGTTCCCGGCACCGAGGACGGCGACCACGGCCGGCGGATCGAGAGTTGGCCCGGACATCGGTTGGTCTCAACGGCCACCAGCGGCGGCCGAGGGCGCGGGAGTGTCGGACGGCTGATAATGGTTCGCGGGGGTCGCGCGGCCGTCGCCGACTCGCCCCGAGGTCGCCCGTGGGGGCGGGGCTCCGTCGGTCGCCATCGTCATCTGCCGGAGGCTCCGTGGACTCCGGGAACGATGTCGGAGTCCGCCGACCTCGCTGCGGCGCTCCGGGAGGAGCGCGAGTTCGTCCTGACCCTCGGGGGATTCGCCCTCGAGATCCCCGGGGCCACGCTCGTCACCCACGAACGCGTCCCGGTTCCCCGCTTCAACTTCGTCCAGGACGTCCGGGTCGGCCCGGACCGCCAGGCCGCGTTCTTCGAAAGGGCCCTCGACCACTACTTCCAGCGCACGCTCCGCCCGTCGTTCCGTATCGGGGAACCGGTCCCATCCCACCTGGACCGGGGGCTCGCGCGCTTCGGGTTCCGGCGACGGGCGGAGCCCCACCTCGTGCTCGTCCGGCGGCAGGGGGACCGATCCGCGCCCGTCCCGGGGGTCCGGGTCCGCCGGGCACGCCCCGACGAGGTCGACGACCTCGTGCGGTTCTGGACCGGCGAGCGCGAAGGGGACGAGTTCCGTCGGTCGCTGGTGGTGACGTGGGAGCACCCGAATCCCGGCGAGTCGATCCGCCCGCTCCTCGCGGAGAAGGACGGATCGGTGGTGGCGGCCGCCCTGGTCTACGAGACCGGCGGGGTGGTCGGGCTGCACGCCGTCTCGACGCAACCGGCGGCGCGAGGGCAAGGGGCGGCGACGGCGCTGGTCGCCCACGCGTTGCGAGAGGAGGTGACGTCGAGGACCGAACTGGTGACGATCTCCGCCGAGAACGAGCGGACCTCGCACCGCCTCGGCTCGCTCGGCTTCGAACCGATCGGCCGGTTCGGGGTCTATGAGCTCCCGTTGGATGCCGAGCTCACGATCCCGGACCCCGGAGCCCCCCAGCCGCCCCGCTGGCGGCCCCCCCGGCGGCCGGTCGCCTAGCTGGAGGCCCGCCGATGGCGGACCTCGTCGAGCTTGAGGCGCTGCTCGACGGAGGCGATCGACCGCATCGTCGTGAGGACGGTGTCGGCGTTGAGCGAGATCGAGTCGATCCCGTGGCGGACCAGGAACTCAGCGAATTCGGGGTAGACGCTCGGTCCCTGGCCGCAGATCCCGACCGTCCGACCCTCGGCGTGGGCGCCCTCGAGCAGCAGCTCGACGGCGCGGAGCACGGCTGGGTCTCGCTCGTCGAAGTAGCCCATCCGGCCCAGCGTCTCGGAGTCGCGGTCGGCGCCGAGGACGAGCTGGGTGAGGTCGTTCGATCCGATCGAGAAGCCGTCGCAGTGCTTGGAGAACTCGCGGGCCATCAGGACCGTCGAGGGGACCTCGGCCATCAGGTAGAGCTGGAAGTCGCGCGTGCGGCGGAGCCCCTTCTCGCGCATCATCTCGGCGATCTGCTCGAGCTCCCAGGTGTTCCGGACGAACGGGAGCATCACCATCGCGTTCTTCAGGCCCTGCTCGGTGCGGACCTTCTGGATCGCCTCGAGCTCGCAGAGGAACGCCGGCTTGTACATCGGGGAGATGTAGCGCGAGCACCCCCGCCAGCCGATCATCGGATTCTCCTCCGACGGCTCGAACTCCTCGCCCCCGGGCATCCCGCGATACTCGTTCGTCTTGAAGTCGGACGTCCGGATGATCACCGGACGTGGATAGAACGCCTGGCAGACCTTACCGACGCCGTCGGCGAGGCGCTGGACCAGCTCGGCTCCCTTGCCCTGCTTGATGAGGGCCATCGGGTGCTCGCGGACGTGGGCGGTGAAGATGAACTCGATTCGGAGGAGACCGACGCCTTGGACCGGCAATCGGGCGTACTCGGCGGCCTTCTCCGGCACTCCGACGTTCACGTAGATCTTGGTCGCGGTGACGGGGGCCGCGTGGTGGCCGTCGGCGTTCGCGGTGCCGGAACCGGCCGCCGGGGCCGCCGCCTTCGCCTTCTCCAGATGCGTGAGGCCGGCGAAGATCATCCCGGTCTTCCCGTCCATCGTCACCGTGTCGCCTTCGTGGATCGTCTTCGTCGCTCCGCGGGTCCCGACGATGCACGGCACGCCGAGCTCGCGCGAGACGATCGCGGCGTGGCACGTCATCCCCCCCTCATCGGTGATGATCCCGGCCGCCTGGGCCATCGCCGGAACCATATCCGGGGTGGTCATCGTCGTGACGAGGATCTCGCCGGATTTGAGTTTCGACATCTCCGCGGCGGAGAGGAGCAGGCGGGCCTTCCCGCCGGCGAGCCCCGGACTCGCCCCCATCCCCCGTAGGATCGGGGTTTCGGCGCTTTCCGGGCGCGACGAGGAGGTGGGGCCGGACGGGCTGGGAGCGGGGGCGTTCGGCGTTCCGGCGGCGGGGATCGTCGTCACCGGCCGCGCTTGGACGATGTAGAGCGACTTAGCGTCTGCGCACCACTCGACGTCCATCGGCCGGCGATAGTGCGACTCGATCACGCGGGCCAGCGACGCGAGCTTCAGGATCTTCTCATCGGGGAGCTTCTGTCGATTCTGGTCGGCTTTGGGCACCTCGTCCTTGCGGTTCCCCCCTTCCTCCACCCGGACCAACCGCATCGACTGCTCGGAGATCTGCTTGTGGACGATCCGCTGAGTGGCGCCGTCCACCACGTAATGGTCGGGCGTCACCTCCCCGCCGACGATCGCTTCGCCGAGACCCCAGCCGGCCTCGATGATCATGTGATTCTCGCCGGTGTTGGGGTCGCGGGTGAACAGGATTCCGCTCACCACGGAATCGACCATCTTCTGGACGAGGACCGCGAGCCTGACCTGGGAGTGGTCGAACCCCTTGCGGGCCCGGTACACGAGGACCCGGGCCGTGAACAGCGAACCCCAGCATCGCCGGATCGCCGAGAGGACCGCATCGGTGCCGCGGATGTTCAGGTACGTCTCCTGAAGGCCGGCGAACGACGCCCCTTCCAGGTCCTCGGCGGTCGCCGAGGAGCGGACGGCCGAAAATCGGACGTCGTGTTCCTTTTGGTACCGCTCGACGGCCTCCTCGAGGACCGAGCGGATCTCGGGGGGGAACTCCGTCGCCTCGAACGCCGTGCGAATTCGTCGGGCGACGGCGTCGACGCTCTCCGGGCGGTCGAGATCCAAGGTCGACAGCGCATCCGGGATCTCCACCTTGAGAACGGTGGCGTCGACGAACGCCTGGTAGGTCTCGGTGGTGACGACGATCCCCGGCGGGACCGGCAGTCCCTGGCGCACCACTTCGCCGAGCTTCCCGGCCTTGCCCCCGACCAGGGCGAGGTCCGAGTCCGACACGTCCGCGAGATTCAGCACGTAGGCCATGATCGCCCTCGGGGCCTACGGGCCCGGACCTCGCACGAACGTGTAGGCGACGATGTCGGAATCCGGCGAGTACGGGTGGACGACATGGGTCTCCTCGACCGACCACGAACCGACCGGTTGCATCTGCTCCACGATCTTCGACCCGCGGGACGCCCGGAGCTCCCGGGGCGTCACCTCGAAGTAGTGGAGCGTTCCCCCCCGCGCCACCGTCGCGCTGACCGGGGAAACGTACTTAATCCCTTCGTGAGGGAGATTCAGGACGGCCCGATCCGAGACGGTCGGGGGAGAAAGGAACGATTCGAGCGGAGCTACGACGGCGGTGACCCGGTCCTCGAGCCCGAGCCGTGCCAGGTTCTCCCGGAGTAGCCCGATCGCCTCCGGGTTCCGATCGACGGCAACCACGCTTTTCGCCCGTCCGTCGCGGGCCACATGCAACGCGAACGGTCCGACGCCGCAACACAGGTCGGCGAACCGTTCCCCCGTTCTCACGCATCCCGCGACCCTCGCGTGCTCCCGGGCGAGGCGGGGCGAGAAGTACGCTTTCGTCAGGTCCACGTCGATCTCGAGCCCGTTCTCGCGATGCCGGGTTCGGAAAGTCCCCTCGCCGGCGATCCGTTCGAGGGTCCGAACGCGCTCCGGCCCGTGGACCCCGTGGTCCCAGGCCACGAGCCGGGCCGAAGGGACGAATTGGAGCAGGGCTTCCCCGATGCTGGCCGCTCGGGGACTCAACTCGGGCGGCAGGCGGATCAGTACGAGGTCGCCGACCACGTCGAACGCCCTCGGGAGGAGTTCCGCCTCGCCCGGCGGCAGGGTCAGCAGTTCGCGATAGCTCGCCGGCCCGGCCGCGATCGGCGAATCGAACTCGAGCTCGACCACCTCGGCGGAACGGGGAACGGGATCCGGCGGGCCGTAGACCGGGAACGCCACTCGGCCGTCGAGGTGCGCGACCCGCAGGTCGTGGCGGAGCCGGCCCTGATCGCGGAGATTCCGGCGCGCCTCCTCCGCTCCGGCGCTCGGAACGACGACGGCGAGGCTCCTCATGCGGGGCCCGGCCAGCTCCCAAGGAGACGCAGGACGTCGTGCCCCCGAAGATGGCCGAGCGAACCGGACCCGGCGGAGCGTTCGCAAAACTTCACGTCGCCGGTCTCGGACCGGCGTTCCGCGGTGACGCCCGCGCCCCGGATCACGAGCGGCACCGGGTCGTCGGAATGGCCCTTGAGGAGGCAGGGAGTGGCGTGGTCCGCGGTCACCGCGATCCGGGTCGTCGCCCAGTCGAGCCCGTCGAGGAACGGGCCGAAGAACGACCGGTCCAGCGCCTCGATGACCTCCTGCTTCACCACCGCCTCTCCGTCGTGGCCGGGCTCGTCCGGCCCCTTCAGGTGGACGTAGACGAACGGATGCTCGGCGAGCGCCTTTCGCGTCACGGCCGCCCGCTCGCGAAGCGACGCGTCGCGGTCCGGCCCCATCGGGCCCACGAACAGGTCGGCGAGACCGAGGAGCTTGGCGATCCCGCGTTCGACCGGCATCTCCGTCACGGCCGCCCCGGCGTAGCCGTGTCGGGTGGCGAACGGGACCATCGGTGGGTCGGGCAGCGAGCCGGCGTTCCGGATGAGGACGGTGTTGGCGAGCAGCTTGCCGGCGACCGCCCGTCGGGCGTTCACGCTGCTCCCTTGGAGGAGCGCCGTGCTACGTTCCAGCCACTGGTTGGTCGCCGACGCCGTTCGACGCGCGGCGTCGGACCCGTCGAGCGGGGTGACGGCGAGCGGGTGCCGGTCGGCCGGACGACGTGCCTGCCCCATCCCACCCAGCTTCTCGTAGAACGGGTCGGAGTTGGACACGTTCGAGGAGAGCGGGCCTCCCGACCGGGGGCTCAACCAGAGAACCCCGCGGTGTCCTACGGTCGCACGGACCTCCGCGCGGATCCCTTCCGGGGCCACCAGGTCCGCCTTCGACAGCTCGTGGCCGAGCTGCTGGGCTTCGCCCGTCGTCAGATTCCGCCCGACGCGGGAGTCTTGGACCACGCCGGCACCGTCCGAGGTCGCGAAGTTCAGCCGGAACGCCACATCTCCGGCTTCGAGGGGGATGCCGACCCCTACGGCTTCGAGGACCCCGCGCCCGGGGGAGTCGCGGACCGGATCATAGCCCAGGAGGGCGAGTACCCCGGCATCGGACTCCGGGGCGATCCCGGGCCCGATCAGGACGACGTCCCCGAGCCGACCGTCGGTGGAGAGCCGATCGAGGTTGGGTGTGGAAGCCGCTTCGACGGGCGAGATCCCCCGCGTCTGCGGGTGGGGTCGGTCGCCCAACCCGTCGAGGATCACGAGCGCCGTGTGCACCGGCGGTGACGAGAGCGATTCGTGCCTCATTCCTTATATGGGGTGCGTCGCTCGCCTCTGCCCGCCTGTGCAGCGGTGGGGCGGCGTTAAGGCTTTCGCGGCGACCACCGCCGGTAAAGCGGCCCTGATCGCCCTGATGGTCGTGACCCTGATCGGGGGGTTCCTGTACCTCGGCCCGTACCTCGTTTCGATCACTTTTCTGGTGTTCGGGATGCTCGTCCCGATCTACCTGGGTTGGAAACGGCCCCGCCAGTTGGCCCTCGCCGGATTGATCGCCCTCCTCATCGCCGCCCCCCTGACCGCCCCACTCGAGGCGGCGGCTCTGCTCCAACCGTCGCCGCTCGCCAGCTCGGACCCGGTCCTGCCGTACGGGAACGGCAGCGCGGTGATCCAGAACGCGAAGGTCACCCCGTTCAACGCCGCGGCGGGGGGGACCTTCAACTTCACGGCCCAGCTGTTTCCCCAGTACATCCCGAAAGGCGACTCGGCCCTCCTTTGGGTGACCCTCTGGGTGAGCACCTGTCCCGGGGCCACGGGGAACAGCTCCACGACGTGCGCGTCCGGCTACCCGCTCTACGTCCTCAACCGCACCTTCCCGAACGGGACGGCGACGCCGGGCTCGGTGAGTTTCCTTCAGACGCTTCCCGGGAACAACATCTGGTGGTGGGTGATGGGCGGGGCGGTCCGCAACGTGACCACCCAGAAACTGTTCTGGATCTTCGTCGACCCCGGAAACTCCTACGGGGCGGTGCAGGGCCCGGTGACGGGAGACTTTCTGAGCACCTACGAGTACGTGCTCCCGGCCGTCTACCTTTCGTTGTTCGGCCTCGCCGGCATCGTCTTCTTCGCGGCGCTCCTCGTCTACGCCCTGTTCAAGAGCCGGGAGGCGCGTCGAAAGATCGAGCGGGCGCGTCCGATCCCTCCGATCCCGGGAGGGGGCTCTGGTCCCCTGGCGCCCTCGGGTGGCCCGCCCCCGCCGTCCACCACGGTGGAAAGGACCTGCCCGAACTGCCAGGCGGTCGTCTACCCGAACGAGAGCTCGTGCTGGAAGTGCGGCAGCTCTCTCCCCCCGGCGTCCTCGAGCACCCCGCTGTCGTAGCGGGGGAGGGCCGGGAGCGAGGCGCCGTTCGCTAGACCACCTTCGTCGGCTGGTTCGTCACGAGCACCGGCAGGCTGTTGTTGGGGTTGTACAGGTCGCCGCTCTGCGGGATGAGGATCAGCGAGAACGTGTAGCTGGCCGCCGTCGGCGCTTGCCAGACGAGGGTGAGCCACTGGGTGGTGCCGCCTCCCACCAGGGCGACGGTCGAGGCGACCGGGACCCCCCCGTAGTACGCGAAGCTGCCGTTGACGAGGAGCTGCACGGTGACGACCCCGCCGACCGCGCCGTTCGCCCGCACCGAGGCGTAGATCGTCGACGGTGACGCGTGGTTGACGCCGACGACGGTGACGCCGCCGAGTCCGAAGTCCAGCAACGCCCGCCCGGGGGAGGTCGAGGTGGCGAATCCGGCCATGTAGTTGATGATGTTGTAGGTGGCGGCGGTGCCGGGATCTCCGGCGCCCCACGCCTGCGCCGTCGGGAGGTT
>JABCYU010000019.1 GCA_013290045.1 Methanobacteriota archaeon | reverse complement strand
GCCATCGCCCACGCTCGTCGAGAGCCGGCCCATCCGACGGGAGCCGACACCGTGATCTTCGACCTGTTCCATACGCTCGTCAACCCGGAGGAGTTCCTCCCGGACTCCCATCTTCGGGCGGACCGGATCGCGGTCTCGCTGGGTCTGGACGTGCCGGAGTTCCGGAGCTACTGGAACGCTTCGACCCCCGACCGTATCCGGAGCCGGGTCCCCTCGGTGACGGAGCGGCTGGTCGAATACTGCCGGGAGGCCAAAGTTCCCCGCCATTTCTCCGAGGTGCAGAACGCACTCGATGACGCGTGTGCTCCGGGGGATGCTGCCCTGACACATCCTTCCCTCGCGGTCACGGGGACGCTGGCGGCACTACGGCATGGAGGGATCCGGATCGGGCTCCTCAGCAACTGTGACGAGCGGGAATCGCGAGCATGGGTCGACTCCCCTTTGTCGCGGATGGTCGACGCCGCCGGGCTCTCCTGCGACACCGGACATCTGAAACCCGATCGTGAGGCGTACCTGGACGTGCTGGCTCGGCTCGGTGGAAGAGATCCGCTTCGCACCGTCTACGTGGGAGATGGCGAGCACCAGGAGCTTCGGGGGGCGAGGGAGGCGGGCATCGCGATCACCGTCCTCATGCGGGGGTACGTCGCGGGCACGGGATACCGGTCGTCGGCGGATCTACTCTCTCTTGCCCAGGATGCCGATCTGATCATCGACAGTCTGCCCGAACTCTTGCCGCACGTGGGCCTGTCGAGCGGGGGCGCGGAGGGGATTCTGAGTTCCCCGCCGGATGCCGGGCCCATCGGTTCTCCGTAGCCCGGATCGCATGGACCGTCGGAGATGGGCGGGGAACCGGAAGGGGCGGCCGATCGGGTGCGTCCCGCCAACCTAGATAAACCCCCCGAGATGTGGCGCGCTCGCAGGGTGGGCACCGTGCTCGCCTGAAAACGAGGTAAGAAACATGGCATCGGGACCCCAGCTGATCAGTCTCATCCCCATCCGAAAGATGGATCGCGCGATCGCGTTCTACACCAAGAAGCTCGGGGCCAAACTGAGGTACCGCGGCCAAGGTCCGATGAAGGACCTGTGGGCGGGCCTCGTGGTCGGTGGCGCGGAGGTGTGGTTCGTCGTGCCAGAGGCTCGCGAGAAGCGGAGCCTGGCGTACCATACGCTCCTCGTGAAGGACATCAAGAAGTATGTCGCCGCGCTCCAGCGGAAAGGCGTGAAGTTCGAAAAGGCGGAGCGGATGAGCAAGGAGACGAAGGTCGACGGGCCGATCGCCTGGGAGAGCTTCGGGGGATCGGCGTGCTTCAAGGACTCGGAAGGGAACCTATTGATGGCTTGGCAGAACATCCCGGCGATGTAAGGGTCCGCGAGGAATCGAACCCGGCGGGTTCCCGCGACGGCGGGAACCCCCGATCCTGTCTCAACGACCCCATGCGGGGGTTAATCTGGGCCACCCCCTTGCTCACGTTTGCAGGACCCGACGTCGAGTTCAGCGTCCGGTGACCGGAGCGAGCGCTTGAGGAAGTCCAGGAGCGGTGGGGCGGGCGATCGGGTCCGTCGCGCGACGGAAGTTCTCGGTCTCGCCCTGCTACTCGCGTTATGGCTGCCGACGGCGGACGCGTCCTCGGTTCGGACGATCGCCGCGCCGTACGGACACACGCATTCGTACAACTACATCCAGGGCGCCACGGCTGGCCCTTGCCGGAGCACCGGATCAATCTTGGGGTATCACTGGGTGCCGAACTCGGGGAATGTCACCGGCAACGCCACGGCTTCGGTCAGAAGCTGCAAGGGCTCGCCTTCGTCGTACGGCCTGGGTTCCGGCAGCGCCAACGACGCCCTGTGGGTCTATCTCCCGCTCCAAGTGACCTCGGGGCCCCACAACCTCACCGTGTCGGTGTCGTACGATCTGACGCTGACCGCGTTCCTCCATGGGTCCTTCCGCTGCCCCGCCGCGGCGCCGGTTCCTGGTTCCACTAGCTATTCGACGTGCGTCGCCCACGTCGTCGCTTCGGCCACTTGGGGGTTCTACGTCCTCGACGCGACCAACCGCACCCTCCTCTCCGGGGCGCACCCTTGGGTCCAGGGGCCGACCGCCTCCCTCTTGATCAACAACGACTCCACCTGCAACACCCTCGGAAAATGTTCCTGGGTGAACTTCACGACGCCGTGCACGAACTCCCCGCTCTACTATTGCGTCCACCCGGGCTCGGTGCTCTCGGGCACGAATCATCTCTGGCTCGATTCGGCGAAGAACTGCGTCTCCTACTCGGGGCCCACGTGCACCCGCTGGCAGAATTGGAGCCTGGTGCACGGCCACCACTATTGGCTGGAGATCCAGTTCGACTTCGGCGCGTCGGCGTTCGAGACGAACTTCGCCCCCGGTCTCACCCTCGACGCTTCTCTCCGAGGGGCGGGCCCGGCCAAGCCCGGTTGGGTCGTCAACTCGATCACCCTCGTCTGAAGCGGGTTCCGACCCCCGCACCGGGGGCGGACATTGCTAGGGACCGACAGCGGTCTGTCCTCGTGGATCCGGGCGCCCGCCGCCCGCCGACTCGCAACCCGGGCGAGGTTCGCGAGGGAGGGTTGTCGCAGGAAGGGGCATAGGCACCCTCAGGTCGCATACATACCCCCCACCAGATTCTTGTAGGGGGGCCGGGTGGGTGGGCCCGTGTCCGCGTCGTCCCCCGAACTCGCCGCGAAGGTGGCCCGAACGGTCCTGAAGAACACGCTGCGCGTACGCCCCGGAGAGAACGTCGTCATCGAGACGTGGTCGGAGACGCTGCCGTGGGCCAAGCCGTTCGTCGCCGAGGCCCGGCGCATGGGGGCGAACCCGATGCTCCTCTACGAGGACGAGGACTCGTTCTGGGAGGCCATCGAGACCGGGAACGGCCGCCACACCGGGCAGGTCGGTCACCACGAGTGGGCCGCCCTCGCCAAGACGTCGGCGTACGTGTTCTTCTTCGGACCGTCGCAGTGGCCCCGCGGAGACGAGATCCCGGAGAAGAAACGAGCGGGCGTGGCCGCGTACAATCCCGAATGGTACAAGCGGGCGGCGAAGGCGAAACTGCGCGGGGCTCGAATGTACCTCGGTCGCACGAGCCAGCTGGCCGCGGACCGCTGGAAACTCGACCTCGACGGCTGGCGCGAGGAGCTCGTTCGGGCGAGCCTGGTACCCCCGGCCGAACTCCATCGGGTGGGATCGCGGGTCGCGGAACGGCTCCGCAAGGGCAAGCAGGTCACCGTGAGCCAGGACGACGGGACCGAGCTCACCTTCCGGCTCGGTCGATACCCCACCTTCCTCGACGACGCGCTCGTGGACGCTTCGGATGTGAAATCCGGCAACAACATGGCCACGCTTCCCGGAGGGGTCGTCGGGGCGGCGATCGATCACACGTCGGCGGTGGGGACGATCGTCGGCAACCACACGAGCTACCCGGATAGCGGTCCGGTCACCGGCGTGAAGTGGGAGTTCTCGGACGGGCATCTGACCGGGCAATCCTACGCCTCCGGGGGCGAGCCGATCCAGACGAGCTACGACAAGGCCCCGGCCAAGGGGAAGGACCGCCTGTCGTTCATCTCGGTGGGCCTGAACCCCGAGATCAGCCACCTGCCGCAGATGGAGGACCAGGAGCTCGGCGCCGTGCTCTTCCGCATCGGCGGGAACAACTTCATCGGCGGGAAGAACGCCTCCCCGTTCGGCGCGTGGACTGTCGTGACGGGAGCGGACGTGACCATCGACGGAAAGCCCCTGATCCGGGAAGGGAAGATCGTCGGGTAGTACTCCACCGACCTCCGGCGGTCCGTCCGGGGCCGTCCCCCCGACGCGGAGACCACCCGGGCGTAACCCTCGCCGGCGGAGGCTCAGGCTCCGGGCCGGTCGGGCCTGCGTTCCGACGCCGCGCTCGGCCCCCGGGGCGCCCCCCAGGCGCGGGCGCCGGGATGGAGCAATAGCGAGAAGCTCGCCAGCGCCGACCCGATGCCGCCGACCGCATAGGCGAACGAGATCCCGTGCCAGGTGATCAGAATGCCTCCGGCGATCTGGCCGAGCGGGATCATCGCGAAGCTGCCCGCCTCATCGAGGCTGAAGTAACGGCCGAGGAACCGATCGGGGACGGTCTGCTGCACGGCCGACAGCCAGACGGTGTTGCCGAATCCGCCCAGGATCGCCGACGCCGCCACGAGGAGGATCGCCACGGGGACCGAGTAGACCAAGGCGAGGAGCAGGATCGCCACCCCGGAGGACCCCCAGGAGATCGAAAAGGCCAGTCCGGCGCGGTGGTCGACGTGGAGCCGACCGACCAGGACCGCCCCGATCCCGAAGCCCGCCGCGTTCGCCCCCAGCAGGATCCCGAAGACCGCCGGCCCGGCATGCAGCTGGGTGGAGGCGTAGATCACCGCGTAGGTCGCGTACATACCGAGGAAAAAGTTCGCCGCCATCGCCGTCAGGGTGATCCATAGGAGCGCGTTCTGGGAGCGGAGGAATCTCATCCCTTCCCGTACCTCCGACCAGAGCGACGTCGGCGAGGCGGTGTCGGAGGCCCCCGCCATCGGGATGGCGATCGCCGCCAGCAGCACGGCGGATAGGGCGAACGTCACGGAGTTGTAGGCGAGCCCGACGGTCGACCCGGCCGCGATCAGGACGACGCCCCCGAGCGGACTTCCGACGAGCTGGGCGGCCGTGGTTCCCGCCAGGAGGAGCCCGTTCCCATCGGGGAGCTCGGCCCTCCCGACCAGCTTGGGGAGGAGCGCGTTCGACGCCGGCCGAAACACCGCGCTGAAGGTGGCCACCCCCAGGATGGCGGCAAGGACGACGACCAGGTTGAGGCCGAACAGCCAGAGATAGCCGGCCAGCGCCAGGACGAGCGCGGCACGGACGGCGTCCGCGAGGATCATCAACGACCTTCGATCGTATCGATCGATCAGCGCCCCGGCGAAGATCCCGAAAGTGAGCGTCGGCAGGAACTCGACGACCCCGAGCGCCGTGATGGCGTAGGCGGAGCCGGTCCCGGAGTAGACGAGCCATGCGACGATGACTCCGCCCATCGACGTACCGCTCGCCGAGGTGATCGCCCCGAGCCAGAGGAATCGGAAGTTCCGGTGGCGGAGGACCCCCGGAGGGAACCCTCCCGCCGTCGTAGGGGACCCCTCGGCCATGGCGTGCCCGCATCGGACCTGACTACTTCACCGACGCCGTCAGGGATGGCTGTTAGGGATGTACCGCGCCACTCCCGACGAGCCTCACCGCAGAGTCCGAGACCGGCCGATGGACCCCGGTCCGCGGGCCGCGGCCGCCCGCGTACCGATCACGGGAATCGTGGGGTCCTCAGTTTCCCCAACGACCGACTCTGACCACAAGAATCCGAGGCGAAGGGCATCCCCTGGGCCGACCATGGCCCGGACTGGAGGGGGAAGGGATGATGACGGCGGCGGCGCTCGAGATGGCACCAAGGGTTGGGTCGATCGAGGTGGAAAGACAGGAGCGAGTGGACCGTCGACTCCCCTCCCGAACCGACCCGTTCGTCTACGGAGTTCGCTCGACGCGGATCTACTGCCGCCCCGACTGTCCTTCCCGTAGACCCGCTCCGGGCCAGATCGTCTTCTTCGACTCGCCTCCCGAAGCGGTCGCCTCCGGGTTCCGGGCGTGCCGGCGGTGCCGGCCGGAGCGCGGCCTCGGTTACTCCCCGCAACTGGAAGCGGTCGAGGCGGCGTGCCGCCTGTTGGGATCCTCGGTAGGGGATCCGATCGATCTATCGAAGCTGTCGCGGCAGGTAGGGTACAGTCCATCGCACCTCCAGCGGGTCTTCACCGGTCTGCTCGGGATCTCGCCCAAGCAGTACCGCAACGCGGTTCGATCCGGCGCGTTCCGGGCGGAGCTCCGGCGAGGTCGTTCCGTGCGGGCATCGACCTACGCAGCCGGGCGCCGCTCGTTGAGCTGGCCCTACTCCGAGCCGACCGACGTTCTCGGCATGGGCGCTCGGGAGTTTCGGGAGGGGGGCCGCGACGTCCCGATCCACTACCAGACCCGCCAGACGGCTGTCGGGCGGATCCTGGTGGCCGCGACGGCCCGAGGGATCTGCCATGTGGGACTCGGGGGGAGCGAGGACGAGTTGCGGGCGAACTTGCGAACAGAGTTCCCCAACGCCTCGTTGAAGGACTTCGCACCGGGGCGCCTGGCCCGCTGGGCGGACCAGATCGCGGGATCGCTCGACCGCGGACGGCTGCCGCTGTCCGACCTTCCTCTCGACATCCGGGCCACGACGTTCCAGGCCCGGGTTTGGAGGTCGATTCGCACCATCCCGCGCGGGCGTACCCGCACCTACCGGGAAGTCGCAGAGCAGGCTGGGTATCCGGGCTCGGCCCGCGCCGTCGCCCGGGCGTGCGCGACCAATCCGACCGCGCTGCTGATCCCTTGCCATCGGGTGATCCGAGCCGACCGGGGACCGGGCGGGTACCGGTGGGGGATCACCCGCAAGATCGCCCTGCTTAGCTCCGAGGGCCACGCGCCCAAATCTCGGGACATGGAACTATCCGATGTCCTAGCACCGGCGTCCACTTCGGAGGGGACTCCTCCGCCAAGGAGGACGAGCAGATCCCGTTCGACGGGGGACCGTCGGTAGGTCTTTTCCTCACCGGTCGCATGGCCCTCCCGTGGCGAAGAAGCGCGTGAAACTGGTGGAGTTCGACCGGAACCGGGCGGTGCTCGATATGGCCCTCGGACGGGTCATCATCGAATCGGACAGCGTGCGATTCCACCGGAACCGGAAGGGTCGAGGGATCGAGGTCGTCGGCGAGCAAGCCACTCCAGGCTGACCACTTCTCCCGACTCCGTCAGCCGAACCCCGCCCCCAAGGCCTGAACCCTGCCGACGGGAGGTCGGCCGGAAACCGAGCGTCAGTGGAACAACCACGTGTCGGGGAACGCCCGAGCCCCCACGACCGGAAGGCCGCCGAACAGGACGGCCTCCCGGAGGACGGTGTCGTAGGCCAGGCCCGCCGCGAAGCGGGGGAGCGGGGCGTGCGACAGGTTCAGCAAGGTCCAGCTCCCGGACCGGAACGCCCACGTATCCCCGAACGTCGCGCCGTGCGCGCCGGCGGTCCCTCCGAATAGGAGCACGTAGCCGTGACGCGCATCGAAGGTGGAACCGGACCAGAACCGCCCGGATGGCGCGAACGAGAGGTTGAGGTTGGTCCAGCGCCCCCCCACGAACGTCCAGGTGTCGTTGAGCGCGGCGCCTTTGAGATACCCTCCGAACATGACCACGTAGCCGTCCTTTGCGTCGTAGGTCATTGCGAGGGCGCTCCGCGGAGCCGGGGAGACGGACGGGGTGATCGCCGCCCAGTTCCCCTTCGTGAAACTCCAGCTGTCGTTCCGCTGTGCTCCGGCGACCGTGCCCCCGAAGAGCAGCAGGTAGCTGTCGGCCGCGTCGTACGCCATCCCTGCCCCCGTGCGGCCGGGCGGATGGGTGCCCGGGGTGAGTCTCGACCAGGTCCCGCCCGAGAAGCTCCAGGTGTCGTGCAGGTAGGTGCGGCCGGCGTTCTGCGAGCCGCCGAACAGGACCACCGCTCTCAGCACCGGATCATACGCCATCGACGCGTCCGCTCGAGCCGCCGGATGGATCGGGGACCCAAGCTCGACCCATCGGCCGGCGGCGTAGGTCCACGTGTCGCTCAGCGCTCGCCCGTTACCCGTGCCCCCGAAGAGGAGCACGACCCCATCGGCCGCGTCGTATGCCATCGACTGGCCGGATCGTGGTTCTGGGCCCAAGTCCGAGAGGTCGGTCCAGTTTCCCGCGCGGAACGACCAGTAGTCGGCCATGTTCGTGGCTCCAAGCCCGCCGAAGAACAGCAGGTAGCCCCCATGGTAGTCGAAGGCCGTCTCGGCGCTCAGACGCTCGACGGGAGCCGGTCCGGTGACCATCTTCCAGACCCCGGCACGATAGGTCGCGGTGATCTCCGCGCGGCCGGACGACCAGTTGCGCGCCGTCGTGTAGACGATCTCGTGATCGACCGCATCGTAGCTGAACGCGTCCGGTTCCGGTCCCGGAGGGGAGAACGCGGGGTGGAGCTGGGTCCAGTTGCCGTTCGAGAAGTTCCAGCTGTCGTTGAGGCCGGGCGGCGTCGTCGAGCCATCCACTCCGCCGAACAGCAGGACATACCCGTCAGCGGCGTCGTACGCCATTCCCGACTCCGCCCTCGGGGTGGGAGAGAGCTTCGGCGACAGCTTCGTCCAGTTCCCCGCCTTGAACGCCCAGGTGTCGCCGCACAGGGAACGGGAACAGGAGGCGCTCATCCCGCCGAAGAGCAGCATCTGATGGTCGGCGGAATCGTTGGTGAACGCGGCCCCGAACCGTCCCAGGGGCGTCGACGCCGGATGGAGGTGGGTCCACGCTCCCGCGTGGTAGGTCCAGGTCTGGTTTGCGCTCGTGCAGTTCGTCCCCGGGTACCCCCAGTTCGGCCCGCCGAGGTAGACGACGTAACCATCCGCGTCATCGAAGGCCAGAGCGGACCCTTCGCAGTTCTGCGGGAGGCGGACGGGATGCAGCTGCGTCCAGTTGCCGTTGACGTACGTCCACATTTCGGTGGGGCCCTGCCCTCCGCCAACCCCGGTCGAGGTTGCCCCCAGGAGGATCAGGTATCCGTCGGCGGCGTCGTACGTCATCTCGAAATCGTAGCTCGCCTGCGGACCGGGGTGGACCGCCGAGGTCACCTTGCTCCACCCGGTCGAGCTTCCCGAAGGACTGGTTCGAGCCACCGGTGCCGGACCGCCCCCACACGCCGGGGTGCCGAGGGCGCGAAGACCGTGGCAGGTCCAAGGAACCGGTTCAGGGTCGGGGGAAGCGGGTCGGATCGATTGGGCCGCCTCGAACACGAGCGCAGCGGGCGACAAGGGACTCTGTGAGCCGGACGTGGGCACGACGGGGGTCCCGGTCGATGCCACCCGCGACATCCCAGAGCCGATTCCGACCAGGGCGGTCAGCAGGAGGGAGCCGACGACAGCGAGGGCGGAGCCGTACGCCCCAGCTCGGGACGAGCCGCCCCGTCGTCCTACGAACGGTCGCCCGAGTTCCCCGCCGGTGGCCGTCCGGAGCCTTCGGCCGGTCACGGGCGAGGACCCGGTTCACGGCGAGAGGAGTGTCGCATCACGGTGGGCGCCGACCCTCATCTCGCGGGATGAACTTGTCGGCCCGGTATTCCTCCGGGATTCCCTATCGGACCCCGATCGCACCGCGGGCATGGGAGGACGATTCGACCGGGCCGGCGTCCGCTGCATGCTCCGCCGCACCAGGCGGGTGCGTGGGACTGGCGGGCCACGAGCCTCCCCTCCGCCGATCCGGCGGCGGAGAATGTTGGGGGGCTCTCAGGTGAACCGGCGTCGCCCGTTCGCGATGACGATCAGGCTGAGCGCCCACAGGACGATGGCGACAGCCCCGATGTCATAGAGGTGCAGCGTGACGAGGATCAGCGCCGGCTCGAGGAGCAGGAGGGCCAACCCGAGGACAAAACAGACGTCCGCGGTCTGGAGCAACGTGGGCGCCTCGGACCGCTTTCGCTCGAGCGCCTCGATCAGGAAGTAGTAGTAGGAGCCCGAGACTCCCAGGAAGAAGATGCTGAAGACGATCGACGCGAGCGTGAGCCGGTACAACAGCCCGTCGAGCCCGCCGGAGTTGTACCGCGCGTAGAGAAAGATCAACAGGAACGTGAGGATGGCGACACCGGTACCCCCGAGGTTGATCGTCGCCTGACGGTTCTCATTGGCGTACTCGAAGTGGATCTCGCGGTCGACGCCTTCGACGTCGAGCGCCGGGGTTTTCTCGATCAGGTCGGGTGCCCCTTTGCCACCCGATCCTCGGACCGGTTCAAGTGGGTAGCGGTGCGCCCCGCGCTTTTCGGAACGCCCGGCGGAGGGGGGACGCGGGCGTTACCGAGCACGAGCCAGTACGCTCAGGGCTTCGACCGTTGCCCACCGACTCGGTTGGTGCAAGGGCTCCAGCATCACGGGGCAGACGATGTCGCTGTCGCCCGGCCACGAGGCCTCGTTCGAGGCGCGGCTGGACCGCTTCGGGTCCAGGTCCGGATGGGCGGCGTCGAGGGCCCAGGTGCCATCCGGCCGCTGGGCGTCGCGTAGCCACCGGATCGCCCGGCTCATCCGAGGGTCGGAACCTCGGCCCAGCCGGGTGAGGATCCGCAGGCCCACGAGGATGTCGTAGTAGTAGTGGTTCGGGTAATGGATCCGGAACCACGGAGCGTATCGGGGGCCACTCTCCTCCATCAAGTGGCGTTTCAGGTAGAACTCCGAACCGCGATCGATCGCCCGGGCCACCGACGAGTCCCGGGCGTCTTCCGGGATCTCCGCCAGCGCGGCGAGCCCCTCCCAGCCGTCGAGGGTTCCGGATCGGGACGGGAAGCAATGCCAGCCTCCATCGGATTTCTGCTCCCGAACGATCCAGGCGATGCTGTGTTGGACGACCGGGTGCTCCAGGAACCCGAACCGGATCAACGTCCGCACCGCGTTGCCGGTGACGCATATCTCCCCGCCATGGCCTCCGAGATCGCCGTCCCTCACCCCCCAACGGTCGATGAGGAGCTCCGCCGTCCGCCGGATCCTCGGATCCCGCTTGGTCATTCCCAGATCGGCGAGGACGATCGCGATCCAGTTGGTTACCGTGAACTTCGGTCGATACAGGTCGCTGGGGGAGGTCCCCGGGGTCACCCACTGGCCCTTGCTCAGCTGCTGGTTCAACAAGGAGGCGGCCCAGCCCTGGCGTCCGATCGATCGGGCGGCGTCTTGGACCCGCGGATCCCGAGGCGAGACTCCCTCCACCTCGAGCCAGAACCGTGCCCGCACGCTCGGGTCGGACTCGGGCCCGGTCAACCAACGTCGGAGGCGGAGGGGGACCGGCATTCGCTCTTGGCAGGGATTCCGGCCTATCATTCTTGCCGTAGAGGGCCGCCCCAGGGCGGTTCCATTCTGCCGAGACGTCGTTGGAGTGCGGACCCAGTGGATCCCGGACTCGTCCTACGTCGCGCTCCGAAGTTCGGCCGGCGGGCGAAGAAGGGGAACGACCACGATCACTTGCCCGACCGCGACAACGATCGCCAAGAGGCCGAGCGCGAGCGGTCCGGGCGGGGGGCGGGGGCCCCCTACCCCCGAAAAGTCGAACGCGTTGATGACGAACGCGACAGCCGCCTGCAGTAGGACCGTGCGGGCCAGCCGAGGCCCTTCGCCTCGGGAGAAGAGGAACGCGGCGACCCCGAGGACGAAGATCAGGACCGTCAGCACGAGGAAGATCGGTCCGGCCCACGCCGCGTAGGCGGTCGGCTTGCGGGTCTCGACCCCGAACCCCGGCAGCGAGACCACGAAGATCACCACCTGGGTGGCGACCAGGCCGAGCAACGCCTTCCGGCGGCGGTCGGAGTCCATGGCACGTGGTTGACCGCTTCGTGCTACACGTAGCTTTCTGCTCCGTGCGGCTCGTTGGCCCCCGGTGCCAGGGGGCGCCTCTGGCCGGTTCGCTGTGCCGGGTCCGACGCCGCCCCCTGGGATGGGATGGATGGCCCGGTTAGAGATCGACCCGACGGGACCTGGAACACCCGGCAAGGCGCCGGTCCGTTAACACGGCCGGACCAGGCGGCAGGTCGGCAAGAGCCGTCATCAGGCACGGCCCCTACGGTGGTCGAGCCCCGGTGCCCCTCCACGTGGATTCCATCCGACCACGCCTTCGACGATGGCGCGACGCCCTGATCACCGGCGTCTTGGCGGTGGCAGTCGTCTTCCTCGTCTGCCTCGGTCCCTACCTTCTGACGGCCCGCGCTCAACCCGGGGTCGACACCTTTCCGGTGGTCTCTGGCATCCCCGTCGGATGGCACGGGATCTACTTCTTCACGGTGATCGCTGTCGCCCTTGCCTTCCTCGCCGCCCTCGGGCGCGGGGCCCACGCCGTGGATTCCGGCATCCTCGCGGTGGCGGGCCTAGGATTCTTCGAGCTCGTCTACGGGGTTGCCTTCGCCTCGACGACCGGTCGCGCGGCGCTGCTGATCCCGTCACCGGGACTCCCGACCACGGGCTGGGCTGGACTCGGGACGTGGGTACTCGCCGAGCTCGCCGTCGCGACCTTCGCGCTGGTATCGGCGGATCGACTAGGTATCGATCGACCGCTCGTCTTGGCCGGGGCGGCGTTCCTCGGGGGTCTGGTCCTCTGGGACCTGGGCCTCGGCTGGGCGTACCCGCCCTACGACAACAGCCTCGAAGTCTACCTCGTCAACACCTGGACGGAGGTCTGGGGGACCGTCCTGCTCCCGATCGCGTTCACCGCAGACGCCCGGGGTTCGGCGGGGTATCTCGATCGGATCGCGGCACGGGCCTCCCGATTCCTCCTCCGGACCCGGCGAAACCCTAGCGGCGGAATCTGAACTAGGGAAATCGGCTCGCCCTCCAGCGACGGGAGTACGGGTTGACGTGGAACCCGGACTCCTACGAGCCGTCCTTCCATTCCCTACCCATGAATCGCGCGTGACCCCCGGCGAGGACCCGTAGGACCCGGGCCAGGTTTCGGGCCCTCGCCTCGGGGGACTTGAGGCGGGCGAGGTACCGCACGATCTCCTTCTTCCGGCTGGGGGGCAGCGCCCGCCAGCCCACATAAGCCCGCGGTTCCGACTCCAGCCCGCTCGCGAACCATGGGGGCAACGGCTGTTGCGGGCCTCCGTGATAACGGGAATCGAGCTCGAGTTCGATCCGGATCCGGTCGCCGACCTTGGTTTGCGTCGACCTCCGCATCCCCCCGTGAAGGTACAGGTAGAATCGTCCGTCGCCGGAGGGCATCATGTTCACGCGCCATGTCGGCTTGGACATCTCGTTCAACCGAAGGAGGACGGGAAGCGGGCCGCGCCCGCGGCTCCGGATCGAGCGGGCCTGGGCGCGCCCGACCAGGACGTAGGGGTTGATGCCCCGTAGCCGGATCAGGGCGGTGAAGATGACCGACATCCGGACCTCGTCGTGGTGGATCGATTGCCCTCTCCGATTGGTGCCGCGGACCTCATCGCTTGATCGGCTGGAGTTCGAGCACGATGCGGGAGGTAAGCCGGGCCAAGAGCGTTGCCGGAGCCCCCGGGGGCGAACGGAGCCACTGGGGGAGTGAAATCGGTAAGCTGGCTTCCGCCGTTCCGGCGATGTGGAGGGGGATTCCCCGGTACCCTCAGCGACTGACCCCGCGAGCGTCAAGGCCGAAGTTCGGGCCGGCTGGAACGCGCTCTCGCGAGTGTATCGACCTCCGCGCTAGGACCGGGACCGGTTCGGTCATACGTACGACGATTACGTCGGTTGGCTGCGGCCGCTGTATACCAAAGTATCGAAGGGATCAGCGATCCTCGACCTCGGTTGCGGGACTGGGGTACCGGCCGCCCGCGAGCTGTCGAAACGATACCAGGTGACCGGGGTCGACCTCTCGGACACGATGATCCGCCGCGCCCGGCGGTTGGTCCCTCGGGCGAGGTTCGTTCGCGCCGACATGACCGAGGTGGTCTTCCCGGACCGGGAGTTCGGCGCCGTCATCGCCCTATACTAGATCATCCACGTGCCGCTCCCGGAGCAGCTCGCGCTTTTCCACCGGATCCGCCGGTGGCTCCGGCCGGGCGGCTGGTTCCTTTCCATTCTCGGGCATGGCGCTGTGGAGGGCTGGGAGGAGAATTGGCTTTCCAGCGATGTTCGAATGTTCTGGAGCCACGCGGACGCGGAGACGTATCGCCGGTGGCTCACGGCTTCCTCATTCGATGTCGTGGAACAGAAGTTCATCCCCGAGGGAGATTCCGGGCACGAACTGTTCTTGGCGCGGGCACGGGGGCAGAGTCGCCGCATCGCTCCGACCTAACCAGACGTTGAGCCACACTGGAGCTACGGACCCGGTGCCGCGGGGCACCGGCTCCCATGGGGCCACCAACGTGGCGTGGCTCAATCTACGGAAACCTGCCGCTTCTGCGCCCGGGGTGATGCCGGGGCGGACGCGACTTCGTAAAGCCGCCTAAATAGCTTGCCTTGCTCCGCGAACGGACGGAGGGCGAACTCCCCTCCCTCGGGTCAGAGGTCGTTCGTGGAGTCCTTCTGGCGAGCTGGCCTCGGAATCCGCCGATCGAGCCCCAATCGCCACGCTCGGCCCAAATGGTCTGTGGTACTCCCCACTTTGGCGCTGGTCATCCTCGTGGCCTTTTCGCCGGCGGTCGATGCCGGGGGAACGGCGCAGCTCGGTCCTCCGTACAAGCATTCCGCGTTCAGCTCTTCTCCCCAATTGATCTTGAATGGCCCGTGCAAGACCAAGGCCGTCATCTCCTCTGCCGCGTGGAGCCCGACCACGGGCAACGTGACGTTGTCCGCCGGAACCTCAGCCCGCACCTGCGCCTCTCCTCCCCTTGGAGCCTACTCGGCCTACGCCCAGGTCTTGGAGTACGCCAGCATCGCGTTCCCGGTCCGGGTGACCACCGGCGGCCACAACTTCAGCGTCTCCCTCTCCTACAATCTCACCGTCAATTCCGTCGCCAAGGGCGCGTGGCTCTGTCCGCACCCGAATCCGGTTCCCGGACAGGCCGCTTCGTACGCCTGCGCCCGCCAGGCGGCGGTCATCACCGACTGGTGGTTCGGGCTGCTCGACGCGACGAATCGCACGCCGCTCCGGGGCCCGTACGACTCATTCCAGGGTCCGACGAACGACGTGATGGTGACCAACACCACCAGCTGCACGAGCGCCGGGCTGTGCACGACGTCGATCACGACGCAGAACTGCTCGAGCTTCCTGTTCCTCGCCCCCTACTGCGTTCCGTGGGGGAAGGTGAGCTCGGGCACGAACGTCGCGTGGATCAACACTTCGAAGAACTGTGCTTACATCTACGGCTCGGGCTGCTACGCGTGGAGGAACTGGACCCTCAATGCGTCGCACCACTACTGGGTGATCGTCACGATCGAGGCGTACATCTTCGTCTATCTCAGTCACTACCCGAAGGGGGACGTGATCGCGGCCTCGATCGACGCCGCTTCGCCGGGGAGCGGCGGCTGGCGGATCGGTCACGTCTCGGTCCGGTGACCGTCAGGTCACCGACCTCCGCCCCCGGGGATCGCTTCCTCGCTCGCGAGCCGCGTCACACGAGCCAGCAGGCGTCACCCCGCCGAACCGTCCCGGTCCGTTCCACGGAGGCGTACGCGCCCGCGATGAGGCGATTGTGCCGGGCGACGGTGCGCAGGATCCCGACGTCCCGCGGAAGGTCGCGTTGAGGGAGGGTGGTCATGACGCACCTCCCGCAGAGCCCGGTGACCCTCAGTCGGACCTCCTCGCCTAAGGCGACGGTCCGGCCGACCCAGTCGTTCTCGACAAAATCACCGGCGGGGTCGGAGAGTTCGAGAACCACGTTGGGTCGATACCGTCGAACGTCGAACCGTCCTTCCGGGTACAGTTCCCGGAAACGGCCGAGAGTGGAGGTGGTGATCAGGTGGACCACGGCGCAATCAAAGAACGTCCCCGGCGGCATCGTCTCCACGGTGACCTGGTCCCGTCGCGGAAGTCCCTCGATGTCCGGCCAGTACTCCTCGTAACTGGCCGGATCGGGATCGGCGCGCACCAGGCGAACCCCGGCTCCGATCGCTCGGGAGATCCGAAGATCGACGTCCCCGTCGTCCGAGGAGGTCTCGGTCCCGTCGGGGAGCGTGATACGGACCGGGAGTCCACCGCGCGGGGACCGGAGCGAGTCGGAAAGCGTCGCCCGAAAGTCGAACAGGCCCTTCCATTTCCGGGGGTTCTTGGCGCTCGCCACCCTTCCCGTGGCCGAATCGAGGAGCGCATACTCGCGATCCCCGAGCAGCCCGCGAGCCGTCACGACGGATTCGTTCAGCTGCTCGCCCAGCATCGATTTCACGGGATACCGCCAGAGAGAAGCCACCGAGCCCGCGGAGCTCCGATCCGCCCCGCTCCGCTCCGTCGATTCGTGCATCCGTCGAACCGTCCTGAGATGGCCCTTGGGTAAAAGCGGACCGTCGATCGGATCGACCCGCCCCGAGGACCCGACCGAAGCGAGGGTGTCCCCTGCGCTCCGGCGATGTTGCGCAGGAATCTTTTCGGGAGGCCTCCGTCGCTACCGCGCAACCAGACTGATATCTGCGGACCTCGATAGGCGCTCGGACAGCGCTCCCGAGAACCGAAGCTGAATTCCGCGATCGCCGAAGTGCCGGCCCCCGATCCCCCCCGACCGAATCGAATAGCCCGCGTCTATCTGCGAAAGCATCTCTCCGGGCACGCGATCTGGGTGCTCCAAGGATCCTTCGGCGGGATGATCCTCGCCTTGGCGCTCGGCTCGGGCGCGGGAGTCGACGTCTTGGTGAGGCGGCCTGTCGTCTTGGGGGTCATCCTGCTGGGGATCGCGTTCTACAGTGTCGGAGTGCCGTGCTGGCGGGTGCTTAGCCGAACACCGGTCGCCCTGCAGATCCACCGCGACCGGTTCGTCGCCTTGGGGCTCCCGGCCGAATCCGGTTCGGAGCCCGGGTGCCGGGTGGAGGTCCCCTTCTCGGAAATCGTGGCCGTCGAGCCGTCGTCGACGCGATGGATCGGTGCAGGTAGGGGGAGGGCTCGCCGGTACACACCCGCCAAGGTGAGCTTCGCGGCCCGGGCGGAGCTGGCCCCCGGCGGAACGAACGGACCAGCCGAGGTGTACCTCTCCGACGAGAACGAAGCTGAGCTCTCCGCCGCGACCGCCGCGTGGAAGAATTCCACGGGGTAGCCTTTCGATGGCGGGCCGGCCGCGCGCCCGCGACGAGCCGAAGCGACACGGAACGGCGAGTGGGGAACCCGCGGCCCCCCCGACCCCGGGCGTGGGCAGGACCCCGTGGAGCTCCGATCACGACGGAAAGCAGGGCGGGACCCCCTGCAAGCCACCGGGTCACCGCGAATTCGGTGCCTCCATGCGGCCAACCGTTCGGAGGGGTACCGAGGAGGAGCCCGTTCGAGCCGGCGAGCCCCGATGAGTTCCCGCCCGGGTCCATCGCCTGGCACGACCGTTGGCCCCACAGTGATCCCCTCGACGAGCGACAGCGGCCGAGCCGCCTTCGCGGGTAGTCCGCCCGGTTACCCGATGACTCGGGGGCTGGACCGAACGCCGCCTCGCTCTCCCCTAGGTCGGTTGATCGTCGAGCCGCTTCTCGCTGTGGACCCAGACCGTCTCCGGCACGAACCCGAACCGCCGATTGATAGCGAGGATCGGTCGGTTTTCGGAGTTGTTCCCCGTCACCAGGTATCGATAGCCTCGCTGGCGCGCGAACACGGCTCCTCGCCGCTTGAGCTCGGTCCCGATCCCCTGGCCACGGAAACCCGGGTGCGTGCCGGTGAAGCCGATGCGGAGGGTGTCGGGCCGAGCCAGGTCCCGGTGGAGTGCGGAGACTCCGACGAGCTCCGTGCCCTTCCATGCCAGAAACATCCCCTCCGGCATGGACCCGGGACCCTCGAGGTCCATGGCGACGAACTCCTCGTACGAAAACGGGTGGCGTCGCCCCACCCGCGGGCTGTCTTTGCCCGCGGCCTCGCTGAGCCGATGGATGCTCCTTCGAACGCCGGGGACGGTCGCTCCCTCCTCGCCCAGCGTCGTGAACCTCACCCCTTCGCGCCCGAGACCGCCGGAACGGTCCGGTACGTTCGACAGATCCATCGCCGCAAGGTCGAGTCGGGACAACCAGACCTTTTGAAGAACCTGAAACCCCCGTCGCTCCAGAAACGGCATCCCCACCCCGTCGCCTTCTCGAGCGGTGCCCCACATCCCCAATCCGCCTCTCGAGCGGGCCTCTCGCTCCAGGCGATCGTACAGCCCGGCCCCGATCCCCTTCTCCCGATGCGCGGGAGCGACCTCCACCCACACCCAGAACCATCGGGGATCATAGTTGAACGAGGGCTGCGTGAGCGACCCGTAGGCGACCGTCTCCTTGGTTTCCAGATTCTCGGCGGCCAGCTTGAAGTAGACGCGGTCGGGTTCGATCCTCAGAAGTTCGTCCCAGCGACGTATCTCCTTCGCCGTGGCCGCGTGCTTCGGGTCGACCTCACCATCGATTCGGGCTTCCGCCTCGAAATCCGAATCGAGGTACGGCCGGATCTTGTAGCCAGTTTCGTCCACGGTGGCCGTCGAACCCCCTCAGGCGCGGACATCCCGAAGTAGCTTCGCACACAACCCTCGGGGGCCGAACCGGGTGCTGTCGCAAGCGAGCGACGGCGCGACCATGGCCGTACCGAATTCGTGGGTCTCGAGCGCCGAGATCCACTCCGTTCGGGGCCCCGAGCCGGCGCTCGCCCACGAGAATACAACGCTCCGTTTCCTATCGGCAGAAGTCGCCAGATCAACCGCCCCTTCGCTTCTCAAGTCCTCCGCAGGGCGAGGGGAGTCCTACCGCTTCGCGCCTTACCGGGCCTGGCTGAGAGGGAGCGGGCAGGAAAGAGGCCATTTCGCCGGACGGGAGGCCGCCGGGCCCACGCTCAACTTCCATCACGCCTGAGGATGGCCGGTAGCTCCAGCCCCGTCGGGTAGGTTCCTGCTCGCCCCCACTCGCGGCCCACCCGGTGGGCGAGGGGACCCGCGACGGGGCCCGCCCCCGGGCCCTCAACCTGGAGGGTGGAGAAGGGACTGGCGGTCCCTGGGCTCCTTCGTTGCCCGTTCCGAAGCGACGTTAGGCGATGGTGATCGAATTCAGGACCGCCCCGTTCCCAAGACTCGCCATGTTGATCGATGCGAACGCCCCCCCGGCCCACGGGCTGACCAACTGATTCTGTTGCGCTTGCGTCGATACCCCCATGTAGATATCGACGAGAAGGGCGAAGTGATCCGTCTTGACCATGTACGACGAGTTCGACCAGAGGGTGAGCGTCGTCGCCCCGTTCCAGGTGAACGTCCCGTACCCGATCCCGCCGTAGCCGAAGGCGCTGGAGGAGTTGTAGCCGTACGTGCTGTTCGAGCAGGTCGGCACGCCGTAGTTGTAGCAGGTCGTTTGGTTGGACCAGTACGACTGGTTGTTCGCGGCCACGTAGCTGCCGTTGGTGTAGAACCAGCTGGAGTTGCTGAGGTCGACCACCTGAGTGTTCACCTGCCAGAAGATGCTCATGGAGCTCGAGCAGCCACCGAACGAGTAGGCGTACAGCGGGGGATTGTAGTTGACCGACTTCGGCGGGCAGCCGCCGGTCGTCACGGAGGTGACGGAGGCCAGATTCACGATCCAACGGGACGAGATCGTGTGGTTGCCGTTAGACCCGACCTTGAACGGGACGAGCAGGGTCATGTCGTTCGACGCCTGACTGGAGCCGCCGCCCCCGTAGTTTCCGTTGTACTTGCAAGCGTTCGACGACGACCGGATCGATTCGTGGATGGCTCCGGTTGAGGGCATCCACCGTGGACTGCCCGCCTTGGCCACCGCACAACCTGTCGACTGGGTATTCTCCGAGGGAACCGGGAGGGTTCCTTTGTAGGGCGCCGACACGACGATCGGAGGGTGAGGGGTGAGGGCGGCGCTCGACCCCGCCAGCGCCATCAGTACGGTGACCGCGAGAGCGAATCCGGTGGCGGTCCCGGACAGGACCCGCGAAGCCCGCGTCGTGTTCGCCAGAGTTCCGTTTCGTGAAACACCGCCCATGGTCGAAGATTCTCCCGCCGCAACTCCGTCCACGCTCGCGGCGGGCCGACTCGCGGTGAGGTCACTGATTGACCCGCTCTACTTGAACTTGGGCGTCCGACCCTAGTCTCATCGGTGGGGACGCCGCGATTCGGCGCCGAGCCGGCCGCCCGAGCTCGAAAGGCTCCGGCCCGAATACGCTCGTCGCGCCCCCAAAGAGATCCTGCCGGATTCCGCTCCGGGAGACGGTGCCCGGGAGAGCCCACCGGTCGGTTCTTGGTCGAGCCCGGTGGCCCGCTGCGCAGGCCCGTTCGTGGCTCTCCCGGATGATCGGGACCTTCTGACCTCGGAACCGAGGTCGAATCGGGGTGGGGCCGCTTCGTCGGCTGGACCAGACCTTAATCCAACGCACGCGGTGTCCCGGCCGTGACGCCGGTCCGGCGGCTCGCCGCGATCATGTTCACCGACATCGTGGGATTCACCGCTCTCGCTCAGTCGAGCGAGCGCGATGCGATGCGCTCGCTGGAATGGCACAACGAGCTCCTCCGCCCGTTCTTTGCCCGATTCCGTGGCCGCGAGGTCAAGACGATGGGGGACTCGTTCCTGGTGGAGTTCGAGAGCGCCCTCGAGGCGACCACGTGTGCTCTCGAGATCCAACGCGCGCTCGAGACCGTCGAGCCCTCGATTCCCGGGCGCCCGCGGTTGCGGTTGCGGATCGGGATCCACCTCGGAGACGTCATCGAATCGGGGGGAGACGTGCTCGGGGACGCGGTGAACATTGCTTCCCGGATCGAACCGCTCGCCGAGCCCGGGGGGATCTGCGTCACGGCCCAGGTGGCCGACCAGGTCCGGAACAAGGTCGAAGCCGCGTTCGTCCGGCTGGAGGGCCCCCAGCTCAAGAATGTCCAGGCGTCGATCGGCGTCTATCGAATAGTTCCCTCGGGCCAGCCCCAAGCCGAAGCCTCGACGACCACGGAACCGAGCCCGCACCGGAGGTTGGCGGTCCTCCCGTTCACGAACATGAGCCCCGACCCTCAGGACGAGTTCTTCGCCGATGGGCTCACGGAGGAGATCATCACCGAGCTTTCGCGGATCCCCAGCCTCCAAGTGATCGCGCGAACTTCCGTGATGCGCTACAAGAACACCTCGAAAACCGTTCGGGAGATCGGGAACGAGCTGCGGGTCAGCGATGTCATGGAAGGGAGCGTCCGGAAGGCGGGAAACCGGATCCGGATCACCGCCCAGCTCATCGACGTCGGTTCCGAAGCGCACGTCTGGGCCGAGCGATTCGACCGCGAGCTTGCCGACATCTTCGCGGTCCAAGGGGATATCGCGTCGAGCGTGGCGAAGGCGTTCGATCTGCGATTCCAACCCCCAAGCATGCCAACCCGACCATCCCCCCAGAGGGTCGAGGCGTACACCCTGTACCTTCGAGGTCGATTCCTGTGGAATCAGCGGACGGTCGCCACCGTGTGGGAGGCTCTTCACCGGTTCGAAGAGGCCGTGGCGATCGACCCCACCTTCCCGCTCGCCTACTCGGGCATCGCCGACTGTTACTCGATACTGATCGACCGGAGGAGGATCGCTTCGAGCGACGCTCTCCCCAAGTCACGCGCCGCGGCCGAGCAAGGGCTCCGCCTCGACCCGCGGTCCGCGGAGGCCCACGCCTCGCTGGGCCTCGTGCTCACCCATTCCGGCGATTTCACCGGGGCCGAGCGGGAGCTACGAGCCGCCATCTCGCTCCGGCCAGGGTACGCCGCGGCGCACCATTGGCTCTACCTGGACCTGCTTTCCGTCGGGCGCGCCGAGGAGGCAGGGGTGGAAATCGCCAAGGCCGAAGAGTCGGACCCGATGTCCTCGGCCGTGCTGAGCATGGGCGCTTTTCAAGCCTGGATCACGGGTCGGAACGAGGAGGCGCTCCGCAAGTGGGACTGGACCCTGGAGCTGAATCCGGTGAGCGATGGGGCGACCATCCACCAGATCTCCCTGTTGGTGCTTACCGGGCGGCGGGAGGAGGCGGTCCGGCGACTGGAGGCGTACCGTAGCGGGCCCGCCGATCTGCTCGCCCGGCTGTGGGTCAGCTGCCTCTGCCACGCTCTTCTCGGGGACCGACCACAGACCGAGAAGGACCTCTCCGAGCTGGCGGCCACCCCGGGTGGCGAGTTCCTTTCCGAAAGCGTGCAGCCGATGACGGCCGCCCTCCTCGGAGACCTCGACCGGGCGTACGGGATCCTCCTGGGCGACCCTTCGGCCCCCGACAGTTTCCAGCGCGCGTCGTTCCGATACTCCCCGACCCTCGAGGCATTCAGGGCGGATCCGAGATTCAACGAATTGATCCGGAGATGGGAGTCCGCGCTTCCTCCCGCCGCGTGAAGCGTTGGTCTTCCCATGGGAGGCCCAGAACCACGGGGGATTCGGAACCTCACCTCGTAAGCGCCGTGTCTCCGTCACTCTCCTCTCTCCGGCGATGTTCACCCCGTAGGCATCGACAGATCTGATCCGGTGGGCGCGGCTTTCCCCGGGGGGAAGGCCCCCATTCGCCACGCGGCCGAGAGGTCGATTCACTCGCCAGATGATTTCAAGGCCGCTCGCAGACGCCCGCCGGGGCGGTGCGTTGCCGCGCGGCCCTTGCGCGTCCGAGCGAGGTCATACCGAGGCCTCCGGCCTTTCCAGAAAGGGGCACTTGTCCAAAAGGCGGGGGGAACGGTCTTCAAGCAAGCTGGCGACGACGGCCCTCGGGGAGGTTGTCCACGCCGATCCGTCAGACTTCAGCGATCGCCCCGGTCGGTCGGACCGAATGATCGGGGTCCATGTTCTCATCGGCGGGCAGACCGAGCGGGTAGACCGCGGCGCGAAGGTAGAGCGAACGTTCTCGTACGGAGAGACCGGGATGCTTGGCGTAGAAATGGACCTCGAGGCTGGACCGGCCGGCGTAGGGGTGGTTACAGATCGGGCAGGGAATGCTCGCGGGTTCTGTGAAGAATCGAGGACAATCGCACCGAAGCACGTGGCAGGGCATGGGCGTGATTCGCCCTCGGGGCCGACTGAAATGCTCCGGGCTGCCTCCGAAGGCGGGACTCACCAGGTAGTGGCTCGCTCGAAAGTGGTGGCACCGCAAGCAGTCGAGCAGCCGAAGGAGCCGTCGCTGTGATACCATCTCGAATCCTCCTAGAAGTGCCCGTCCAACCGGTCGTCGGCTGGGCAGGTTGACGACCCGTTGCGTCGATGGGCCTTAACCGCGCGGTATCTCGGCGGGATCGGCGGTGAGGGAGATCGGTAGTGCGGGAGGCTGTGCGAGGGCGCTCCTCCGTTCGATCTAGCTCGACGCTGCCGCGGTCCAACGATGCGTCGACGGTCTCGTCCGAGATCAGAAGTCCGACGGAGCGCTGGAGGAAGTTAGCGGAGGCCGCCCCTCCAGATGCTCGGCAGCTTGGATGGGAACACCACCGAATCGGCTCCAAGGAACGTCGCGAGTCGATCGACCTCCTCTCGAATCTCGGAGGCGACGACCGGCGCCGTAGGTGCCCCCGGCTCCGCGAAGAGTGCGTGAATCTGCAATCGTCGCTTCTCCTTGTCGAGGCGAGCGTCCAAGCGCCCGATGAACTGCTCCCCCCGCAGGATGGGAAGGACCCACATTCCGAACCGACGCTTCGCCTTCGGAAGAAACTGCTCTCGGACGTAGTCGAAGTTGAACAGCTGTTTGCCTCGAGTCTGGTTGTAGATCATGTTGTCGAACGGGGGAAGCACCGCCACCCTAGGCGAAAATCCGTCCCGCGCCAACCCGTCGAGCAGGGCCGCATCGTCCTCATGGACGAACCGCTCCTGCCTTCCGGGCAGCCCCTCGATCACCACTCGGTGGATCCGGGAATCGGCTACCAAGGCCTCCAAGGTCGATCGAATGTCCCGGTAGCAACCCCGGATGAAGTAGTAGTGGACCTCCCGCGCGGTCGCCACCCCGAGTCCTCGGAGGGATCGCTGGGCCGCCACTGCGTCGGCCTCGTCGGCGGAGAGCACCGCCCGGCTGACCCACGATGGAAGGAAGTCGTCGGGCAGCCCCCAGAGATTCTGGTTGCCGTCGTGACCAACGACCATCGCTTGGCCGGACATCAGCAGATGCCAGAGCATCTCGGAGACCGCACTCGACGCCTCCCACTCTCCAGGATTCCTTTTGGCCCTGGTATGGTCCCGGAACTCGTTCAGATGCAACGGACCGCCCTTTAGGTCGGAGAGAACCCTCCGCCGAAGTTCTCCGTGCTTGGCCAGGAAAGCTCGGGCGCGGGCGCGTTGCCCTCCCCAAGAGTCGGAGAGGGACTCGGGGTACCGTCGCATCAGAGAGGAGTAGATGGGATAGTCCTCCGCGGCGACGACGCCAGCGAAGGGGATCCAATGCCGGAGAAGGCGCCTCTCGGTCCAGAGCAGGCGTTCGAAGTCCTGAGGTCGAAATGACCCAACTCGCGCCCAAAGAGAGAGAAGGTGGGAGGGAGCGATCACGCTGACCGGATCCCACTGCAGGTACGGCAAGTCGCGAACGGCTCTCACGATTTGCTCGGCCGAAACTCGCCTCGGGCGCTGGCCCGAAAGATGCTGCTTGGTGACAGCCAACCTTCGAGCCGCTGCGAGGGAAGTTCGAAGCGGTGCCGGGGTCATCGCCGTTCGCGCCGATCGTTCAGAGCATACGTAGCGCTTCTCTCACCCTCCCGGGTCTGGTCGAGCGCCCCGACGGGTGGTCGAGGGTACTCTTTGGGACATGACCATCGGGGGGTGTTATGCCTCTCGATGGTTCGCCCCGATGTCATGTCCCTCTGCGAAGGCGCGCATAGGCAGTTCGATCCTATCGCCAACGGCGACATTCAGACGGGCATCCTGCCTAGCTGGACCCGCGTACAGGGGAAGGTCGCGTGGTGGGTGGTCCGTGGGCCGTTGTCCTCACTGGGCTCCTCCTGGGCAGCGTTTCATCAGAAGGTCGGAGAGTCTCGGTCCGGTCGCCCCGACGGCCCGCCAGGCGAGATTTTCATCTGTCGACCCGAGGATCACGCTGCCGACCAGCAGCAAGGGCTCCTGACGATCCTCTATCTTCCGCTCGCTTAGCCGCCGGTCGAGCGTCGTAGACCCGGGATGTCCGCGGACCCGAAATCTCCCGGCAATCCCGGACAGCCGCATAGGGTAGTGGCCGCATGCCCTCGATCACGTGACTCTTGACCCTGGGGGACGTGGTGGGGTCTGCGAGTTCGAGCTGAGGGGTATCGCTTCCTGTCCATCACAACGGAACTTCGGTCGGCGTCTCGACGAGTTTTTTTTGGAGTAAACCATAACGCCAGCTGGAGACAACCGTGCCAAGGAAGGACCAGGGCTACGTGCTCAAGGGCGGAAGGGAGGGATACGACCGCCTGCTCCTGCTTGCCCGAGACCGCTGGCCAGACACAAAGGCCCTGTTCGAGCAGGCTGGCCTCGCGGCGGGGATGCATTGCGCTGACATCGGATGCGGGGGTGGGGCCGTCTCGCTTGAGATCGCCAGAATCGTCGGGCCCACCGGCAGCGTTGTCGGGATCGACATGGACAAAGTGAAGCTCGAGCTGGCTCGACGCGAAGCTAGCGCGCAGAACCTTCAAAACGTTCATTTCAGAGAAGGCGACGCGGCCGATTGGAGCGAGCCGAGCTCTTTCGATGTCGTGTATTCGAGATTCCTGCTGCAGCATCTGAGGGATCCTCGGGCATCGCTGAAGCGGATGTGGGACGCGGTCCGGCCGTCGGGACTACTCATCATCGAGGATATCGACGCGGACGGATGGTTCTGTGAACCCGCCAACGAGGGGTTCGAGTATTTCCGGCGTATCTATCCCCAGACGCTCCGCTCTCACGGGGGTGACCCGATCATCGGGCGCAAGATGTACGCCCTCTTCCTAGGACTCGGTATACCTGCGCCCACCCTGAGGTTGGTCCAGTCCATCCATTCGGGCGGGGATCTGAAGACCCTGGCAGAAATCACCCTCCAATTCGCTTCAGAAGCCATTGCTTCTGGTGGAGATGGGAGTGTAGATGAGATTCACGCGGCGCTCGCGAGCCTGTCGGCGTTCACCAAGGATCCGACCACTCTCATCTCTGGGCCGAGGGTGTTTCAGGTGTGGTCGCGTCGTTGACCCGGGAGCCGCCGCGACGCCGCACGATGGCCGGGACGCGTTCGCGCCCCGCTGATCGATTTCGTCGTCCCGCCGGAGACACCAGCGCGACCCCGACGATGTTGCCGTCGAGCATACCCAGCTTCAGGAGGCTAAGGCGGAGGCATCCCGCTGAATCGACTCCCTCATCCTGAAAGTCGGCGAACGCCCACGGGCGACCTCGCGGAATGGGCCAAACGCCATCGCCCCCCGGCGGGACGCCGGTCTTGGAAGGGTAGGCCATCCCCCGATCGGCCCGACTGGGCCTTCATGAAATGTCCAGTGCGGTCCAGCGTTCCGAGAGGACCGGCTCGTCGAGCGGGGGCGCGCCTCGCTAGACATACCAGCCTACGGGCACCCAGGGCACTCGAGGTAGGTAATCGACACACGACTCCGGAAGGGGGCGATTCTCCCGTCGAAAGCCCGATGTGGGCAGATGCCCGATCCGGGGCGCAGGCGGTTTCGGATCCGCCTGGTTCCGGGGTGTCGGAGCTGGGGGGTCTCGCGCTCCGACCGACGTGACGAGGGGAAACGGAGATAT